>CAYOVU010000244.1:0-18151 GCA_964407505.1 uncultured Acidobacteriaceae bacterium | reverse complement strand
TGGTCGGAGAACCTCCGGCGGTTTACCGTCATGCTGAGCCTTCCCTTCTGGGACCGGCTCATGATCGTGATGAGCGATCTGGCGAAGCGGGCCGGGGTAAGGGACTCGGAGGGAATAATCCTGATTCCGGAAATCGGACATCAGGAGCTATCCGAGATGATCGGCTGCTCGCGGCCGTTGGTGACCCGTATGATAGCCGAAATGGTCAAATCGGGATTGCTTGCGCGGCGACAAAAGCAGTACGTTCTGCTCAAGCGGTGGGATTCCAACCACAACCGTCGCAACCCGCAGAAGTCGATTCGCCGGTTCGACTCTCCCTCTCTTAGGCAATTTATTCGACTTTCGTAAGTGTGGCATCTTAAAACCTGTTCCACACTGGCCTGCTCCTCGATTTCCCGCCAGTCATAAGTAGAGTCCGTCGGTTGTTTCGCCCTCCTAGGCAGTTGAGTTTCGCTCCCAGGCAGTTGAATTTCCTGTCCCTTAAGCACCGCGAACTCGCTCGGCGTTAAGGCACCGAGACTGCCATGTGGTCGCCGACGATTCTAGTCGTGGCGCCTTCCGTCGATGGTCTCGCATGGTTCAGCCAGCGTGAGGAACACGTGCTCGTCGAGGCACTCACCGGGTTGTGGCTCCTCATCCGCGGAGATCCCTCCGGCTGGATGTGACTATCGTGCTCAAATTTTTCTGTGGCGTTTCTTGAGCTGGGTAAATTTCCGTTTGCGGCGGCGGCCGACGCCAACGCAATCACCATTGGCAAACAGAATATTCCCAACCAGCGCTTCGAAGGATACCTTTCCGCCGCGCAGTTCGGGCACTTCCGCTTGGAGCCGCTGAATGAACTCCCGTTCTTTGTCCGTTCGATTCAGCATCGATAGCAGCTTTGCAGCCTCCACTTATAATGATGCGTTTGTCAAACATCTGTGAGAGCGAAATCTCAACGTCCACCAAATCTGCATCCTTGCGAGCACGTATTAAAAGTGCGTGAGACTAGACATATTTCGTTGGGGAGCTACTCATTTTGCAGGCGAACGTCAAGGATCGTTCTCCTCGAGACGTGCTGGAGGTGGCGTCAACTCGCAGAACTACTAGATTAAGGTCGTCGGTCTCTGTTCCCCCCGAAACCTGGCACGCTAGGCCAAATGCCCTCATAGAGAAGTCAATGCGTGCCTTTCCTTCAGTGGAGGCAGCATCTATGGAATCCGTTAACTCTCTTGCCGCGGTTGAGGCCGTCAATTTCGGCGAAACGTTCATTTCGGACGTGCTCCTGCCGTGCCAGTTCTTTGGATCGGTTGGTGCACGGACGTTTTCGAGCGAGCAACGTCTGGTGCTCGCAGTGCTTGTCGACGCCATCAATCTCGTCCTGCGAGAGAATCGCGATAGCAGCGCCTCCTTCAAAGAGGCGTCGTCGTGGATCTTCGCCAACGGCATCACAAGCTTGCTGTCGTTCGATCTGGCGTGCGACGCGGTTGGGCTGGACGCGGAATGTCTTCGAAAGCGCCTTTCCGAATTAATCTCGCAAGGTGGTAGCTTGCGCAGGCTGAGGCTCCGGGAACCTGGCCGCAGACCAGCGTTGACGACCAATAACATCCGCCAGAGGTAAGTTTTGAGAAGGCGCAGCGGCCAGGCGTGATGCTTCACAGTGCAACTCGACTCATGGCACCTTCGGTATCGCCTTAACGATCTTCAAAGTGCGTCGAACATAGCCAGTCAGCTCTGTCAGGTCGAGCGGGTCCGCGACGTCACGATTAGGAGCATCGTCACGGCAATGATCCCACGAGTAATTGTGAATTTCGTCTAGTTCATCGAGAAGTGCGCAAGCGGGATGCTGTTTCCCAGCATTACGGATCTTCTCAACGATGCTCGATAGGGTATCATCCGAGCCGAAGAAACTAGGGTATATGAAGGTGCAGTAGGTCTCGACGACGAATCGCATTTTCGTAACGATGTCCCGCGGTCGGCCCACTCCGGTTTTGTAAAACAGTAACAGGTCGACGATCTCGGACGCCACGCGCCGATTGCGTGGATCCTCAGGATCGAATTGTAAGCTTTCGGAAGTCACACATCACCCTCTCTCGCTAGAAGCCCTGAAAGGACGCTAGATCGTTTTGCGCTGATTATCATTCTGCTCGCACAACTACTTTTCATTGACATTATTCACCATACCAGCCTTAGGTGGCAGACATAAATTTTTGGTCGTCGATCTTCGTTATTCCGGTAACCGGATAGAACGTCTGGCGATGGCTTTCCTATCAAACCCGATATAAGTTCAGATAGCTCGGGATCGACATACGGATCGAGCCCGAATTGATCCAGCCCAAACGGCGGTTCTTCCACCAGCCTTTGACCGCGTTCCGCTAGACCAACCACAAGTCTGACCTTAAGGCCTGAGGAGTCGATATGTACCTTCCCATTTCTCTTGGAGGAATTGTTGTGGTCCTTCTCGTACTGTGGCTGCTCGGCGTGATTTGAAGATATGCGATTGACTATTTTAGCCGGACTTCTAATGGGCGTGTCGCTGGCGATCCAGTCCGCGCACAGCGCACACGTCGGCGGCAAAGTGAGTCGCGCGACAAGCGCTGATCACGTTCCAAGCAAGCCATGGTATTTCACGACGAATGCAGGAAACAGCCCGCGGCACTCCCACGAAGCGCCTTGGAGAGCCTGATTTTGGTCGCACCTTAGCAGGCGGTGCGTCAAAACTGGAGGACGAAAAATGAAATATGGAATCGCATGGCTATTGGGAGTTCCGGTATCGGTTCTCGTCATCTGGTTCGTGCTCAGTCATGTTCTTTAAAATGGATAACAGGAGGTAACAATCGTTGAAACGAGTCGCACTAATACTAATAGCATCCTCGGCACTGTTAGGTCTGTGTACCGTCACAATGGCCCAAGATTCGGTGCCTGTCGCACCCAATAACACCGCCGTCAATGTCAGAGATCGCGCTCCGGACGCAATGACGGCCGGCGAACAATCCAGTGCCAAAAGTGACGTGGCACTCACCCGCAAGATACGCAGAGCGGTAGTCAAAGATCAGGCGCTCTCGATGCTGGCGCATAACGTGAAGATCGTCACCGCGAATGGGAATGTCACTTTGCGCGGTCCCGTCAACACGGAAGCGGAAAAAATCGCCATCGCGAGCAAGGCGAAGGCGATCGCGGGCGCAGGCAACGTCGACAACCAACTCGAAGTCAAAACTCAGTAGTAAGGAGCCAAAATGTCCAAGAAAGCAATATTCGGCATAGCAAAGAGCGAATCTCAGGCGATCCTGATAGCCGACAATTTGAAAGCGGCCGGTTTCACCTCGAACGACATTTCAGTTCTCTTTCCCGACAAACAGGGAAGCAAGGATTTTGCTCACGAGCAACACACCAAGGCTCCTGAAGGCGCTGCCACTGGAGCAGGCACCGGCGCAGTCCTGGGCGGGGCGTTGGGCTGGATGGTTGGTATCGGAGCGTTGGCGATTCCGGGACTCGGAGTGTTTATCGCAGCGGGCCCGATCATGGCGGCTTTAGCTGGCGCAGCAGGCGGCGCGGCGGCCGGAGGGCTTACCGGAGCACTCATCGGCATGGGTATCCCCGAGTATGAGGCGAAACGCTACGAGGGAAAGGTCAAAGACGGGAACATCCTGCTCTCTGTCCATACCGAGGATAGCAAAGAGCGCGATCGTGCGAAGAAGATCCTCGAGGCTGGTGGCGCCGTGGATATCTCTTATACCGGCGAGGCTTCTGTTCCCAAGGAACAGCGGCCAGCCGCTCACTGATAAGTAGCAGTTGTCGGTGGGATCTCCTCGATCCCACCTGCAAACCTCTCGGACAAGAGGCGCAATTCGCCTTAAGCTGCACGAGAGTTCTGAATACGAAAATACTGCGGACAAAGATGTCAACACTCGGGCTGGCGCTTTACTGTTCTGGTCTGTTTCTTTTTTCAGAGAGTAAACGGCTTAATTCAGATGGAGAGTCTTCGGCAACTGATATGATGCACCATCTTTAATTTGAAACGCGTTGCTAGCTCGCGTTGCGTCGACAATCTGGCTTCTGGGAATGCTTTTGCGATCGCGAGTCGTGCGTCCGCTTCAGCATCAAATGCGACGTGCCACCATTGGTAGCCTTGCGGGACTTTCACGTTAATCGACTATACCTTGTCCATTACTAAATCCTTCTGGCGCGGGCGCGACAGCGTAACGGATGTCATCGAGGGGCGCTGAGACTACTCTCGACGATCGCAGTAGCAAACTGAATCGGTTGAAAAGCGAAAGGCCGAATCCTGGGGGGTTGTTCCCGGTAGGTGGCGTCGGAATGGGAAGAACAATCCTTCTGAAAATGCTCAGGGGCCGAGCTCTTTTCCGAGCTCGGCCCCTCTCATCGATTTGAGCAATCTACTTCTTGATCTTCGTCTTCTTCGTCCGCGGCCGGGCTCCCGAACCATAGCGCTTGCTGAAGCATTTGCGGCATCGGCGATCTCGCCGCTTGACGAAGCTGGGAGCCAAATCGTCACTTCCGCAGTAGCGGCAGACGAGCTTCTCCGATTTCGATTTTCTGATTGCCTTTACGTTCGGACGTTCTGTCTTAGCTGTTTTTCCGATCGGTCTCTTATCGACCTTCTTGGCCTCAGAACGCACCGCGCTCGGCTGACCACTCTTAGCCGGAGGAACGGTCCCGATTTTTCCGTTTGTCAATTTCGACGCATCCATTCGCTGTATTTCTCCTGAGCCATATCGGCTCGCACGCGATGTTTGCTCTGTGCGGCGGATGAAGCGAGTGAATTCGATGACTTAGGTTCGGAAATTTTCAAGAATAATGAGGCCGGGCAAAACCTGGGCGGAGAGGGTCATTGCCACCAACAGGGCGATTGGAAGGCGAACTATCGCCCCAATCACAGAGGAGTAGCTTCCGGCCGCTCTGCCTTCGAGCTTAAAGTCTAGGTTACGGAACAGTTAGGATTTCTTTCGCTTACGTTCCGTCCACCGCTTCTTCATGGCCAGTGACAAGCGCCGCCTGCCCTCGGGAGTCATTCCACCGCGACGCTTACCCGTCGCCCGTGGGCGCTTCACACCCTTCTTCGGACCACGCTTTGAGGGCGACTCGAGGAGTGATTCTATCGCCCTAACGATCCGATCTTTTTCCGCAGTGAGATCTGACAAGATTTTCTGAAGGTCCATGGAGTGCTCTGTTCTTTGTTTAGCCGTTGATCGCGTCCAACTATCGCAAGCTTTCGTGACTCGCGAAGTAGATCGCGAGCAAAATAATGTCAGTGGTAGTTGAGGATCGCAACCTGAGAGAGCAAAGGCCCGCCGGTGGTATCTTTTAGAAGGGCAGCTATCCGGGCCCCTTTGATCTTCAGTGCGTTGCGCGAATCACTCTAGGCTTCGTAGGCGTTGCCGCCCGAATTGCTTAGGTTTCTGCCACATAGTGCTCGTTCAGACTTAAGAAGCTTTACCGGCTCTCGACTGGACTGTGCGCCTTCACAGAGCGATGTGTCTGTCTACCTGTCGAGGAGGCAGGCACCATGCGAAAGGTATCGGACAAGGAACGTAAGAAGCTCTCAGCAGAAATCGCGAGCCTCGAATCACTCGATCTCGCTCAACTAAGATCCCAATGGAAGCTTCTCTACGAAATCGAAGCACCCCCACATCTGAGCCGGGACTGGCTAAGGCGAGCGGTCGCGTACCGCATCCAGGAGAACGCGCTGGGTGGGCTCAAGCCGGCCACCCGTCGACTGCTCGAGCGCGTCGCCGAAAATGCCCGAGTGCGCAAGCCGTCCAAGGTCGTGCCGACGAGAAGAGTCGGCCCTGACACAATCCTGATCCGGGAATGGGGCGGTACGCGGTACGAGGTCACTATGGTCGAAAACGGGGTGATGTTCCGCGGCAAGCGTTACCGTTCACTCTCGCAGGTGGCCCGGATGATCACCGGGAGCCAGTGGTCAGGGCCCTTGTTCTTCGGGCTCAAGGCACCAGCAAAGGCGGCAGGCAATGGAGCGCGCTAGCAATGCAATCCGCCGGTGCGCCGTCTACACGAGAAAGTCTTCGGAAGAGGGCCTCGAGCAGGACTTCAATTCGCTGCACGCACAGCGCGAAGCGAGCGAGGCTTTTATCAAGAGCCAGCAGGGCGAGGGCTGGAAACTGGTCAAGACGGCCTACGACGATGGTGGTCTCTCCGGAGGGAATATGGAGCGGCCTGCTCTGCAGAGGCTGCTCGAAGATATCCGCCATGGCCTGATCGACGTCGTGGTCGTATACAAGGTCGACCGGCTGACCAGATCGCTGGCCGATTTCGCAAAGATGGTCGAGGTCTTCGACGCGCAGGGCGTCTCGTTTGTGGCGGTAACCCAGCAGTTCAATACCACCACCTCGATGGGCCGACTGACACTCAATGTGCTCCTGTCATTCGCCCAGTTCGAACGCGAGGTTACGGGAGAGCGGATACGGGACAAGATCGCAGCCTCGAAGCGAAAAGGAATCTGGATGGGCGGATGCCCGTCCATGGGGTATGACGTCGATGATCGCCGTTTGGTGGTCAACCAGGCTGAAGCTGCGGCCGTGCGCGAGATCTACCAGCGCTATCTGAAAACAGGTTCTGTCCCGAAGCTAAAGAAGTCTCTCGACCGGGACGGCGTCTTGTCGAAGATCCGCGTCTCGAGAAAGGGAAACAAATCCGGAGGGCAAAGCTTTTCGCGCGGCGCGCTGTACGAACTGCTGTCCAACCCGATCTACATCGGTGAAATTCGTCACAAACGGGAGCGGCATCCGGGGCAACACGAAGCGATCCTGGAACGTGGACTCTGGGAGAAAGTTCAGCGGCACCTGCAGAATCGCGTCGCTCGGCCGACCGAGTCTCGAACCAAAGTTTCACCGAGTCCGCTCGCGGGAAGGGTCTTCGACGAAACCGGCGAGCCGTTCTATGTCCAAGCCACGGTGAAAGACCGGCGGCGATATCGGTACTACGTGTCACGAGCGTTGGTCAGAGGTTCCAAAGTGGAGGGACAGCGTGGTTGGCGGGTGCCGGCGCCGGAACTTGAACGAGCTGTAGCAATCGCTGCGCGGAGCATTCTGGACGACAAGGTGGCTATTATCGAGGCCTTGCAGGTCGCCGGAACGCCGGACGCCAATATTGATCAGGTCTTCACTTTGGTGGCCGAGTCGAGGGATCGGTTGCTTGCTGAGAGGGAACGTTCAACGGCTCTGCTCGAATTGGTAGAAAAGACAGTGCTGACAGACGAAGGTATTCGACTCGGACTGAAGATATCGGTCCCTTGGAGCGGTCCAGGCAGCGCCCCGCTGCACAAGGTGCTCCATCTGTTCCGGGTTGTTCCGTTGAAGGTAAAAAGACGTGGCGTCGAGATGCGGTTCATCATCAACGGAGGCGATGAGCCGAGAAAACCCGATGCTGCGCTGCTTAAAGCGTTCGCACGAGCGAGAGGATGGTTCGAGGAGTTGGCATCAGGTCGTGTCCGTTCGCTGGTTGAGATCGCGCGCCGCGAAGGACTACCAAAACGATACGTTACGCGCCTGACGAAACTCGCCTTCGTTTCACCGGCGTTTGTTGAAGCGATCGCCGAGGGTGAGGTGTCTCCCCAAACCAGCCTGCAGATGCTGATGGACGGTCGTGTTGAACTTCCCCTTGACTGGATCGCCCAGAAGCCTTAGCGGGCTTTGGAGAGTAAGCGCAGCGCCTGCCGACTCTCAATCAGCGGGTCTGGAGTTCGAGTCTCCAACGGCCCACCACCACCGAAACCATGGGGGAGAGTGACTTAGAGCGTTTCAGCGTTTTTTCGGGTTTCTATTCGAGCGCCAACAGTGGTTCCATAGTGGCTATGATTCGACGGAGCGCCGAATCGCTTGCGCCCGAATTGTTTCTGTCGCTCTATTTAGGGCGCGGTGTCTCCGAATTTAGACATTTGGCGTCGGCCATTCTTTCCCCAATCACAGGATCATCAAGAAGCTAGCGTCGCTCCTCTTCGCTCCCGCTGTGTTTTGCAGACGGCAAATGTTGAGGCAGCTTCCGGAGAGGGCGTCGCGTTAGCAGTCCCTCGCTCCACTGGTTGCGCTGGCAGCATCAGATACCAGCCCACAAGAGCAAGCGCGGCTGCGTGGCGTGGCTTCATGCGCTCGATTTATCAGAACGTAAAGAGCCGGAACAGCGATTTAGCGGACGGGTACGGGATGAAGCGGGATCGCAGACCAGAGCAGAACTACACCGGACGAGGACGACCTACCGACCAGTCTTTACAGGGCAGAATACGCGACGTGTTGAAGCGCATGTTGTTGTTACTTGTTCTTAGAAATACGCCGGTTCGCTGAACGTCGAAGTAGATCGAGCCATCCGGTCTGAGGGAGGCTTTCAGTCCGCATCGGTCGCAATGATGCAGCGACGGCGGCTCACCAGGTTTCGAATCCTCGACGGAATGATGGCCTTTGAAATCCGGTATCATGCGACGAGTAGACGCTTGCGCGGCAATTTGGTTACATCAGCGCCGGGCTGGGTTTACCCCTTTTCTAGTCGGCGACGGGCTGGCGTTTTGTGCGCGCTGGTTCCTTTTTTCTTTCGCTTGAAGCGAAGACAACGCTGGGGCACCTATTCGTCGTCGGTCGCTAATCTCAAGCCCGCGTGCCCGCTCGCGCTCGATGACGATTTCGCAATGCGGCGCGCACAGTTCGATCTGGCGAACGTGTCGGCGGGCGCCGTCAACCTTCGGGGCGACCACGGTCGCGCGCTTCAAACATCCGCGAGCTTTGCACTGCGAGACGTAGCCGCATCGGTGGATGCGGACCGTTGTCGGAGCGGAGTCGAAGTTCGGTTGAAGCATGCATTTCGACGTCGGGAAACGGTTGCCGAGTTGCTTTTGCAGTAGAGGTATCTCCGCGTCCACGACCTAGGGAACTGCGACTTTCGCACCCGCCATCAGGAAATTCTCGACGACTGCGCGGCCCAGCGCGCCAGTCCCGCCGGTGACTATCGCGACTCGATTCTCAAGTATCTGCATTTAGATGCACCACGACGCACCGATGATTCTAGTGCGAAAGCGAAACCCGTCAGAACTCACAACCTATACCTGGGATCGATAAGGTGCGTCTTCTTTTGTTCGATGCCCAAATTGGTGCATACCTTTTGAATTACGGTCTGCTTACAGGGATACAGATACATGTATTCTAGCGCGAAGGCTCTGATCAATGATCTAACGTATTCATTCCCACGGGACTGCTTGTACAGTTTAAAGAGCAACTCTTCAGGAAATGGACGAAGATGGTCCAAGCGTACAGAGAGATCGATAAGCGAGAACCCAATTGAAGTATCGGCCTCGATCAAACCCTTGTAAATTTCCTTCAGCTGGCCGGAACCCACGGCCTGCGAAACGGACTTTATCGTTCCAAAGCCTAGAAGCGTACCAATATAGACGAAGAACCTGTTTAAGCGCTGTTCCCGCTCTTCTTTGGTTCCGGTGCCGAGCACCTTCCCTTCACCTTGATTCAGGCGCGTTCTGGCGAATTCTGCGACTGGGGCCATTCTGCGACAGGTTACGCCGAGTATCCGAAGACCCAGCTTATAGCTTTCCCGGGCCATTTGTTCCTTCATTTCGCCTCGCAACGAACCAGGAAAGTTTCTTAAAATCTGCCCGACAACGGCTAGCGTTTTCATTCCCGCATTGAGCTGCCCGCCCAAGCTTTGAACATCGTTCGCGCCTTCTTCTGACTGGGCAGACGCTGCTAGCTGCTTCTTTTTGTCACGTTCCTCAGCATCATCGAGTCGCTTGAGGTATCTCTCCCGTACGGCGGGCTTTGCCGTCTCCACGTAGACGAGTTTTGGTGCTCCAGACGAGACTCTGACAAATTGCACGTCATCTTTAAAATCACACTGAGCCTCGCCTGCAAGGATGTTTTGCGCGTTCTCAACAATCTGGCGAATCAGTACGGTATCTTTGGTCAAATAGACGTAGAACATAAGAATGTTCGCAGCGTCTTCGTTGTATAAGCGGGAGCTGAGTTCAGATAAGTCGTCGCGAATCTCTGCCGAATCCTCGTTGTCGTGGATGTTTTCCTGCAGATACTTCGCGACGAAGAAATAGTAGAGATAGCTGTACCGAAATTCGATTCCCTTTGAAGTTCCGATCAAGATGTGACTATCGAGTAGCTCCGAAGACATTTTAGTCGACATTCGCACCTTGTATTCTTGGAAATATCGGCCTGCGATTTCTGCGGTCGCATCTTCAGAGAGGGATCGGACTCCGTCCTTGTACATCCGATACGCCAGTCGGCTCAGATAGGTAAATTTGGTGTCGAGTGTTTCAGTCCCTCCGAATTTTGCAAGCGCGCTGGCAATCAACGTTTCATAAATGTATCCGAACGATCCGGTTACGGTCTTCGGAGTCTGACCAGCCTCAAGAATCTGCAATAGCGTCAGAACAAAGATTGGGTGCGAAGGCAGTAAGCGCCGACCGAGCACGGTGTTAATGGTTCTACCGACTTCTGTCACTCGAAACGTCGTGTCGTCTTCTTCGTAAGTCTCTTCGGACCCTAGCGTAAGCCATCGGCGTATCAGATGTTCTCGTCTAAAGTGCCCCAGTTCTCGAATCCGACAGAACCGAAATCCCTTAGACAGATATCCAGGATCTTCGCCTCCCAGGGCGGTATCAAACTCTACGCTCTGGTCGGCGAGCAGAATTACTGTCTCCGCGCGCTTTAGGAGATGTTCAGTAAGAGTTTCTCGGGAAGCCGCGTTCAACGGAATGCGATTAAAATCATCTATAATGTAGACCTTGCTCTCGGGCGCTAGTTGCGAAAACCGCTCCTCGTGCAACTTCCCGTACTGCTCTAAGGCTGCTTCTCTGATGACTTTGTCGAGAGAGCCGGGACTGCTATATCTTATAGCTGATGAAGGAAGGAGCAGTGGAACCTTTCCAGCGGAAGAAAGGTCAGAGAAGAACATTTTGCTAAGAGCAGTTTTACCGGATCTGGGCGCTCCGAGAAAAAGGCACAGGTGTTCTTCGAGAACCAAATTCAGCAGGCTTTGCCCTGAGACAAACTCAGTAACCTCTGGTTTGGCTGGTCGCGTGACATCAATATCGGGATAGACGAACAAATCTCTCAGAGTAGGCCTAGGTTTACGGGGATGGGTGAAATTGGCGCCCGGGTCACCTAGATGCGCCGCGAATTCGGAAGTGACTTCAAAGTTGAGTCGAACCCTCTTCGATCTCTCCAATTGATTCCAAATGGAATCTTCCTCGGGAGTGTAGAGTCCATCGGATTCTCGCCAAATAAATCCCGCAGCTTGCCAGCGTTGGTCTTCCAGCTCGATCTGTACAACGTTAAAGCCACTATGATCGGAGCCACCAACTTGCAATACGTCTCCCTCAACATATTGAGTCGCAAACTGATCTCTTGATCGTCGCGTGTAAACCTCCGAATCGTGCTCATGGCCAGTCAAAACCACGTCGGAGGTCTCTTCGACGGCTCGCCGAAATTTTCGACTCGTGGACGCTTCCAACCAGTTGTAAGGGTGATGAAATACACTTACGACCAATTGGTTCGGCGTATCGCTTGGGGGCACGGCGTCAAGCGGAAAAACAAGCTTCCCCTGCTTTTCTTTTTTCTGAGACACCCAAGCCGTATTGTAACAGAAAAATGTCACAGGGTTCTTGAAGGAAGAAAGATCAATTGCCCATGTTAAGTTTCTGTAGAGCGGATTCCCGGTCCCTGTTGGTGAAAGTACCTGCGCGAAATCGAAGTATTGCTGCTGAATCGAAGTGAGTCCTTGCATGGTTGAGGTGTCTTGCGAGGCGTCTCTAGCCAAATCATCCAGTCGCGCGACGAGATTTCGTCGAACAGAGTGTTCCGTAGAAAAGTCGCAATCGTGATTGCCCGGAATCAGGACTAGTGGGATGGCTCTGGGCTCTAGTTGTTTGCCCATGGCGATGTCAGCGATTAGGTCATCCAGAAATCTGCGCGCCAGATTGTATTCGTCAGCTCTACCGTGGAATGCAATGTCTCCCGTGACCACAACTATCGGCACGGCCACCTCATGCAGGCGACTAAGGAATGCGTCTGCGATTTGCCTCGTCCTATCGAGAACTGGATTCGGCTCTTCATCGTTGAAATGGATGTCACTCAAGTGAAGTATCCCGACGGGCATTTCTTTTGTTCCCCTTCTAAAGGCTATGGCCGAAGGATAGTAGATCTATTTGATTCATCGCGTGTGGAAAAGTCGCGCGACATATTCGCCTCTAAATCGCCCCGGATTTTCGTCAGCCAAGGAATTGAGGCGCGTCGGCGCAATGCAAAATACGATCACAAAGTCAATTTGGATAGCTCATTTCGAAAGCTATCCAGCGCCGCGAAAAGCGCATCTAACTCGTCCATCGTGAAGGAGTTACCGCTCGCACGCATCTCCCGTATTCGTTCGAGGTCCCCGAGAAGTCCTTCCATCGATTTCAGCATTAGGTATCGCCTGTTAGGCGGGTCGGTGACTGAATGGTCATCAATTGCCTCCTTGGCATCTTTTACGAACTTACAGATTGCATTAGCGATCGCAACTACCGCCTCGAAGAATGGATCACTTTGTTTCGTCATTTTGTTATGAGTTCCGTCCTGTTTTCGAGCGTTCTTTCCATGCATTCTGCTTGGATGAGGTTGCGTTGTCCATCTTGTCGTTAGGACATACAACTATTGGTCCGATCAACCGACGAAAACGGGTTTGTTTCGACAGGCATGAAGCCTCGGCGACAGTTGAAATTGCCATGCTGGCGAAGTCCACGGTCTATGTGAATTATTTTGTCATTTCAAAATAATGGTGCCACGTTGGCGCAGTCCCTGCACTATGACTTTGTGGAAGGTGGACAGCATGACCATCCCTTCTTTCACATCCAGTTGACAGATGAACTGATTCCAACGGACGATTTGCGGAGCGCGGGATTCGAGCTACCCGTTCCAAGCGCGGGGTGTTTATAAGTTGTAGGTAAGCCGCGATTTGGAACACTTGGAAGGGCATGGAGGATCAAGACGAAGATGCGTTCGAGGCCGCGCAGAAGGTGTGCGAGGAAGCGGTGGGTCGGGATTTGACCGCGACGGCGGCGGAGGACTGATTGACGGCAGAGGACGAGATTCAACAGCAATTCGAGACGATACCTCTCTACAAGTACCAAGCTTTCCCGACCGACCCGGACAAACGGGCATGGTTAAGAGAAATCTTAGTTGAATATAGGCTGTTTTTCGCCACTCGCAAAGATTTTAACGACCCGTTCGACTGCGTAGTTCCCGGTCTTCTGCAGACACCCGGAACCGTTATTAAGAGATTCGCCGAGGAGTTCGTCGAAAGTAAATTTCCTCAGGACCCCCGGCCGAGCAGCTAGTCAAGATAAGCAAGCTAATGTCTGTCGGCGCCCTGCAGGGAATACGCTCGGATCTCCAAAATGATGTCGTAATCGGCGACCACGCGGAAACCAAAGCTCGCGTAATTGATGGAGGGCCGCTGGCGGTACATTCATAAGCTATCTTGGTTTGAGTTGGCCGCCAGACCTGAGCCGGTCATTCAGTGCGTCCGGGGTGTCTCGCCGTGCGTCAGCTTCCGTGTATAAATCGTCTGGAAGTCTAGGAGCACCATTGTCGTCCAACGACCCCCAAGGACACGTAGCCAGCCGATGAGGACGAGGTTGCCGACAGATATGATCGCCCTGGAGCAGCCAGGGCATGAGCGGCTCGTTGTCATTTTGCTGAAAAATCTCAAAAGCCTGCTGTAACTCCAACCTCATATCCTCCTTCTAATCCGATTTTCTCAACGATCGACGAACCATTTGTTTTGTCGCTAATGTACATCGGGGGACCATCCAGGCACGCTGTTCCAGTGCTCCGAAGGCGAACCGCCTTCGATCTGCCGAGTCATAGCCTGCCGCACCGCACGTTCCAGAGGGGTTGTCTCAAAAGCTCCCGTCATGTCGTCGAGGCGGCGATAGTGAATCGTCACTGGCTGGCGGTCCATGATGGCGGCTTCCCCCTTTCCCTCCGGACTGCAAGTATGCTTCTTAGAACGAACGATAACAGAGGGTCAACCGACAGAGAAATGGCGCTTAATCGCGATGGCGAAAGCTTCAAAGCCCTTGGCGACTCCACAGCCTGTCCAGAGGCCGCCACCAATTCCATCGCAGGTCTCCTGATCATCCTCCGGCCCTGGAATCCGAATCCCCTGACGAGACAGAGCAGATGATGAACTCCGGGAACGTCCCGTGAAAACTGCTGGTGCAGCTGGTTCTTTGCCCAGAATGCTGGTCACTTTTCTCCTCGGATCAGTATTGTCTGCCTGGACACTGATCATCCTCCCGCGCGCCGAAGCCAACGGGTATCTACCGGCACCGTCAATGAACCTTCTGCCCACACTGATGTGGGTGGATGGACCTTTCGCCCTTTCGGTGTATGCAGTTTTGATCCTGTCGGGGTCGACGTCTTGGCGAGGATCTGTGATTGGAGAACGGCGCCGATCGCTCGCTCTCTTTTGTCGATACGTGTTGATTTTGTTTTTGGGTGCAGCCCTGACGGGACTTGCTGTCGAGGTTTATCGACTCGTTACATCCGAATCACGGTCAAGGACCCACCTCGATACGGGTGCTGTATTTCTGCTCGCCGCGCTTGTTGCACTCTGGTTTCCAGAATACGGTGTACTTCGGCAGAGGTCAGAATAGATGTTGCGCATCCGAACCGATCGCGGTCTGGTAGCAGCTAGAGAAAGGCGAGAGTACAAAAATGCGTTTGTCATATTCATCGCCGGGTGGTTAATTCTAAATGATCTTTTTCTATGCATAGAGATAGCGTCGGGGGCTTTGTACACGATACTTGGTTCCGCCTTAGTTTTGCTGGTTAATATTTTTTGGTTTTACCTCTTCTATCGTTTCTGGACCCTCCCGAGGTTTAGGCACTTGAGAGAAAAGGATAAAATGAGGAAGAATCTTCATACCTTGTCGGCCCCAAAGGAACCGAGCAACCGGAATTAGATAGGGCGGGCGCAATGGTTCCCGCCCCTGCCAAGCTGTCGCGATTTTTTTCCGGCGGACATAGGGTCTGGCCGGGGAGGAGCGAATTTGCGAGGCTGCGAAGCAAAAACCTCAAACCGTGCGGGGGCCTTGAAATGCGTAAATGGTGGTGGTGGTGGCTACCCGGTTGGCGTAAGAAATGGAAACTTGAGAAGCGCCGCGTCGAAGCAATTTCAGAGATTACCGGGGAAAGATTAGGCGTCGAGGCGATGGACCAACGTCCTCGGACCGCCAACGACATCATCGACACCGTACTTTTGGAGAAGGTGCTGAAGCGTATAACGGAAATCGAGGCGAGCGCCAAAGAAGCGGTCTACATCGACGACCTCGATGATTTAACCGACGACGCGGAACAACAGGGCCAATTTAGGGCGTACTTTTGTCCAGTGACCGAAATAAAGAATGAAGGCGAAATGGCTTTTGACCTAATCGAGGAATGGGGGGTTCCTAAAACGGCGATTAAAAAGCTGCGCGATTTGCTAAGTAAGAAACTAGCCGACACCGACGCGGAGTCAGCCCGTAGCGCATTACGCGCTCTATTTGAAGAAAAAGATTCTTGGGCAGATTACACAAACGATTACGAAGACACGATGCGAGGTTATACGCGCTGGCTGTTCGGAGCAGCCATCATTCTGCCGTTGTTGGCCGTCTTTGCCTTCCACTTCGCTTGTTGGTTCTCACCGTTGCTGTTCTTCGGACTATTATGCGCGGGGGCGGCAGGGAGTTGCGTCAGTGTTATGGCGAAGCTGCCAGCACTAGACGTCAGCCTGTCCGGTGAACTCGATGCTTATGGTCGCCGGATTTTGACCCGAATTGGTATCGGCGTCGTCGCCAGCCTTATAGGCTCTGCATTCCTTGGATGGCTTCCTATTTCTATTCAAAATCAAACCTTCGCGGATGCCTTAAACGCCTGCGCAACATCTCCCGTCACCTGTGCAGGAGTCAAAAGTCTGACCCTTCTCGGTGTTCCGATGCTACTGGGTTTCAGTGAACGCACACTGACCTCGTTCGAGCAGCGCGTGTTCGGGACTCCGCAGCAACACTAGGCCGCTAATGGGATCCATCAAGATATGAAATACGGATTCAAATCGCGATCAATCAGTCTATCCGAACGATATCCAGACCAAATTCATTGGCCTTGGGTTTAGCTTCAAAAAAAGCTACGCAGCAGTTTCCCTCTCTTACCCACTGCCTTAACAATTGAACCTCATTCTTGTCCATCATGCACCCAAATATTATCCCGGTCAAAAGCTCGACCGGATAATCGATTTTCTGGCAAGCCATATCAGGCCGAAAAATTCGGTACTCCCGTTCATAAGACCAGTGCTTCGACTTTGTGAGAATTACCCGCTCCATGGTCTTTCCCGAATCCTCGCCCGGAAGCACATATGTAAAGTCCTCGTACTTCACTGGCTGAGCGTCACCAAAGAAATTGCAGTTCGGAGAGCCATCGAATTCAAAACAGAGGCCTTTGTGCTTATCGGCATAGTGAGCCCACATCAGAATATCGTCTCTCACCTTGCAGAAGCACGTTATGCCGGCTTTATCAATTTCCTTTTGAACATCCTCGCGCATGCCCTCCAGCGCCTTGACGGACATCAGCCGCTCCCTCTTGGCCAGCCACTCAGCTTCAGGCGCATCAGGGAAGTCCTTGTCTAGAAGCTCCTCGACATATCTCTTGTAAAAGGTCCCTGGTGTTTGCAAGAGACTAGGAACTACACAGTCAAAGGGGTCGTTGAAAGATTGCCGGCCAGCGAAGAAGAGCTTGTGTTCAATCAGAATGTCTCTTACCCATCCCAGTTTTTCTTGGTCTCCCGCTGGAAAGGCCTGGTACTTGTAATAAGGCAACGTCTCGAATTGCTGTTCATTCTCATTGTCTGCCAACGTCATCGCCCCTCCACGTTTTCACGTTAAATCCCAATCCTCTCCACCTCGCCGACACTGATGTCATCGTTGCGCCGGTCGTAAAGGCCTGTCGTCTTGGCGTTCGAGTGTCCGGTGTTGATGCCTTCTCCGATGTTCGGGTTACTCTTGAGTTTGACAAGGTCAGAAACATCGCCGGGGAGCCCGACATTTCGCCGGTCTCTCCCCCGCGAGTTGGCCGATAGTAACTAAATACCTGGGTCACGAGCACTTGGTGTAGCCGGAGAGGCTCATCTGTCAGGCTTTTTCAACCAGTCCCTCAGCTCTCTATCCTGTTCTGTACGGTCCTCCGGTTCATCGGTATCGTTCTTTATGACGACAGATTTCACAATATCTCCGTCGGGCCCGTAAATCGGGATGTAAATCGGGGTCCCCTTCTTTCGTTTAAACCGAGACCTAGCCCACTGGACAGCGGCCTTCGTGACTTCTTGTATCAACTCCTTTCCGACGAGCGCGGCGGTCGGCAGAACTATCTCGATGATCTGGAAAAAAGTAACCCCGTAGGTTCCAGGTCGTCGTTCGCTATCGCTGCCCTCAACATTTATGTTTGTGTTGAGCGTGAGTGGGCGAATGGCCTCCGCAAGTTCTTCGGCTTCCTCAAGCGTGATCCGGGCAGGGTTTTTTGACCGAATAACAATTTCGTCCACGATTCCTCTCCTGCGCACAACGCTAGCGCTGGGATCGAATCATCAATGTGTTAGTCAACAATGACGTAACGGCGCTCGCCGCGCCAGCGGACCCTGCACGGTGGGGCGAAGTGGGGCACAGGCTCGATTCTCGACGGAGAGAATTGAGCGAAAATGAGCTGCGAGGGCTGAATCTGATCCTGACGCACTGCGCCTTGAATGAAGATGTGACTGGATCGATATCCTTGTGCATCGTGTCGCGATCAGCTTCACATTCGGCCAAAGTCTCGAACGGTGCCACCTCTGTGGTGACCCACAAGGCAAATCGAGAAATCTCCGAGGAAGCCTGCTTTTTCGTACGCGGACTCGCGAACATCGCGCGCCCAAGAGCCGAGCATTCAGACTGTCCTGACTTCTTCAAACCAGCCCTGCAAACGGGATATAAAGGTTCACATTCTTAGGAGGGAGCATCCTCGATGCCAAAACGAGCGCTTATTCTCGGTGGTGGCGGCCCGGTCGGAATCGCATGGGAATCGGGTCTTCTAGCGGGCTTCGCGGAAGGCGGCGTGAACCTCGAACACGCAGATCT
>CAYOVU010000243.1:0-10789 GCA_964407505.1 uncultured Acidobacteriaceae bacterium | reverse complement strand
CGTGCCGTTGTAGCCAGCAAATAACAGCTTCAGTTTCTCGCCCGGCCGCCAGCGATTGCCTGCTCCCAGCATCCATCCCGCCTTGGCGCGCTCAATCGAACCGCTGACCCAGGCTTCGAGAATGAAGTCCATCATGCGGCGGTCCCTCCCGCCTTCGCCGGCCAGGCACGGTACTTGTAGGCGAAATTGTTCTCGCTGCTGAATTTGTACAGCGGATAACAATATTTGGAGAACGGCACAGGATTCTTTCCCAGTTCAGTCGTCACGCGCCGGTTATCGAACACAGTATTCCACACTAGATATGGCATGAAGACCTTCATCAGCGAAGCGCTTTTGCCAATGGCGCCTTTGCGATTCGCCAGGAAATTTACCGATCCCGCAAACGGACGCTCCACCACAGGAACGAATACGGGCGCGCGCTTGTTCTGCGCTGCTGCCAGCGCCATGGTAATCTCGCGAAAAGTATGAGATCCGATCCCGGACGAGAGATGATACGTGTCGTGCTCCGGACGGTCTTTCTGATGCAGCGTGGCGATCGCATCGGCCACGAAATCCACGTTCACAATGTCGATCTTGTCCGTCGGACGAAAAGGCAGCGCCGGCAAACCGGCGAGAAACACGAATGCCTTGACCATGTCGAATTGGGTGGTCTCCGCATAACGGCTGTCGCCGAGAACGATGCTCGGTCGGAAAATCGTTTTCGGAGTTTCCGGCAGCAGCACGCGCATCATGTGCTCACAAAATTTCTTCGTCCGCGCGTAAGGATCGTAATCCGATCGCTCCCAATCGATCGACCGGTCCTCGCTCACCACTTCATTCTGCCGCTTCCCGGCAACTGCGACCGTGCTCACCTGACTGAAGCGCCTTAAGCCGTGATAATGTTCCGCCTGCCGCGCCAGTGTAAGAACTTCGAGCGTGCCGCGCAGATTCACATTCAGGCAGCTTTTCTCAGATTTCCGGTTCAGCGATGCCGCGCAGTGGATCACCGAGTCCGTCGTGTGGACCAATCGGTCGTATTCATCGCGTCCTAGCCCGAATCCAGGGTCCGTCAAGTCTCCGCGAAAAACTCGAACGCGAGTCTGCAGATATTCATAAAACTGCGGGAAGTCCAGGTGCAACTGCAGGGCCTGCCACAGCCGCCCCTCTGCCTCATTGATATCCCGCGCGCGCACCAGCACATTCAACGCCGCGCCGTGATCCCGCAGCAGATTCGCCGCCACATGCGCGCCGATGTATCCCGTCGATCCCGTAAGAAATATCGCCATTCACCGATTCCGTTTTATGCCTTCGTATGAACTTCTGTCATGCACGCGTAGCAGAGCGGCGTGTAAGCTGAGGATGTCGATTGGGCTTTAGCGCCGGCCCAACGATCACCTTGTCCCCGTCTTCACCGTCTCCCCATTCTGCAAACTCCGCGCCGGACGCGCCTCCAGCGGCCTGCCCTCGATCAGCGGATACGTCCATCGCCGCAGAGCCGGAATATGCACATTGATCCAATAATCCCACCAGTCGAGCAGCCGGGCCTTGTAACCGAATTCTTCCCGCTCATCTTCCACCAACGCGTGCGAGAGTTTCTCCACATTATCCGCCGCAAAATCGTGCTCATTAAATAGAATGAACGGCTCAAATAATTCGATGAGTTTCTCGACTCGTTCCAGATTTCTTTCGGTTTTGACCAGCGGCATTTTTTTCAACGGCAAAGGCGACATGATTCGCTGAATCGACTTTACGATCGCCTTCTGCGCTGGCGCCGACATCCGCTGATACCGTGTCTTCGACACGGGAATTGCATCGAAGCGGAGCCGCAGCCACGACTCCAAACCTTCCTGCGCCCGGTAATGCTTGCGATGCGCCAACGACGTTAACTCAATCGATCGCCCCATGTCGCAGGGATGCGTTGCCGATGTCGCCAATTGATATAACTCATCGTGCCGCCGATCCACAATCGCTGCCGCAATCAGCGTCATCCCGTCGCACACTGCGTCAACCGGAATAATATCGAGCCGTTTGCTCTCATTCGACGGCAACTGGCGGAAATATGTCCCCAACAAATAAGACAGCGACGCCGACGTATTGATGCCCTCATTCCATCCCGGAAACGGCTTCGCCACCGAAGTTTCGACGATCGCGGGACGCACGACTGCAATCGGCAGACCCGCGCCATATTTGACAATCAGTGACTCGGCAAGGCTTTTGGTGAGCGTGTAGGTATTCGGCCATCCCAGTTCTTTCGCCCGCCGCGTTCCCGCTTCGGTAAGATAGGTCTTCAGCCAGCGAATGCGGTTCTTTCGTATCTGGTTTTCAAGCGCCGCGCCCTGCAAACCTTTCGCAGCGTGCTCCTTCGCCAACGATTGAGACCTCAGCCCAGCCGTAACCTCGGCGCCCTCGGCCTGCGATTCCGCGTTCGCAATCACTTCATGCAACGCGCGCCATTCCTGCTCGGCATCGAAGTTCGCGACGTTGCGTGGTGTGTAATTCGGAATCAGTTTTTCCGGCACGCGGCCATCGCGCTCACCCGCCACATAACATGTCGATAGATGCAGCAACCCGGCGTGATCTGTGCCACGCACGAACTCCAGAATGTTCATGGCGGCGTCTGTATTCGTGGTCAGCGCATCGCGCAAGTCCGGATTGAAATCGGTTAATCCGGAACTATTCACGATCAAGTCGAGATTCTGTTGCAACCGCCCGGCTGCCTCTGCCTCAAGCCCCAGCCCCGCCTGCGTCACGTCTCCTTCGACCACCTCAACTTTTTCCCGCAGGTAGTCGGCAAAACCGGATCCATACTTCTCAAACAGAGGGTCGAAAACCGGCGATTCTTCCACCATCTTCTCGAAGCGCCGCTGCGCGGGATTCGATTTCTGTCGCCGAATCAAAAGATAAATCCGGCCAATCTTCGGCAGTTCCATTAGCGTGTTTGCCAGCCACACTTTGCCAATGAATCCGGTCACACCGATCAGCATGATGTGCCGGCCCGCGAGCGCCCGCCGCACCGAGAATGGCGCTGATTGCTTCTGTCCTCCGAAATGCACGATGGGACGTTCCGGTCCTGCCGGCTCCCGCCCCGATCCAATCACCGCGGCCCGCAGTTCCTCAATGGTGATATCGAGTTGACGCGCCAGCGTCTTCGGCGCGCGCCGTCCATCCGGACTCTGCTCCTGGATCAGCGCTAATCCTCCCCGTGGACGGATCACCGGCTCGAGCAACCGTCCTGTCGCTACCCCGTCGCGAAATTCGAGGCGGTTCGCCACTACTCGCTTCGCCCCAAGATGTAGCGCCAACGGCTTCATCACATGCTCCAACCCCTGGCTCACCAGCACAACGTCAGCGCCTGTGCGCACCAGTTCCTGCACGCGCTCCACACCGTGCGCTTTCAATCGTGGCTTCAATTTGTATTGGAAGTACTCTTCGCCCAGCAGGTCCAGCCGGTCCCGCGTCACGCCGCGCAATGCGGTATGCACCACCCGAGTTGCAAACTTGCGGTTCGTCGAATAGAGAAATGGACGCAACACGGCCATCAGGAAAATCAAACCCCGGCGGCGGAAGCGTTCCGAGAAGGTCTGGGCATTCCAGGTAAAGAAGGCCACCGGCTCGACCACCGTCAAGTCAAGTAAACTCCCCTCGACCCGCCAGTAAACGGTAGGAGAGGCGAGGGTCGGCGCTCCAGACGAGACACTTGGTTTGTAGTTTGACGGTTGCAAGTGGTTTGGCTGTTCCAAAATGTACTTCGCCCCACACAGGTTTCCCGGCAGCCGGGTGGACGAACTTCCTATTGTAACAATGCCTTAAAACTCCGCCAGACGTTTAACGTTAGTAAACAATCAGCGCAAGCGGTTCTGGCTTCCAGGGTGCTTTAGCTGAAAATCGGGAGCTGCGCTCATTTTCACACTGCCGTAACAATTCTTCCGTATAGTTTCGCTCTTTAGCGAGTGCACACTTTCAATTTAGATGGCGATCCGAGGAGCGACTATGGCCACAGCACCGGCAGCGACCGCACCATCCACTTTACTGGACCAGAAACTTTCGCGGTCTCCCGGCAAAATTGGCATGCTGATTTTCGGCATCGTGCTGGTCATCGGCGTCTGCTATGCGGGTTCCAGTTTGCTACACGATCTCGCCGGCATTCATAACGAATCGATCCTACCCTATCTGCTGCTGGGGATCGCGCTTCTAGTAGCTCTGGGGTTTGAATTCGTCAACGGATTCCACGATACCGCTAACGCAGTGGCCACGGTCATCTACACTCACTCCCTGGAACCTCATATCGCCGTGGTTTGGTCCGGCTTCTGGAATTTCCTCGGCGTGCTCGCCTCCAGCGGCCTCGTTGCTTTCGCCATTGTCTCGTTACTTCCAGTCGAACTGATTCTGCAAGTGGGCAGCAAAGCCGGATTCGCCATGGTCTTTGCCCTGCTCGTTTCTGCCATCCTCTGGAACCTCGGTACGTGGTATTTCGGCCTGCCAGCCTCCAGTTCGCATACGCTGATCGGTTCCGTGATCGGTGTCGGCATCGCCAACCAACTCATCAACGGCAGCAGTGGCACCAGCGGTGTCGACTGGGGGCAAGCCAAAAACATCGGTTATTCGCTGCTGCTCTCGCCCGTCGTCGGCTTCGGGTGCGCCTTTCTTCTCCTGCTCTTCGCCAAAGTGCTGATCAAAGATCCCAAACTTTACAAGGCTCCCGAAGGCTCGGAGCCGCCACCGTTCTACATCCGCTGCCTGCTCATTCTCACCTGCACCGGCGTCAGCTTCTTCCACGGCTCGAACGACGGACAAAAGGGCATGGGACTGATCATGCTGATTTTAATCGGCACCGTTCCCACCGCCTACGCTCTCAACCACGCCATCACTTACCAGGATTCTCAGGATTTCATTGCCGTCTCGCAGCAGGCTGCGGACACGCTGACCAAATATGTCAGTCCGAACGCAGTAGTCGGCGATCCACACGATGATGTAACGGACTATATTCGCACCAAGGATTTCACGCCCAACACCATGCTCGCGCTGCGGACCATGGTCAACGATATCGGCAACGAAACCTCGCTGTACAAAGAAATGAAGAATATCCCAAACGACCGGGTGCGCAACTTCCGCAACGATATGTATCTCATCAGCGAGTCATTACGTCTGATGCAGAAGAGCCACAATCCCGACATTGCGGCCGCCGATGCCGTGGTTCTCGCCAATTACAAAAAGCACATCGACCACTCGACCCGCTTCATTCCGCTCTGGGTAAAAGTAGCCGTGGCCATGGCTCTCGGTTTGGGCACTATGGTCGGCTGGAAGCGCATCGTCGTAACGGTGGGAGAAAAGATTGGTAAGAGTCACCTCACCTACGCGCAAGGCGCAGTTGCGGAAATCACCGCCATGGCCACGATTGGCGCCGCCGACGGCTTCGGCCTGCCGGTCAGCACCACCCACGTGCTTTCCTCCGGCATCGCCGGAACTATGGCCGCTAATAAATCCGGCATCCAGTGGTCAACGGTTCGCAACCTGGCTTTGGCATGGGTGCTCACGCTGCCCGTGGCCATGTTCCTCTCCGGCATGTTGTTCTGGATCTTCCGCCGTACGTTCTAGAGAGGCACTCTCTGAGACGGATAAATCCTGTCCGTCTCATGTAACGTTGACTCCCGGACGCCCACGGTCCGCCGCTGCGCCTCAGATTAACCAGGGCAACGTCCCGCAACTTCAGCAGCATCACAGGGTTAACTTAGCCAGAGGTATCGGATGACGTTCCGGAAATGGCCGATCATGCTCGTGGGCTTGAGCCTCATTGGCGCAGCTTTGACCGCGCTGGTCGCGTGTGGAGGCAGCAGCACAAATAGCTCCATCACTCCTCCCATTAGCAGCGGACCCGCGGTCCAAAACGTCGTAACCCTCTCCTCTTGCCCGGCCAATGGTTTTTTCCAATACACGGACAGCGCCGGCACTAACCACCCGATGAATTGCTCTTCCGCCGAGGTGAGCGGGTGTCCCAACGCGCAGGATATGGACTTCACCTTTGGCACACTCAGCCCGTCGGGAATCATTCCCGGCACAGTGAAAGGTGTAGTCGTCTTCTTTGATGGAGCCGATGGCACCCAGGCAACCGACAATGGCGAGACCGATGAGCTCGACATGTTGACGTACTACTTTGAAAATGGCTATGAAATTGTGCAACTGGCCTGGAGTTCTGCCTGGGAGGCAACCTACAACCCGTTTCCGACCGGCACCTTCGGAAATATCCATGACGCCGCCTGCCGCCCTGCGACATTTCTAAGCTACGTCAATACCAACATCTTTCCTCCGCTGCTCCAGGCCAATCCGGAGGCCGGAATGTGCGCTCAGGGCGTCAGTGCCGGCACAACCCAAATTCTCTACTCCATGGCTTTCTATGGAGCAGCAAACTACCTCGATAACGTCGAACTCATCTCCGGCCCAGTGCTCAGCAATATTGAGTTAGGCTGCGAGGAGCCTCCCGCGGCCCCGGTCACGATTTGTCCCGCAGGACAATATGGATGCGAACTCGGTTCCGGCACATCGTGGACTCTGGGTCCAACCTATCTCGACCCCGCCTACCAGAGCGTTGGCGCCTGGACCAACGACAATTCCTGCGGAGTTCCGAACACCACCACCACATCGACCTCGAACTCCCAGTGGCTGCAGCAAAGCATCGTAAACGGTGGCCTCGATGGTTTGACCTTTAACTATCCCAATACGGCCATGGCGGCCTGGCTTTGCCGGAGTGTGCAAAACCCGAATAACGTCGATTGCGCAACCAACTACGACGGTAAAGTCTGCCCCAATAACTCCAGCCCGCAAGCCGAGCTCTTCTATTCGCAGATCACGCAGGCAAACTCGCCATCAGTCTACAAAGTCGTCGCGGTGGACCAGTGCGAAAGTTCCGAAGGTTCCCCCCACGGAAACGTAGGAAGCCCGACTGGCCCCCTGGGAGAAGTCGCCATCGAGCAAGACATGGCCGGCGCCCCGGGCGTAACGGCGCAGTGCTTCCGCCGCTCACATTAGTCAGTAAGGAACTTGCTTTTTCTTGCTGGAAAACTTCATTGCCTTGGCATATACTTATGTATATGCCAACCCAGCACCGCAAAGCCAAGCTGTTCATGAACAACCGCAGCCAAGCCGTACGCTTGCCCAAGGACTTCCAGTTCAATACCCAGGAAGTCTTCATACGCAAGGAAGGCGCCGACGTAGTTCTCTCGCCTCGTCCGTCGGATTGGTCTTTGTACCTCGCCGAAGCCCCAGTCGCTTCGCCATCATTCATGGAGAATGTCGAGGACCTGCGCGTACAGGAGCGCAAGCCCTGATGCCGCGCTACATGTTGGACACCGACACCTGCTCCTACATCATGCGCCGTTCACCCGATGCGGTTATCAAACGGCTCGCCAAAGTTCCCGTCAGCGATGTCTGCATCTCCGTGATCAGCAAGTCGGAGCTCATGTTCGGTGTCGAAGTGTCTCCAAAACGGCGGCAGGATGAAGCGGCGCTCGCTTCCTTCCTGCGCTACGTCGAGGTTCTGGATTTTCCCGACGAAGCATCCTTGCACTACGCCAAAATTCGCGCCGAACTGAAGGCGCGTGGGAGGATGATCGGCGCCAACGATCTCTTCATTGCCGCCCACGCTCGCAGCCTGGGCCTGACGCTGATTACCAACAATACCCGGGAGTTTAAACAGGTCCGCGGCTTGTCCATCGACAATTGGGTCATCGATTCTTAATAACTGAATGACTCCCTGCGCCTTTTCGGTTTGTCATCCTGAGCGGAGTTGACGTCCGCAAAGCGGACGGCAACGTAGTCGAAGGATCCCTATAAATCTTGCTCAAACCAAAGCCGCATCAAGGCGTTCTCACGACAGGAGTGCGTAAATGTTCTCAGACATGCGCTCAGTCTAGTACCAGCCCCGTCCCGCGTTATAGACGAACAGGTCACGCACTTCTTCCCTCCCCACTAGGCCGTGCCCTCCCGATTACCCTCCTCTAGCCCACTTCCCCGCTAAAATAGACCTTTACCAAGGACTCATACCATGGACAAACTCATCATCCGCGGCGGCGAACCGCTGCTCGGCACGGTCCGCGTCAGCGGAGCCAAGAACGCTGCACTGCCCTGCATGGCTGCCGCCCTGCTCACCGACGAACCCGTCATCCTCGAAAACATTCCGCAGGTACGCGATATCCAGACTACTCGGAATCTGCTCGCCGCCATGGGCGCGGAGGTCGAACTCGGCTTTGGCCGCGCCCATCATCGCACCACTATCCACTGTAAGAACCTCGCCAGCCCGGAAGCCTCGTACGAACTGGTGAAGACCATGCGCGCCTCGACGCTGGTGCTGGGGCCACTGGTCGCACGCTGTGGCCACGCTCGCGTCTCGCTTCCCGGGGGGTGCGCTATCGGCAGCCGGCCGATCGACATGCACATCAAAGGCCTCGAGAAACTCGGCGCGAAGATCACGCAAGATCACGGTTACGTTGAAGCCACTGCCGGGCGTCTGCAGGGCGCGGAGATTGTATTCGACAAGATTACCGTCACTGGAACCGAAGATCTGCTGATGGCCGCAACGCTCGCCGAGGGCGAGACCATCTTCCAGAATTGCGCCCGCGAACCCGAGGTCGCCGACCTCGCCGCCTTGCTCAATAAGATGGGAGCGAAGATCGAAGGCGCAGGGACAGCCACAATTCGCGTGAAAGGCGTGAGCAAGCTCAAGGGCGCGAAGCACCGCATTATCCCTGACCGCATCGAGGCCGGCACTTTCATTATCGCGGGCGCCATGACTGGCGGCGACCTCAACGTCACGGGATGCGATCCCGCTCACCTCGATGCTTTACTTGGCAAACTCAAGGAAGTCGGCGTCAAGACCAAGTGCACCGCCGATTCCGTCCGAGTCATGGGAGACAATCCTTTCACCGCGTCCGACATGACCACCGAGGAATATCCAGGGTTTCCGACAGACATGCAGGCGCAATTTATGGCGTTGGCAACGCAGTCCGAAGGGACTTCGGTGGTCACCGAAAACATCTTCGAGAACCGCTTCATGCACGCGCAGGAACTGGTTCGCATGGGCGCGAACATCAAAATCGAAGGCCGCCGCGCCGTCGTCGTGGGAAAGACGCCGCTCAGCGCCGCCGCTGTGCTCGCGTCCGACTTGCGGGCCTCGGCCTCGCTCGTCCTCGCCGCGCTGGTAGCCGACGGCGAGACCATCATCGACCGCGTCTACCACCTCGATCGCGGCTACGAAAACATTGAAGAAAAACTGCGCGGCGTCGGGGCTGAGATTAAGCGCATTGGGGAGATGTTTCCCAAGAGAGCGGCCGCGGTGAAGTAAGGCAACGACAATGAGTGGAATGGCGATGTTACGCCAACGAACGACTCAACGGCCCGTTTGGAGGAATCAAGTCTTCGTTTGAAAGTGCTAGGATAAGGCGGTGCCTCCCGGTTTCATGATTTTCTTTTGGCTCCTTTTTGGGCTGCTTGCGATGGCTGCAGGTGCACTCGCAGGAGTGCTGGTGTCCCTGTTCCTTAGGCTTCCGGTACGAGGTGTCTGGAAGGACGCTGTGCTTGGCCTGTTGGGTTTTCTGGTGTACATCGTGACGACTCTCGATCCCCGGCTCCGCTCTTTGCTGATCAACAACCTCATAGACCCAGTTAACCCGGGGCTGGTAGTGGCTGCGCTGTGTCCCATTGTTCGGCAGGTGCTCCGATTCAGGCATATATGCTCGAACCGAACTACGAATTCCCGGGTGTAAAGGCCAATAGTTGACTTAACCAGGCGATTACACTCAGCCTCTGCAAAGAGGAACTTGAGTAACTCTTATCCCCGCGTCAACCTGTCAATCACCCTCCGATGCTGTGGATAATCCACAACCAACTCCTCCCGCTTCGCCATCTCGAAATCCGCGAACTCATACCCTGGAGCCACCGTGCAGCCCACCAGCGCAAACGACTTTCGATCTCTCACCTCCGATGCAAACCAGCATCCTGCCTTCACCACGGCCTGCAACGCCTCGCCCACGTCAGGATCGCTCCCCAGCAGGACTTCCGAGTATCGCCCGTGTTCATCGATTGCATGCACGACCAGCACACTACCTACGTAGAAGTGCCACAGTTCGTCAGAGAGCAGCCGGTGAAAAGCGGAAAAGCTTTCACCTTCCAGCAGAAAGTAGATGGCAGTCGAGACCGCTCGCGCGCCTGTAAACTCCGATGGCAAACTCTCTTTGGCCAGGACTAAATTCGCCCGGTACGTCTGCCGGAAATATCCGCCCTCCGGATGTGGCTCCAGCGCCAGCTTCCTGATCCAATATTCCGCGTCCTTCTTCATCGACGAATCTTTCAGTCCCAAGAAACGCTTTGCCTTATGTCGGCACTATTACGGATAGGAGCAATCTCCATGCCGACCCCTGAAGTCTATCTCGCCCGCGAACTCGACGCAGCATGGATTATCGCTCTGTGGAAAGCGGTTCACGGCGGTGATCCCAGTCCTGAAACTGTCGCCGCCGAAGCCATCGCGGCCCTGGCACAATACTTGAGCGGAGCCGAGTATTCGCTTTCATTTCCACGGATAGAAAAGGAGCTCGCCTACCTAGGGATTCAGGTGACCGAGAGCAACGAAATAGCCAACAGCGCGAAGGGAAACGAATCTGTCGCCAAGTCAAAGGAAGAGGGCCAACTTCTCCGCCAATACCGCTTCCAGATCGGTGAGCAAGTCATCTGCGTGCAACTTCCAAAAGTGCCTCAGCCGCGCCCGAAGCCACGTGAAATCCAGTTTGATTGCCCAGTCTCTTAGCCTAATCGACTCTTAAGG
>CAYOVU010000242.1:0-18944 GCA_964407505.1 uncultured Acidobacteriaceae bacterium | reverse complement strand
CCCGAGCGCGAGCGGTAAGCCACCCAAAAGAGCGGCCATGGTCGTCATCATGATCGGCCGGAAGCGCAACAGGCAGGCTTCGTAGATGGCGTCGACCGGCTTCTTGCCTTGCGTACGCTCCACTTCCAGCGCCACGTCGATCATCATAATCGCGTTTTTCTTCACCAGACCGATCAGAAGAATGATGCCAATCATTCCTATCACGTTGAGTTCGTTGTGGGTCAACAGCAAAGCCAGGAGCGCGCCCACGCCCGCCGACGGAATCGTCGAAAGAATTGTAACGGGGTGGATGTAGCTCTCGTAAAGCATCCCCAGCACGATATAAACCGTAACCAAAGCCGTGAAGATCAGGATTTTCTGGCTGGAAAGCGAATCCTGAAACGCGGCGGCCGTGCCTTGGAAGCTGGCCTGGATCGTGGCGGGGAAACCGATAGATCGTTGCGCGTTCTCGATGGCCAGCGTCGCCCCTCCAAGAGAGATTCCGGGCGCCAGGTTGAAAGAAATCGTGACCGAGGGAAACTGGCTCTGGTGGTTCACGGCCAACGGGATGTTCGATGGCGTGAAGTGGGTGAACGCCGCTAACGGGATCGGCGTGCCGCTTGTAGATCGCAAATAAATATTCTGCAGGCCTTCCGTGGTCTGCTGGAACTCGGGCGCAACTTCCATCACCACGTGGTATTGGTTCAGCGGACGGTACATGGTGGAGACCTGCCGCTGTCCGAATGCGTCATAGAGCGCGTTGTCGATATCCTGCGCGGCAACGCCCATACGGCTGGCGGTGTCGCGATCGATCACCAGTTGCGCCTGCAATCCTTTGTCTTGTTGGTCGGTGTTTACGTCGCGCAATTCCGGCAGCACACGCATCTTCGCCAACAACTGCGGCGCCCAGGAGTTGAGTTCGTTCAAATCTTCGCCTTGCAGCGTGTATTGATATTGCGCGTTACTCTGGCGGCCGCCAATCGTGAGGTCTTGCGCGGATTGCAGATACAAGGTGGCTCCGGGCACAACCGCCAGCTTGCCGCGAAGCCGGTTGATTACATCGTCAGCGGTAACGTTGGGACAGGATTGCCAGAAATGATGCGGCGGACACTTGCCGCGGTCGGACAACGATTTCAGCATGATGAAGAAGCGGCCCTGATTCGAAACTGTGTTTCCGCCGGCGAATCCGACGATTGAGGTTACCGCCGGGTCCGTCATTACAATCTTCACGTAGCGTTCCATTTTGCCGCGCATCGCCTGAAAAGAAATATCCTGCGCGGCCTGCACTGAGCCCATAATCCGGCCCGTATCCTGCTGCGGGAAAAATCCCTTGGGAACGATGATGTAGAGGTAAACACTGAGGCACGCCACAAGAATGGTGACGACGAGTGTGACCAACTGATAATCCAGAACCCACCGAAGGGCGTGGCGGTAGGTGGCCAAAGTTCTGTCGAACACCCACTCGCTGGCGAGGTAAAAGCGATTATGCCGTTGATCGTGCGCCGGAGGGCGCAGAAACTTGGCACACATTGTCGGCGTCGTGGTTAACGACACCAGCAGCGAAACTCCAATCGCAATGCTGAGCGTAACCGCGAACTCGCGGAATAGCCGCCCGACAATGCCGCCCATCATCAGCAGCGGAATGAACACCGCGACCAGAGACACGCTCATGGAGACCACGGTGAAGCCGATTTCCGAGGCCCCTTTGAACGACGCCTGCACTGCGTCCATGCCCTGCTCCACGTAGCGCGTAATATTTTCGAGCACCACGATGGCGTCATCGACTACAAATCCTGTGGAGATAGCCAGCGCCATCAGCGACAGATTGTCGAGGCTGTAGCCGAGCAGGTACATTCCTCCGAAGGTTCCAACCAGCGAAAGTGGAACGGCAATGCTGGGGATAATGGTGGCTCGCACCGTCCGCAGGAAGGCGAACACAACCAGGATGACGAGAATGATCGAAAGAAGCAGGGTGAATTCGATGTCCTTTACCGAGGCACGCACCGTGACTGTGCGATCGAGGGCGATGCTTAACTGGATTGCCGGCGAAATCGAGGACTGCAAATACGGCATCAACGCAATGACCCGGTCCACGGTCTCGATGATGTTGGCGCCGGGCTGCCGGAAAACAATAATGAGGACGCTGGGCTTGCCATTGGCCAATCCGATGTTGCGAACATCGACCACCGAGTCTTGAACGTCGGCCACGTCGCCAAGCCGCACCGGTGCGCCGTTGTTATAGGCGACGATGAGGGGCCGGTACTGATCCGCCGTGAAAAGTTGATCGTTATCGTTAAAGGTCCAGGTCGTCGTTCCGCTTGATACTTCTCCCTTTGCCCGGTTCGCGTTCGCCAGATTGAGCGCGTTGCGGACCGTGTCTAATCCAACTCCCAGTTTGTTGAGCAGAGTGGGATTCACTTCGGCGCGAACTCCGGGCTGCGCCGCGCCGCCGACGAAGACTTGTCCCACTCCACTGACCTGCGCGAGTTTCTGCGACAGAATCGAGTCGGCGGCATCGTACATTTGCGGTACTGTTTCGGTGTCCGAAGTCAGTGCCAGAATCATGATCGGCGCGTCCGCAGGGTTCGCCTTCCGATAAGTTGGATTGCTCGGCAAGTTGGCGGGGAGCTGGCTGCGCGCGGCGTTGATCGCGGCCTGTACGTCGCGGCCGGCAGCGTCGATGTTCCGGTTCAAATCAAATTGCAGGACGATACTTGTCGAGCCCAGCTGGCTCGTCGATGTCATCTGATTCACGCCGGAGATGCGTCCGAATTGGCGCTCGAGGGGCGTGGCCACGGCGGAAGCCATGGTTGGCGGATCGGCTCCGGGCAGACTGGCTCCAACCTGAATCACAGGGAAATCGACTCGCGGCAGTGAAGCCACCGGAAGATAATTAAACGCAAGAATGCCGGAGAGCAGCAACGCCGCCGCCAGCAGCGAGGTGCCAATCGGACGCCGGATAAATGGGGCCGAAATACTCATCGTCTATACAGCTTCACCACCACACAACTTGTCATTCCGACCGAAGCGAACCGATCCCGAAGGGAACGGGTCGCACAGTGGAGGAACCTGCTGTTCTTCCGTCGGCCACGTGAACCTTCTAATCCCCCGGCAACTCCTGCGGAATCGGGTTGCCGATTTTATACTTCTCGAATCGTTGTCCCAATCGATCGAACCACAGGTAAACCACCGGGGTGGTGTAAAGCGTAAGCAACTGACTGAGAATCAACCCGCCCACGATCGTAATACCCAGCGGGCGCCGCAACTCCGCGCCTGTGCCCGATCCGAGAGCCAGCGGCAAACCGCCAAGCAGCGCGGCCATGGTCGTCATCATGATGGGACGGAAGCGCAGTAGGCATGCCTGAAAGATCGCCTCTTCCGGCGGCTTGTGCTCCACGCGTTCAGCTTCGAGCGCAAAGTCGATCATCATAATGGCGTTCTTCTTCACAATGCCGATCAGCAAAATAATGCCGATTAACGCCACCACGGTCAGATCGTTGCCCGTCAATTGCAGTGCAAGAATTGCGCCAACGCCTGCCGACGGCAGCGTCGAGAGAATCGTGATGGGATGAATGTAGCTTTCGTACAACACTCCAAGCACGATATACACCGTGATGATGGCGGCGAGAATCAGGAATGGTTCGCTGGCGAGGGAATTCTGGAATGCGGCCGCCGTGCCTTGAAATGCGGCATGAATGCTGGGCGGCAACTGAATATCTTTCTCCGCCTGCTGAATGGCTTTCGTGGCTTCTCCGAGCGACGCTCCGGGAGCCAGGTTGAACGAAAGCGTTACCACGGGGAATTGTCCCTGGTGGTTGACGGCGAGTGGCGCATTCGTCGTTTGCATCCGCGTAAAAGTTGAAATTGGAACCGGAGTTCCACTGGTGGTTGCCGTGGCCGCATTCGCCGTGGGTGCGCCGGAATTCGGCGTGATGCTGGCGGGACGAACGTACACGTCATTCATCGCGTCGGGCGCACCGGCAAAGTTCGGCAGCACTTCGAGCACGACATGGTACTGATTCAACTGCGTGAAGATGGTGGAAACCTGCCGCTGCCCGAATGCGTCATACAAAGTATTGTCGATGGCTTGCGGCAGGATTCCCAGGCGCGATGCGGTATCGCGGTCGATGGTGAGGCTGGTCCTGAGGCCGCCGTTAAGCTGGTCGGTGGCGACATCGCGCAATTCCGGCGCGGCGCGCAATTTCTCCACTAACTTTGGCGTCCACTGCGCGAGCTCCTGCGCGTCCGCGTCTTCAATGGAATACTGAAATTGCGTGCGGCTTACGCGATCTTCCACCGTCAGATCCTGCACCGGTTGCATGTAAAGCGTGATGCCGTCCACTTTGGCCAGCTCGGGCTGCAGGCGCCGGATGATGGCGGAAGCATCGTCGCTGCGCTCGTCGCGGGGCTTCAGATTGATTTGAATGCGTCCGCTGTTTGGGGTCGTATTTGTGCCATCGACGCCGATGAAGGAGGACAGGCTGTCTACATCTTTATCTTTCAGAATTACCCTTGCTAATTCCTGCTGCCGCTTCGACATTGCGTCGAACGAGATATTGTCGGGAGCTTCCGAAATTCCCAGGATCACGCCCGTATCCTGCACCGGGAAAAATCCCTTGGGGACGACCACGTAGAGAACCAGCGTGAGAACCAGAGTTCCGAAGGTTACGAAGAGCGTGGCCGTCTGATGCTTCAGCACCCACTTCACGGTGCGTCCGTAAAAGGCAATCACACGGTTGTAATAATCTTCTGTGACGTCGTAGAAGCGGCCCTTCTCGCCTTCCTTGCGATGCTTGAGTAACTTGGCGCACATCATCGGCGTCAGGCTGAGTGAAACGCCAGCGGACACAAGAATCGTCACGGCGAGAGTTACGGCGAACTCGCGGAATAGCCGGCCGACGATGTCTCCCATGAACAACAGGGGAATCAGCACTGCGATCAACGAAACAGTGAGCGATACGATGGTGAATCCGATCTGTCCTGATCCTTTGAGCGCGGCGTCCAGCGGCGAATCTCCCGCTTCGAGATAGCGGTCGATATTCTCGATCATGACGATGGCATCGTCCACCACAAAGCCAGTGGAGATGGTCAACGCCATGAGCGTGAGATTGTTAAGGCTGTAGCCCAGCAGATACATCACGCCAAACGTTCCCACAATCGACAAAGGAACGGCGACGCTGGGAATAAATGTGGCGCGCAGGTTCCGGAGGAAGAAGAAAATAACGATGACCACCAGTACGATGGTTAACGCCAACTCAAACTCAACGTCCTTCACGGAGGCGCGGATGGTCGTGGTGCGGTCGGTAAGAATCTGCATCCTCACCGCAGAGGGCAGCGAGGCCTGCAGTTGCGGCAGAAGTTTCTTGATCCGATCAACGACGCTGATGATGTTCGCCCCAGGCTGGCGCTGGATGTTCACGATGACTGCAGGAGTGGAATTCATCCAGGCCGCAAGCAGCGTGTTCTCCGTACCGTCGATGACGTTGGCCACATCGCTAAGGCGCACCGGCGCACCGTTGTGATAAGCGATGACGATCGGCTTGTACTGCCCGCTGGAAAAAAGCTGATCATTGGCGCCGATGGTGTAGGACTGGCGGGCACCGTCGATGACGCCTTTCGCCTGATCCACATTGGCCTCGGCGAGGGCGGTACGAACGTCTTCGAGACTCAATCCGTAGGAAGCCAGCGCGGTGGGATTTACCTGAACCCTTACCGCAGGTTTTTGCCCGCCGCTGATGGAAACCAATCCCACGCCCGGCAGCTGCGAAATTTTCTGCGCCAGAGCGGTGTCGGCGAGATCCTCCACCTTCGACAGCGGAAGAGAATCCGAACTCATCGCCAGGGTGAGAATCGGCGCGTCCGCCGGATTTACCTTGTTGTAGATGGGAGGGTTGGGCAAATCCGTCGGCAGGTACGTTGCTGCTGCGTTGACCGCGGCCTGCACCTGCTGTTCTTCCACGTCGATGTTCTGGTCAAGTCCAAATTGCAGCGTGATGACCGAACTGCCAAATGAACTCGTCGAGGTCATCTGGCTCAGTCCTGGAACCTGTCCGAACTGCCGCTCCAGCGGCGAGGTTACGGACGATGCCATCACATCGGGGTCGGCCCCCGGATAAAAAGTTACGACCTGGATGGTCGGGTAATCGACTTCCGGCAGGGCAGAGACTGGTAGTTGCAGAAACGCGACCCACCCGACCAGCAGTACGCCCACCATTAACAGCGTGGTCGCCACGGGCCGGAGAATAAATAACTTTGAGGGGCTCATGAAGCTGGGGTTCCTGAAAACGACGTTCCTGAAAACGGCCTTCCCGACGCTGGCATCCGCGAGGACGAGGTTCCCGTGGGCGCGCTGCCGCTGCCGTTTATTCCGCCACCGGTGTTGCTGGGGCCACCGGCGCGCGGCTCAACTTTGCTGCCAGTTTGCAGCTTGTCCTGGCCGTCCGTGACCACTACGTCCCCGGGATTGAGCCCCGCGGTGACAAGCGTGGCGTTGCCCTGGGTCAGCGAAATTGTTACTACTCGAGCTTCGACGGTCTTATCCGGCTTGACCGCGTAAACAAAGGCTCCCTGCGGACCGCGCAGGATCGCGGCTGTGGGCACGACTGTGCTGTTCTTTCGCGCTTCAAGCAGCAGGTTTGCGTTTACAAACTGGTTTGGCCAAAGCTGGTTGTCTTTATTGTCGAAGACCGCTTTCAGCTTTGCCGTCCCAGTCGTAGGATCGATCTGGTTATCAATGGTCTGCAGTTTGCCGGTTGCCAGCTTGGTTTGATCGTCGCGACTGTAAGCTTCTACCTCCAATGTCGCGTTCTTCATGTGCTGCGCCACTGTCGGCAGCTGATCTTCGGGCAGGGTGAAGACCACCGCAATCGGCTGCAGTTGCGTGAGGATTAGCATCGGATTCGTATCGGCCGCGTGAACAATGTTGCCGGGATCAACTTGCCGCAAGCCGACGCGGCCGGTGAACGGAGCCGTTATATTGCAGTAGATGAGTTGCAGCTTGGCGTTATCGATCTGTGCTTGGTCCGTGCGCACCTGGCCGTCGAGCTGATCGACTGTGGATTGCTGTGTGTCCACCTGCTGCTGCGCGATGCTGCCGGAAGGAATCAGCGTGGTGTAGCGCTGCAGGTTCAGCCGCGCATCGCGCAGCGTCGCCTGATCCTTAAACAACTGCGCCTGCATCTGTTCGAGCTGCACCTGGTAGGGACGCGGATCGATGAGGATCAGCAGATCGCCTTCTTTCACGACCTGCCCTTCCTGAAAATTGACCCGCATGATCTGGCCATCGACGCGGCTCTTTATATTTGCCGTGTAGAAGGCGGATACCGATCCCAGGCCGACCAGATAGACTGGCACATCCTGCCGCTGCACGGTGGCCACGGCAACCGAAACCGAGTGTGAGCCCGCAGCCTGCGCTTTTTGCTGTTTGGAGTCGGCGGTGGTGCAGCCCGATAAAGACACACACACAGCGATCGCGGCGGCCAAAATCAGGCGAAGCCGAAAATGATGCGGCAATTTTTCGAGAATGAAGTTCGAGCCCGTTATCTTCAAGTTTTTGGTCCGGTGCAGCTTTTGAGGGATATGCGGAAAACCTGCTAAATCTTCCATTTATTAGACGTATGCATCCTCGACTCGGTTGCGGGGACCTGGTCCGAAACGCGAAAAAGTCCTTCCACCTTAGCTCGATCTAATCTTCATTCCGCGGTGATTTTTAGGGCGAGCTGCGAAGCGCAGATTCAATAGTAGAACCGCACAGGTCCAGCATCAACTGCGGTGATGGGGCGGGTCAAGGGCGATGCGAAGGTTTTACAATTCTTTACCCGCTTTGACCATGTGTTTACGCTTATGTCGATTGCAGCACGGAAGGCGCTGGATGGTGCACTTCATAGGCCGCAATTTCCTGCTCATGCTGCAAAGTGAGGCCAATGTCGTCCAATCCATTGAGCAGGCAATGGCGCACGAATTCGTCGATGGGGAACTTTGCGCGGAAACCCCGGTCGTCACTGACCTCGCATTGCTCCAGATCAATCGTCAGCTCGTATCCCGCGACCTCGCGTGCTCGGAGCAATAGCTCGGCAACTTCGCTCTCACTCAGCCGGATGGTGAGGAAACCGTTCTTCGTGCTGTTGTTGGCGAAGATGTCAGCAAACGAAGAAGAAATCACGGCGCGGAATCCGAAATCCGCGAGCGCCCATACTGCATGTTCTCGCGAAGATCCGCAGCCAAAATTCTTTTCTGCGACTAGAATGCTCGCGCCCTTGTAGCGCGGCTGGTCCAAAACAAAGTCGGCATTCTTCTTTCCGTCCGCATCGAAGCGCCAGTCGTAAAACAAAAACTGGCCGAAGCCGGTGCGCTCGATGCGTTTCAGAAACTGCTTAGGAATAATCTGGTCGGTGTCAACATTCACGCGGTCCAGCGGCGCGACACGTCCGCGATGGGTGCGAAAGGGCTTCATTGAAATTTCCAGTTTCGGATATCCGTGAAGTGTCCGGTAATCGCCGCTGCCGCTGCCATCATCGGACTCACCAGATGCGTGCGCCCGCCGCGACCCTGGCGTCCTTCAAAATTTCGGTTGCTGGTGGAGGCGCAGCGCTCACCGGGCTGCAGTATGTCAGGGTTCATTCCTAAACACATCGAGCATCCCGACTCGCGCCACTCGAACCCAGCATCCAGAAAAATCCGGTGCAGGCCTTCCAGCTCGGCGGCGCGCTTCACCCTTTGCGATCCCGGCACCACCATAGCGCGCACCTTCGAGCTTACGTGATGCCCTTTGGCCACTCGCGCCGCGGCCCGCAGATCTTCGAGGCGCGAGTTGGTGCACGACCCGATGAACACGCGGTCGATTCCGATATCTTCAATGCGATTGCCCGGCTCGAGGCCCATATACTGCAACGCCAACTCAGTCGCCCGCCGGTCGGCGTCTTTCAAACGATCGACCTCCGGCACCCGGCCTGTAACCGGTGCGACCATCCCCGGATTGGTTCCCCAGGTCACGAACGGACAGAGCTGCGCCGCGTCGATCTCGATGACTCTGTCGAAAGAAGCTCCATCATCCGTGGGCAATCTGCGCCAGGATTCAATCGCTTTTTCCCACTCGCCGTCGCGCGGGGCAAATCGCTTTCCTTTTATATACGCGAACGTGGTCTCATCCGGTGCAACCATGCCAGCCCGCGCACCCGACTCGATGCTCATGTTGCACAGCGTCATGCGTCCTTCCATCGAAAGCCCGCGCACCGCTTCGCCTGCGTATTCGATCACATGCCCGGTTCCGCCGTCCGTACCGATCTGCCCGATGATCCCCAACGCCAGGTCTTTCGCGCCCACGCCTTCCGCCAAGCGGCCGCGCACGTCGATCTTCATCGTCTTCGGTGTTTGCTGGGCGAGACACTGGGTAGCCAGCACATGCTCCACTTCCGACGTTCCAATGCCAAAGGCCAGCGCTCCGAACGCGCCATGTGTGCTGGTGTGGCTGTCGCCACAGACGATGGTCATGCCGGGCTGAGTGAGTCCGAGCTCCGGTCCGATCACGTGCACAATGCCCTGATCCGGCGAATCCATGTCAAAGAGCCGGACGCCAAACTCCTTGCAGTTCTTCTGCAGCGCCTCAATCTGCTTTGCGGCAATCAAGTCAGTGATGGGCGTTCCGCGTGGCTCGGTGGGAATGTTGTGATCCACGGTCGCCACGGTGCGCGCTGGCTGGCGCACTTTTCGTCCCGCAACGCGCAAACCGTCAAAGGCCTGCGGCGAGGTCACTTCGTGAACCAGATGCAAATCAATATAAAGGATGGGAGACCGGCCAGCCGGCTCGGCGACCAGGTGAGCTTGCCAAATCTTTTCGAATAGTGTGCGCTTCCGTGACATAAAACGAATCTGGTGAAACAACGAACGAAAGGTCAAAAGTTGCTTTTAGTCTGTCACAGAGCGGCGGACCGCGGCAAGCCGCGCCCGAATATGAAAGGTCGGTGAAAATGCCGCAGCCCGCGTGGCTTTCGTGCGCTCTTCTCTTCGTTTTCGGGTATCATTGACCGGGTATTAATAGGCCCTGACGCTGGCTCGTGCCGTGTTCAGAATGGTGGCCGAACTCCCGCAGTGCGGCTTAAGGAAACGAAGCAAAAGTCTCAGACATGATCAACGGCAAACAAATCGCGGTCGTAATGCCCGCCTACAATGCCGAGAAGACCCTTGAGGCCACGGTAGGCGAGCTGCCGGAACTGGTGGATATCCGCATCCTGGTGGACGACCACAGCTCCGACCGCACGGTTGATTTCGCTCGCCGCCTCGGCCTGCTCGTCTTTCAGCATGATCGCAACTACGGGTACGGTCGCAACCAGCAGACTTGCTATCGCGAGGCCCTCGCCGCGGGCGCCGACGTGGTGATCATGTTGCACCCGGATTATCAGTACACTCCATACTTGGTCACGGCGATGGCGAGCATGGTGGCTTACGGCGTGTATGACGTGGTGCTGGGTTCACGCATCATTGGCGGGACGGCGCTGCTTGGTGGCATGCCGCTTTACAAGTACGTCTCCAACCGGTTGCTCACGGCGTTTGAAAATCTGTTTCTTCGGGTAAAGCTTTCCGAGTATCACACGGGGTATCGCGCCTTCAGCCGCCAGGTGCTGGCGAAGCTGCCGCTACTCGAGAATTCCGACGACTTTGTCTTCGACAATCAGATGCTCGCCCAGTGCGTGCACTTCGGCTTCCGTATCGGAGAAGTCTCGTGTCCCACGAAGTATTTTGAAGAAGCGTCGTCGATCAACTTCCGCCGCAGCGTGAAGTATGGTTTCGGCGTGCTGGCGACCACTTTGCAATTTGCGCTGCAGAGGGCCGGCCTAATCCACTTGCCGCGCTTCAGCGATGAAGGCCGAAAACTTGACCCCGGTATTCCTAAGTACTACGTCCGCAGCACCGCGCGCTCGGCGTAGAGTGAGCGCTGCGTCTGAATGGATAGAAATTTCTCTGAACACTCGGAATCTGCGTCTATTTCTTCTTGGAAAGAAATCCCAGCACCCGGCTGGCCCACTCATCGGAGAAGCCAAACCGCGCCTTGGCTCGCGAGTAGAAATCGACTGCCTTCTTGTCCAGCCAAATCATCGCAGATTTTCGCCAATTATCCTGGGGCCGCGCAAAGTAATCCGTAGAATGCACCGCGATCTTCTTACCCTGCTCGACGGTGTAGTAGTACAAAGCCAGACTTTTACGCGATCGTCCTTCGGGGCAGGTGAGAGGATCGGGAAACCCGTGCAGAGAGCGCTCGTCAGTGGTAAAGATGAGCGCGTGATTCAGCAGCGGCGAATACTTTGCCGCGCAGCGCGACATCTTTCCCTGCGCCGAGCGCTCCCACAATTCGATTGATCCGCCCCAATCTTCGTCCCACTCAGGATTGAGATAAAGAATCAGATTCACCCGCCGGTGCCAGTTCGTGCGAAAGTGGTGCATCGAGAAATCGGTGTGCACATTCAGATATCCGCCGGGGCCGGACTGGTGCAGCCCACCGCCCTCCAACATCGGGTCAGCGACCAGGTTCGGTATTCCGGTCAACTCTGAAACCCATGCGGCAAACTCCGGAGTATTCAATTCATCGGTGACCGCCGCGATCGCCGCCGGAAACAGCTCGCGCTTAGGCATGCCCAGTTTGTTCTCGTTGGGATGCTTGTATTGCGTCCATTCGGCGCTCGAAGGTTTGGGGAACTCTTCCGCCATCGCCGATGCAATCTCGGGATCGAGAAAATCTTTCAACAGAACATGCGGGCAGGGCAGGTTCTCACGGTACTCGCGGACCAGCGCAGGCAGGCGAGATCCCCATCGTTCATAAGGAAACAGGCGGGGGCTGGCCTGAACGGCCCTGGCGGTGGACATGAAGTTCTTATTCTATCTGATCGGTGGTCCTGAAAGGATTTCGACTCACCCGAGAACATCTTCGTAGCTATTCTCAAAGAATTCGGCAAACCTGCACGGCGCTGTTTCCGTAGGCGCAAACCAGCCCCGCAGCGGGCTGCTGCACCACGACCCAACTCACTCCGTATTTCTCTTTCAAGCGCGAAAAGTCTTCCGTCCGGAAGCTGTTCCACGGCGTCTGCGCCTGTACCTGCGCCCACCATTCCTCGGCCAGTGGAGGAAACATGCTGACCACACCGTTATCTTTGACATTGTCTGCGAGGCGGCTTCTCTCCGCCAGGCATCGAAACCCAGTTTCATCCTCGCCATGAATGCGCATGTACTCGGGATCGAGAGCAAATAGCGCATTAACCGGCGTATTCTGCCGGACCCAGACAAATGCCTGTTCCCACGGATTTTTTGGCGCCATGGCAGGCCACTCCACCTGCGCGCTTGCAGGAAACAGTGACCGCTGCGCCATGAACATTCCAATCCCCAATGGAACGAAAAGCACCAGCCAGCGCCAAACGCGATCGCGCAATACGTACTCGCCGAGAAATCCGCCGATCATGACGAAGAGAACGATGTACAGCAGATGCAGGCTGCGCAGCGGCTGAATTCGAGCCAGAGCCTCAAATCGCGCCGGGATGTCCAGCACCAATGCCATCGCCAGATAGGTTAGGCCATAGAGCATGAATGCGCGGCTCACGCGCTCGAGCATCGGGAATCGTCCGTGTGCCGTCCATCCGCGGGCATTCCTGCCAAACCACCAGAACAATGCCAGCGGCGCAACGATTCCAAGCAATTCGTACCACTGCCAGTTCTGAATGTAGTGAAAGCCGTGCTGTTTCGCAGCCTCGTGATAAGCCGCGGACGCTGCGGGAGCCAAAGGCATTCCCACCCACAACAAGCTCGTGAGTGTGGCGCCGGCCGAGCTTTTCCAGAGAGCCTCGAACTTCTCCATGATCAGGAACAAGACACAAAACGAAAACGGAAATACCCACATCAGCGGATGCATGCCGACCGCAAATGCCAGCCACAGAAATGCACGCAAATATTTTTTCTCCAGTGTTCTCGTCACTATGAAAATTCCCGCGAAGGCTGTCAAATTTCGCGGATTCAAGTATTGATCCATGATGTAGAGTGCGGTCCCAGCCACGGGAATCGTTAACAGCGCCGCGACCAGGCATACTCCGCCCCAACGCGCCCTTGCATTCGAAAACAGCACGCCAGTCAACTCCCAGCACGCGGCTAACAATAGAAAAATCGACGCCACATGCCACACGAACAATCCGTACTCCATGGGCATGTGCGTTAGGCGCAGAGAAAACGCAATCAGATTAGGAAAAATCGTCAGGCTGGCGTGCGACAGAAAAAATTCCTGTCCCGAGGGAAACAGCGAGGGGTTAAGAATTTTCTCCACACCGGGCAAATAGATTTCCGCGTCTTCGGCGTAGGGATGATAGCCATGAACCACCAGCGCGCCCACTGTCAAGAGCAGCAGGATCGCCAACACTTTATATTTGGCAGAAGAAATTTGGCTCACTCGCTCGTCGCGATCGCAACCTTCAGCGGAATTCCGGCCCGCCGCCGCTTCCGTTCGGCAACCCATACAGCGACCGCATAAGCTGCCAGCACCGCGTACTGTGGATCAATGGGCCGCCGGTAATAGTCCTCCGGATGCGTCAGGTAATAAACTACAGGAAAGAACAGGAATACGAGCAAATAAGGAACGGCGATGCCGGCGTCGGTCCGCCAGGCCCGTCGAAGTCCCGCCAGAGTCAGCACAGTAAGCCCCGTGCAAAAAATCATGTTGAACGGGTCGGCTGGTTCCTCCTGCAGATAGCGTGGGTTGAAGCTCCAATATCCCGTCCACAGGTAGATGACACGCCGGATCGTCTGCCCCACATAAAGCGCGCGGTGCGAATTGATGAACGCCAGTCCTTCGTGAAACTTTTTCGAGGTGTACGCTATCTCGCCGAGCTGTTGATATTCCTGCCACTCATTTTCATTGTCCGACGGGTGGTAGCCCGGAGGTCCCCAGTGCCAGGAGTCCGCATTATTGCCACAGTAGACTTCCAATCCCAGGCAGCTTCGGAACGGAATCACTTTGTGAAACGTCTCATAGTTTCGGATGAACCACGGCGAGACTACGAGTACTACGGCAAGCACGGCTCCCAGCCCCGGAGCCAGCCAGCGGTTCCCGCTTTTGTAAAGGCGATACCACGCCCACGCGCCCAGAAACGGCGCCACCGACATCACGACCGGATCGGTCAAGCCGCCCAATCCGCTGAGCGCGCCAAATCCAACCCACGGCCATACGGAAGAGGATGTTTCGAGATACAACGCAATCAGAAAGATCAAACTCATCAAAAGTGTAGTTAGAGTCGTTGCCCAGATAAAATCAGCGGAGAAGAAAATTGCATAGGGAAAGAGCGCCCACACCCATCCGGCCCAAACGGCCGCATCTTCGCCAAAATGTTTCTTCGCGATGAAGTAGACAGGAATGCAGGTCAACGCCGAGAACAAGCAATCCAGCGCAATCGCTGCAATCGCCGAAGCATCGCTGTAGACGCCGAATATCTTGAAGATCCCTGCCAGCAGATAGGGAAATACTGGAGCCAGCCAAGCCGTTGGTCCGGTCTTGCCGAACAGAGGGTTACTGAAGCCCTCGCCCTGCACAATCGAACGCGCGATTCTGCCGGCTTCCCCTCCGCAGCGCCAGTGGTCACGTGCCGGGTCCGTTCGCTCTGGATACAAGAAGGACATCACCGCCAGCCGCAGCACAAGCGCGACCACGACCATCAATAACAGCGATCCCCGAGAGCTTTTCGCGCCCGGGTAACCCGTCTTAGGTTCAGCAGTCTCGGGTTCAGCCGTCTCGAGTTCCGTCAACGTATCAGAAGAGCCCATCCGCCCCGATTCGAACCCGATACTCTGGCCTGAGTTGCATAGACGATGAGCCTCTACTTTGCCATAACACAACACTTCCGGTCTGCTATCGTTACAAATTTTTACTTATGATTTCTCTCCATTCTCCTGATTTGGAAAACGAATCCGGGCCGTTGATCGCCGTTTCCGCCGTTTTCTCCTGCTTTCTCCTCCGCTGTTTCACCCCTTCCGCTTGCGCCTTTTCTTTCCTCTACGTAGCATCTAGCTTGATGGCTGCTGCTCTCATCCCCGAGCGCCTTCGCCCTCAGATGGCCTTTGGCGAGATTGTCGCCTTCGCCTACGACACTTTTTGCACCAACAAAGTCCGCTTCATGCTGACGGCCTTGGGCATGGTCATCGGCACGGCATCGCTCATCTTGGTCGTCACCATCGGCATGACCGGACGCCAGTTCGTGCTCAACCAGATCCAGGCCATCGGCACCAACGAAATCTGGGCTGAATATCTGGGCGGCGCGCCGCATATCAGCAATTCCAACCCGGACCCGCTCACCATCGATGACCTTCACGCTGTCCAGGAGGTAGTTCCCGGCATCGCCGCGTCCTCTCCCGTAACCCAGCTCTCCGACCGCGTCCCCATCGGTAACGGCAAAGAGAAAGATGTCACCATACTCGGCGTGAATCCCGAGTATGTTCGGGTTCGCAACCTGTTGATTCCCTCGGGAAGATTTTTCGATCAGGAGGATTCGCAAGCTCACAATAAGGTAGGAGTCATTACCGAAAAAATGGCGATTGAAGTTTACGGCTCGCCGCAATCGGCCGTGGGCAAAGTCATCAAGCTCACCGGACTTCCCTTCACCATCATCGGAACTTTCAAGGAGCGCGTGGAAACCTTCGGCCAATCCGAAATCGTCGACAACACCATGCTGATCCCGTTCTCAGTAAGCCGCTACTTCATGGAGGTGCCGAACGTAAAGCTTCTCTATTTCTCCATGGAAGATCCCTCGATGGTGATTCCCGCAACCGCACAGATCAAGCGTGTGCTGCAATCGCGGCACCGCTCCGAGTCCGTCTACGACGTCGCCAATCTCACCGCGCTGCTCGCCATGGCCGACCGCATCGCCACCGGCCTGACGTGGGTGTTGCTGCTGATTTCTATGGTGACTCTGATAGTTAGCGGAATCGGTATCATGAACATCATGCTCGCCACGGTAACCTCGCGCATCCGCGAGATCGGCATCCGCAAAGCCGTCGGCGCCACCAACCGTGAAATCCGCTTCCAGTTTCTCGCCGAAGCAATCCTGATCTCGCTCATCGGAGGTTTCGCCGGAATCGTCATCGGCCTCGCGATCCCTTATTCCGTTCGCTTTCTCACCGAATACCGCGTCCCCATCTCCGGCCTCTCAGCAATCATCGCCATCCTGGTTTCCTCACTCGTCGGAGTCATCTTCGGCACCCTCCCCGCCGCCCGGGCGGCCCAACTCGATCCCGTCGAGAGTCTGCGCTACGAATAGAGGTGAGAGGGTCTCCGGCACATCCCATGGGGCAGAGGCGCTCGGCATGGCCGATCAGATTGGCTCGATCGCACCGGGTTTGCAGGCCGACATCATCGCACTCGATGGAGACCCGCTGAAAGACATCAACGCCGTCCGCCGCGTCGTATTGTTATGAAGGGCGGGGTTGTTTACAAGAACGCCGCCGCCGGCCATCTCTAAGCGGTAAAATTATCCGAATGTTGCTCCAGCCTGCCGTTGAAGCCGATTACCCGGAGATCATTGACCTCGTCAATATCGCCTTCCGGCGTACTGGTCCTGGCGCCAGTTGGAACGCTGAAGCGGGAGTCATCGAGGGGCAGCGTCTCAACGATTCTCTGCTCAGAGAAGATTTAGCCAACAACCCTGCTGCGCACCTGCTGATTCATCGGGATGAAGCCGACGGCGCACTTCTCGGAACCGTCTGGCTGGATCCCGCTGACGACGGAGTCTGGTATCTCGGCCTCCTCAGCGTTAGGCCTGATTTGCAAAACAGGCAGCTGGGCCGCACCCTGCTGGCCGCCGCGGAACAGTTTGCCCAAGAACGCGGCGCTCATCGTATCCGTATGACGGTCATGAATATCCGGGCAACTCTGATCTCGTGGTATGAACGGCGGGGCTATACGCTGACCGGCGAAACGAAACCTTTCCCCTATGAAGACGAACGTTTCGGCAAGCCGCTTCGGGATGATCTGCACTTTCTCGTGCTGCAGAAAGATCTAGTTCGTCAACAGTCATAGGGTCAGCGCAATGATCTAGTGCTAGCCCTCCTATTGATACGACAACGTCAGGTTATCCAGATAAACCGTGTACGAATCCTGCTTGGCGTCGCCGTCCATCTGGTAGTTGATGGTTAACCCATACCAGCCCGGCGATGTGCCGGCGGGAAAAGTCCAGTTCAGGGTGCTGGTCTGCCCGTTGAGCGTGATCGATTGATACACGAGATTGTTGTTCGAGTCTCGCTGTACCTGAATTGTCAGATGGTTCCATGAATTGTCATTCGGATAACACGGAATTCCGGTGGGCACCCATTTCTTGTTCTGATTGTCCCAGACATCCCACTCGTTTCCCGAGGCGAGGCGGCACTGGTGGCCAAAGATGAAACCCAGGTTGTTGAAGAACTGATTAATGTCGAACTCAAGCGCCTGAGAAAGGCCGAAGTTGCCTCCGTAGAAGTACACGTCGTAGGTGAAGTCATGGAGCGAGGGAAGCAGAGTTTGATTCGCATCCGGCTGGCCCTGCGATGAGCCGGGTCCGATCATGTGATTCATAAACAGCGCATCAGAAAAGGGCACTGTTCCCCCTACGCTGAATCCAGAAGCGTCCCCGCTCATGGAAGGTGAGCTGATTCCCTGGCCCATCCAAAAGGTGATGCCGTTACAAGGAGAAGGCGAGCAGTCCACATAATTGGGTCCCTGTTGCCCGTACGAGGACCACCCGCCGCTCTTCTGCACGCTGAAGAACGATGGCGCCTGGCTTGCCGGCGCGGGCGCGGGAGCGTTGGCAACTGTGATCTGAAAGGACTGTTGTTTGGATGCTCCGGTGGCATCGGAAACAGTGATCGCAAAGTTGGAAGCTCCGCTGGAACTCGGCGTACCGGAAATTGTTCCTGAACTGGTACTGAGTGACAAACTATGCGGCAACGAGCCGGACGCGAAAGTGAAAGTGTAGGGCGCGGTGCCACCGGTTACGGCGATGGTGGCGCTGTAGGTCGCTCCGACTGTTCCTGAAGGCAGCGAAGACGAAATGTTCAAGCTGGCGTCCCCGCCTGTCCCGGCCCCGGATCCCGTGCCGGCAGACGTATTGCCTGGCATCGAATTCCCTGAGCAAGCGCTATAAAGAAGAGTCGAACAAACGACCGAAAGTAGTAGCAAGCATTGCAAGCCAGCCCGATTCACGCACACTTTGCGCGTTGGTTTGGGGGAGACGCGAAACATAACATCACCTTTCAATGGAATAAGCAGGATTACTGGGCAACAGAAATCCCTACCCTTTTTTGAATTTTGGGACGACTCATCGAACACAGCGGCCAGAATAGGCGCCGGTATCAAGGCACCTGGGACTTTCAAGACGGGATGACGCCAGGCCCGCAGAGACGCATCGGAGCGGAAATCGATGGCTAGGGGTAAAAAGTGGCGAAAACTACTGTATGAACAGTATAGCCAAGAAATCAGGCAGCGCAAGAGGCGGCACGGATCTTTTTCGGCCCAGAAAGACGGACGAGTTGCCCAGGGCGCAGTTAGGGGCCATCGCTCACTCGCGGAAGGTTACAAAAAGGTTACCCGACACCCAAATTTTCCACACCGATGCTGCATGCCACGGAAAAGTTGCATTTTGGGACCAATCCGAAGTAATATCCATTACGGAACTTGACAGTCGCTTTCCCAGAGTTCCAGACCCTGTACCGCTAATTAACTTCCAGAATCGCAGTTTCAACTTGTGTAAATAACATAAGAGGTGGTTTGTCCGCCTCCGTCCCGGTTCGGAGAGTTCGATATGTCGTGGTACGCATACTGCCTTACCGAGCATCAGACCCTCCCAAATGGCACCCGTTCCCGACGCCCCTTTGTAATCGAAAATGTCCAAGGCGTGAATGGGTCCCCCGTCCTCAGCTATCCCAGCGGTGAGTTCGCTGTGATAGTGAGCGAGTACGACCAGAATGCTGGGCCT
>CAYOVU010000241.1:0-21415 GCA_964407505.1 uncultured Acidobacteriaceae bacterium | reverse complement strand
ATTGTGTCCTGCATATCCGGGATACACCTTTGCCTTCCCGTGCAGTGGACTCGGCGTAGATATCAGCGGCAAGGTTTACGTTGTAGGCAACACCACTTCTACAGACTTCCCCACCAACGGAGTGCCTTACCAGACTGCGCCCGAGACCAAGGGTTCGCAGTGTTCTGGAATCACTTGCACGTCAATATTTGTCAGCGTTCTCAACACGCAGGGATCCCAGCTTGGCTATTCATCCTATCTTTCGGGCAACGGAAACGACCAAGCCAGCGGGATGGCGATTGATACGAATGCAGACGTCTTCATCACCGGCACCACGACTTCCAACGATGCAGGCGCCATCGCACCCACTCCCGACGATTTTCCCGCGACCTATCTGCCTGTGCCGTATCAAACGGCGCCCCGTGCAGCCACGCAGTTCTTTGTAACCAAAGTGAATACCAACAACGTGGGTACGGCCAGCATTGCCTATTCCACTTATTTCGGTGGTGCGACCCCGGCTTCGCCGGTTGTAGTTGGCGGCGGCGTTGCAGTCGATACAATTGGGAACATTTATTTCAACGGCACCACGAATTTCTTCAACAGCGGCGAAAGCCAGGCGGGTAGCGGCGGCGGGCAAGTCACCGATTTCCCTATCGTGAATGCCTATCAGCCATGCCTGGATACGCCTCCGCCGACGATTATTACTTATCCCCTGGCGTGCACCGCGCCGACGACTACCCCTTATCCGTTCGATGCTTTCGTTGCCAAGATTAATCCCAACAATGCGCAGACCGGGTCCGCGCAGTTGCTATTCTCAACTTATCTGGGCGGCGGCCCGAGCGGTGGCTTGACGGCTGGCGCAGGAATTACGATTGATTCCGCGAACGTCTACCTGACGGGAACGACGAACTCGAGCGATTTCATCCTACCGACCGGTAGTGGAGCGTTCCAGCAGTGTCTGAACACTCCTCCTGTCACGCCGCCTCCGGCGTGCACGACGACTGGCGGTCCCACTGCCGATACCGATGCATATGTGGCGCGGTTCTCGCTACCGGCCTCGGGCACAACTGGAACTGCGGGCAGCGTAGGTCTTGGCTATTTCTCCTACTTGGGTGGAACCGCGAACGACAGCGGCTTGGCCACCGCGGTTGATACAGCCAGTGGGGCGCTGGTCACGGGTTGGACGCAATCATCGGATTTCCCTGCAACCCTTCCGAACAACCCCATCCAGAGCACGCTCAACGGTCCACAGAACGCCTTTTTTGCTCACATTCAGACGACAACGCTTGGGGGCCAGAATACCCAGGCTTCGTTTGCTACATATTTCGGTGGCAACGGTACGGATCGCGGCACCGGCGTTGCTGTCGATTCCAGCCTCAACACTTATATTGTCGGCGACACTACCTCGAATGCCTTGCTGCAGACAGACAAGCCCGTGCAGAGCCTGCTCAACGGCAACGGCACCGCCGGAGGGCCGCCCGATGCGTTTGTCGTAAAGCTGGGAACTGCGGCTGATCTGTGCATCACCTGCGTCGCACCAGTGCTGCCGGCTAATCTTGTGGCGGCGGGGAATCCTGTCACCATTACGTTTACCGTCACGAATCAGGGGCCTGACCTGGCCTCGAACATTATCGTCTCCGGTACTGGAGCGCCTTTCACCAGCGCCACAGTCGGTTCCGGCACATGCAGCACGCCCAGCAACAACTCGATCGCCTGTACGATTCCTGCCCTGCAGGCTGGGTCACCTGCGCTGGTGACCTTCACCGTGACGCCGACTCAAGCGGGTCTTTATGCTCCAATCGTGAGCGTGTCGTCGGTCAACAATAACGATCCGAACCCGAAGAACAACACAGAAACTTTCGCCTTCACGGCGACGACTTTTTCAGTGTCGGTTCTTCCCAACGGGCAGACAGTTTCCGCCGGTAATACAGCGCCTTACACGGTCCAGATAACGGCCGATCCGGTGTATGCATCGAGCATCAGTCTCGGCTGCAGTTCGGCCCCGGTAGGCGCGGCCTGCAACTTCGGTTCAAACTCCATCAGCCTGACCACCACCAACAGCGCTTCGACTTCCCTGAATGTAACAACGACGGTCCGTCCCGTGAACGGCGCTGCCTTAAAGATTAACCGCGGTTCGTTCTACGTATTCTGGCTCATGATTCCGGGGATGGCTTTCATTGGTGTAGGCGCTGGCGGCAAACGAAGGAGACGGTGGCTGCTGGGAGGTTTGGCCCTTTCCCTGCTTTTTGCGCTCGTGCTGCTGCAACCGGCCTGTAGTGGCGGCAAAACGCCGACCACAGTCAGCGGAACTCCCGCCGGCAATTACAGCATGACGATGACGGCAACTTCGGGTTCGTTCACCCAAAGTGCGTCGTTTAATCTGACCGTGCAGTGAGACCGGGGTACGGTATTCGGGGTTCGGCTTCCGGATAACGAACTTGAAAAAGTCCTACGCTCCTGCTGAAAGCTTGTGATGGCTCTTGGCTTCAGCGATTCCGTATTGCCGAATTTTGTAGAGCAGAGCTTTGTAGCTGATTTGAAGCAGTGCCGCCGCCTGCTTGCGATTCCAATTGGTCTGCTCGAGCGCTTGCCGGATGGCTTCCCCTTCGGCTTCATCTTTGGCGTTGCGAGCTAGCGACTTCAACCCACCAGTTTCAGCTGTCTTCGCGCCTGAGTCTCCGCGTCCGCCGCCGTTTCCGTCGTTGCGAGGCTGTAACTCTGCCACTGCGAGATTCTCGTCTCCCAGTATTAAATATCGCTTTAGAAAATTATTGAGCTCGCGCAGATTTCCCGGCCACGGATGCGCCTGGCAGGCTGCGAGCAAGGGCGGGGAAAGCGGGAGTTGAGGCCGCGCGTATCGTTCGGCCATGCGGGTCATGAAATGCTTCAGAAGAACAGGGATCTCTTCCTTGCGCTCGCGTAACGGCGGCAATTGCAAAGTAAATGCGTTGAGCCGGTAATACAGATCTTCGCGCAGCCGCTTCGTAGCCAAAGCTTGAGGAATATCAATATTCGTGGCCGCAAGGATGCGAACGTCCACCTTAATGACAGAACGGCTTCCGAGCCGCGAAAAGCTCTGGTCCTGCAACACGTGCAGCAGCTTGGCCTGTAAGGCCGGCGGCATTTCTCCGATTTCGTCGAGCAGAATCGTTCCCTTGTTGCACAGTTCGAATTTGCCCGGTTTGGCGTGTGTGGCTCCGGTGAATGCTCCCGGCTCATAACCGAAGAGTTCACTTTCCAGCAGATCGGCCGGTACAGCCGCGCAATTCACTTTCAGGAACGTGCGGTGCGCCCGCGGCGAGAGCTTATGAATCAGCCGTGCCAGCACTTCCTTGCCCGTGCCGCTTTCGCCGAGCAACAGTACAGGAATATCCACATTCGCCACGAGAGCGGCTTGCGAGCGGATCTTCCTCATCTGAGCGCTTGCGGCGATGAAGAACACGTCCTCACCGACTTCTTCGACATCGCCTCCGACCGGTTCTTGTTTTCCCTGGCCGAGGCACTGATCGATGACAGCATCCAGTTCCGCCTTCTGAAAAGGCTTGGTCAGATAATCCTGTGCTCCCAGGCGCATCGCCTGCACCACCTTGCGCGTATCGTTCACGCAGGAGAGCATCACAACTTTTACGCCGGGCCGTTTCTGGCGAAGTTGCTCGAGCGTTTCGAGTCCATCGATTCCCGGCATCAGCACATCGAGCAACACCAGATCCGGCTCCATGCCCTTCTCTACAATTTGCAGGGCTTCTTCGCCGGTCGACGCGGTTTCGACGTTGTAGTCGTCCACTTCGAGCAGCGTTCGGATGTAGCGCAGCATCGCGGGTTCGTCGTCCACCAGTAAAATCTTGGCGGTGTCGGTCATCGATTCTTTCCTTTACCTGCAAGATTCGGGGAAGGTTTGAAGGGGATGAGGAACGAAAATTTGCAGCCCGAGCCGGGTTCGCTTTCCACCCAGATTTTTCCGCCCATGCCATTAATCAGACGACGCACAATGGCTAAACCGAGTCCCATGCCTTCCTGGTTCTCGGTGCCCGGCAGCCGGAAGAAATCGTCGAAGACTTCGAGGTGAAATTCCGGTGGAATTCCCGGACCAGTATCGGAGACGCTAACTTTCACCGAATTCGGTTGCGGATTGTCCTGCCGCCGCCGTTCGCCTGCGGATGCCGGCTGCGCCGCTGCGCGTCGCTCCCACATGTAGGGCTCCGCATGCAACCACACCGTTCCGCCCTGGGGGATGAACTTGAAAGAGTTCTCCAGCAAATTGGAGATGACTCGCTCCAACTTGGGAGAGTCGAAGGGAAACACCGGCAGCTTGTCGTTGGCCAGAAAGTAAAGAGCCAATCCCTTCTCCTGAAAGCGCATCGACCACAAGTGGCAGACCTCGGACAGGCACTGGTTAATGTTGCCCACCTCGTAGTGCATCTTCAACCCGCCGGTTTCGAGAGCGCTGTAGGTGAGGAAATCCTGAATGAACTGTTGCAGGCGCTTGCCGCTCGATTGCATGTCAGTCAGCACTTCGCGCTGGCGAGCGTTCAGTGGCCCGAGCTTTTCGGTTTGCAGCAATTCGACGTAGCCGTTCAGAATGGCGAGGGGTGTCTTCAGATCGTGCGCGGCGGATCCCAGAGCATTCGTAGTGCGCTGAAATCGCGCTTGAAGAGCGGCGTAAGCCTGTGTCAAATCATCCGAGTCGGGTACCTCGGCTACTTGAACGGAAGGGGTCGGCGCGCCCGTTTTCCCTTCGGCGGACCCAGTCTCGGAGACACGCATATTCTTTTGCACGGTAGCCATAAGGGGAATGGTTCAAAGGTCTAACACAGAGGGAGGATGCACTCGCCTATTTAGGGAAGAATGCTGTACAAAAATCGTATGCGACCCACTTTTCCTTGTCAACGAAAAATGCACGCCGATTACCCAAGTGTGGCAAAATCTTGCACTCCGCGGGCTTGAATTCGTGCAAGAGCGCATCCGGCTCTGTGCTTTACTTACCGCTAGAGTGCTCTCAAGCCCGCGTTTTAGCTGCCGTTAGGCTGCTTCGGCCCGAAACTGTCGGGTCCATTGGGTTTTTCACCGAGTTCCTGCCTAGGTTTTACTTCTCTCTAAGGATTTGGCCCCTCAGATGCTTTATACGCTGGATCAAGCTGGCTTTAGGAAGAGGTGTAGGTGGACGCGAAGACTTCAGCGGGGGAACGGCGACAGTGGCCCCGCTTGCCTTTGGCAATCCCGGTCTTTGTCAGAAGCCGGGCCGATGTCGATAAGGAGTTTCTGGAATTTGCCACCGCGCTCAACGTTTCTGCTGGCGGCATGCTGTTAGCGGTTCGCCGCGCCCTCCCGTTCTCGACGCGGGTCTCTCTTGAGATTCCGAGCGCCCCGGTCGCTGCCTTGGCAGCATTGCCTAGAGGTGCCCGCCATCTTCGCGCCAAGGTATTGCGCATGGAGCATGCCGAGGGTTTCCACCTCTTGGGCCTGAAATTTTCGCGCCCCCTCGTCAATTCTCAGGTGTCCGCCAAGGCACGTCGGAGGAAACTCACTTCTCCGCGTGTGAAAAGCTTTGCTACTACTCTCTAATAATTCTGTCCGGTCCACCGATCCAGCTAATTACCTGCCTACAGCTTTCCTACTCTTTAGTAAGTTGCTTTTCCTCAACTAGATAAGCTAGCCTGAACGGGTATCGGTCCGCGCCAGGCCCGTTTTGGCTCTTTGTTTTGGTTCTCTGGGTGCACGTCATACCTTAATCCCCCCGCAACCGAAGCTAGGTAACAGCTTTTATGAGTTCTTCAAACCCAGTCAGTTCACTCGTCCAGCCCCTCGGGGAGATGCCTCCCGAAAGCGTGGTTTTCGGCGGCCTGGAAGAGATGCGGGCTCTTCGCGAGCGCCTGGCAAAGATTGCGGGCGCTAACGTTCCCGTGCTGATCCAGGGAGAAAGCGGCACTGGCAAAGACATCATCGCGCGCATGATCCATGCCACTTCTCCGTGGAAGACTGGTCCATGGGTCAAGGTAAATTGCCCGGCAATTCCGGGCACACTGCTCGAAAGCGAGCTATTCGGCTACGAAAAGGGAGCCTTCACCGGAGCCTTCGGCATGAAGCCCGGTCGCGTCGAGATGGCGCATCGCGGCACTCTCTTCCTCGATGAAATTTCAGAACTCGACATGAGCCTGCAGTCGAAGTTGCTGCAACTGCTGCAGGACGGACAGTTCTGCCGCATCGGCGCCCAGGAAGATAAGAAAGTTGAAGTGCGTGTAGTCTGCGCCACCAACCGCAAACTGGAAGAGGAAATCGCCAACGGAACTTTTCGTGCCGATCTTTTCTATCGCATCAACGTAGTGAATCTTTATATTCCGCCATTGCGTGATCGTGCTGGCGATATTCCGCAGTTAGTCAATTACTTTCTGGACTGCTACAACCGCAAGTTTAACGCGCGCGCGAAACCGCTTTCTGCTGAGTTGATGACGGCGCTGCGAAAGTATCACTGGCCCGGCAACATTCGCGAGCTGGAAAACTTGATGAAGCGCTACGTCATTCTGGGTACCGAAGACGCAATCTCCGGCGAACTTCGTCCTCACGAACCCGACTTCTTCAGCGCCGACATTTCCGTCGATGGACCGATTTCTCTGAAGAAGATAACCCGGCAGGCAGTTCGCGAGCTGGAACGCAAAATCATTCTCAAAGTTCTGCAGCATCATCACTGGAACCGCAAACAAGCCGCCCGCGCCTTGAACATCAGCTACCGCGCCCTGCTGTATAAAATCCGCGACGCTGGACTACCTTCTAACCGCGCTCCGCGACCGCGACCGTCCGAGGCAGACAAGCCCGTTGCCGCCGACTGATCGCAGGCCCTGTAGTATGCGCTGCGCCTCAGTTCAAAAGTGAAAAATCAGATCGCTCGCCACGGTGAACTGACTCTGCCTCCGCCCGTTGTCGTAGGCCTTCCGATCCCACGCATGTTCAAAACGTAATTCCGGACGCAACTGCACCGTCGAGCCGAACCAATGGCACCACATGATGATGTTCTCCGAGTACTTTGTCGCGTAGCCGGTGCGCTGGCCTTTCTTGTCGTCGAGAAAGTCGCTGCGAAACGAGACGAAGTTATGCGCCGAGAGTTCCTTCTGCAGAAAGCTGACCACGGCATATTCGGGAGCCGTGCAGCGCTGCTCTCCTGCCTTGCAATACGCAGCGTTCGCGCCGGTTTCTGGCCGAATACTACCGCCCACTGCAGGCACATCGCGCTCGTACATATACCAGCTCTCGCTCGCAATGTGGACGGTCTTCGAAAACTTGTGGTACCACGTCGTGTCATACTGCTGCAAATTGTTGTACGCATATTTGCCGTCATTGATGCCGTTAGCACAGATATAAACATTGTCGTTTACGACTTAGTCGTGTAACTTACGCAGTCCGTCCCCGAAGGCTTCGCGTCCGATGTCCACAACGCAACGTCGTGCCCGGCAGTTATTCCAAGTTGCACAAGCCACTGGTCAGTCAGCTTGATCGTCGCCATCAGGCCAGTATCGGTGAACGGATCAATCGCATACAGCAGCGAGTGGCTGAAAATGTAGTTGTTCGGCGCCAGTTGCGCCTCGATTCCAGGCACCGAGATGAAGCGCCCTACTCTCACGTTCATCCCCTGGGCAACCTGCGGAATGTAAACGTCGACGTACTCGAGCGTGGGGTCGAATCCGTACTGATGATGATCGTTCAACAACTGCCCGCTCAGGTAACCCTTTGCGAGCGTAAAGTGATAATCGGTGCCGTAGAGGGCCGTCAGGTGATATCCCCAGTCGATGTGATCCTGTTGCACCGAGTCTGGCAATCGCTCGACATAGAGAACGACCTGGTTCATCTCCAGACGATTGGGATAGTCATCATTCGCCTCAGGTGCATTGCTGTGCGTGGACGTGCTGAAGTTTAGAGTCGGATCAAGCCAGCCATAAAGCTTGGTCCGACTATTTGCCTGGTTTATTGCCGTCATGAGCGGATAGCTATTCGAATCCGGCTCCCCGATTACTGGCGACCCGCCATAAGACCAATCGGCATTGGGAAATGGCGGCGAATCTAATGGAGACGGAGGCCCACGTCGGGCTGGACTGGGCGAATTGGCGTCGACGGAAGCGGTCGCCGCGCTTCGCCAGTCCTGACGATAAAACTCGGCCCAGCGGACGAAGAATCCCTTGGACTCGGTGGTGTCAGGCTTAGGGGCGTCCGCAGGCGCGGCTGTGGATTCGGTTGGCCGTTGAGCGGTGGAGAGTGCGCACGAACCGCATAGGAAGAATAAAAAGAGGGAAACGAGAGACTGATGTCGGAGGAAGATCTTCCTTAAACGCATAGAGGGATGGCGGCGAATCCAGTCTACTAGGGCGGACGGTCGCGCGACTGCACTCGCAACTGATTTGCCTCTGGTACGCTATCAAAATGTGTGCCTCGAGTGCGATTGAGCCCGTTTGCGAGAAGGGATTGATTTTACTTGCCCGCGTGCGCGGCTTTGGACTTTGGCGGTCCTTCCTTCTTCAGACTCTCGCCAGTCGATTTGGAGGGCTCCTGCAGCCTTTCAATGATCGGTTCGTCAGTGTTCATCCGGCAAGCGGGATCGGTGCGTGGCGCTGGGCAATTGGTCATCACACTTCCACTCCAGGTAGTTACAACTTTACAGCCGCACGACCAGCTCTGCGCGATCGTCTCACCCCTCTGCGGTATGAGATGCTGAAGCATTAGCTGAGCTCCTCGACAAAAGACTGACAAATATTGGCGAAGTTGTCCGCTTCTGAACGTTCCCCTGCCGTACCTAGGTTAGTTCATAAGTGAGTCTCATTGGTGGTTATCAACAGCAACAGGCATTACGACGGTCACTTATGCCAAGGAGTAAATCGATGTAACTTTAGAGTAAGTCGATGTTACGAAATGTAAGTAAAGCTAAGTCGGCTACACAATGGAGGGTATATGCACGAGTTGGACCTGCCCTTGGTTTGGCATCTAATTTGCTGGAGCGGCGCTAGCCGCGAAGCTCAGCCAGCGCCTTGCGCGCATCGTTGAAGTTTGGACTTATCTTCAATACTCGCTCTAATTGCTGACGCGCCTGCACCGGCTGCTTATTCTTCTCGTAAGCGAGTCCAAGATGATAGTGCACGGTCGCATCGTCAGCCACGCCCTTCTTCTCATTGAGGCGCAATGATTCCTGGAACATTTGGATGGCAGAGAGATAGACGCCCTTCTGGTAATAAGCCCACCCCAAAGTATCGGCGGCATTCGACGAATCAGGCATGCCGCGACGCGCGGTCTGCGCCATCGCCAGCGCCACATCCACGTTCCCGCCTTGCTGCAGCATCACGTAGGCGAGATTATTTGAGGCCAGCGGATTATCCGGCTGAATCTGCAACGCCTTCTGATACATCGCCTTGGCTTGATCCCAATTGTTCTGCGACTCATAAAGTTCCCCGGCGAGAATGTAAAAGGCAATGTCGCGGGGGTGATCCTTAATCGACTGCTCGTACGTCGCGAGAGCCTGGCTCGCCGATCCTTGCGCGGTCTGCACCTGTCCCAGCTTCAATAGCGCGTCGGAGTTATTCTTGTCGAGCTCGATGGCCTCGCGGAAGGCGTCCCCGGCGCCGCTTAGGTCCTTCTTTTCGAACAGAGCGGTGCCCAGCAGATCATAGAATCCGCTGTTGTTGGGCGTTTTAGCAATCTGGGCGCGGGCCGCGGCAATCGCCTGGTCGGGTTGCTTCTGCGCGAGCCAAGTATTCATCATTCCCTGAAGCGCGTCGGTCGACGAAGGATCCCTGTCGAGCGCCTGCTGGTATGACTTAATTGCGTCCGCGTATTCCTTCTGCAGCAGACGAAGGTTTCCCATCTGTACGTACGGCACTGGGCTTTGCGGAGCCAGTTCTGCCGCTTTGCGCAAGTCCTCGCCGGCATCCGTGTATTTTTGACGGTTCATCTCGGCCAATGCGCGCAAGATGTAGCCATCGGCAGAGAAAGGCGCAGCGGTGATGATTTGCTGAGCGCTTTGTGTGAGTCCATCGAGGTCTCCGCGGCGTAACGCCACGCCCGCCAACGCGCGCTGCGCATCGGTGAGTTCGGGGCGCAGGCGGATGGCCTCACGCCACTCGGATTCAGCGCGCGAGTCGTTGTGCTGCATGTCGAAAGCGAGGCCAAGCTGATAGTGAGCGACCGGGTTGTCGGGGTCGTTCTTCAGCGCATCCTGTAGCGAGTCGACGGCGCCGCTCGCATCATTGTTGTGGATCTGAATCTGACCTCGGAAAATCAGCGCGTCGCCATCATGCGGGTTCGCTTTCAGCAACTCCTCGTTCAGCTTAGTGGCTTCGTCGAGGCGGTTCTTCAGAATTAGGATTTGAACGTAATTTTTCTTAACCTGGATATCTCTGGGATGATCTTTGTAGAGCGAGCCGTACTCCGCCACGGCCTTGTCGAGATCGGCGGTGGCGAAATAGAAATCACCCAGCATGCGATAGCTTTCCGAATTGTCAGGAAAGTCCTTCTTGGTCTGTTTCAGAAGAGCCTCGACTTCGGCCTTCTTGCCTTCGATCATCATCAGGCGCACTAGAGCTGCGCGCGGCGATGTGTCTTTGGGGTCGACGTCAATGGCATGCCGGAATTGCTGCTCAGCTTCCGGAAAGCGATTGCGCGACTGATAAAAGCCTCCCAGAGCCAACTGCGCATTCATCGACTTGGGATCAATCTGAGCAGCCTTCTTAAAATTAATCTCAGCTTGATCGGTCAAGCTTGCGCGTAATTGCAGGACCGCCAGATTCAGATAAGACTCTGACCGGTTCGGATCGGCGGCGATGGCCTTCTGCATCTCCTGCATAGCAGCGCCCAGATTGTCTTGTGCGCCGTAGTAGTTGGCCCATGCCTCGTAAGTTTGCGGGTTATTGGGTTGATGGTCGTACAGAACGTCGAGGTGAGTCTTGGCTTGCTTGAGGTCGTGTCCGGAAATGAGCAAGTTGGCCAGATCGATGTGGGCGGGATAGTAGTCAGGTGCGAGCTCAACGGTGCGAGACAGTTCAACGTAGGCGCGGTTGTAATCCTGCAGCTTGAGATAGGTCTGTCCTAACTGGTAGTGCGCCTGCGAGAAGCGAGAGTCGACCTGGATCGCATTGGCATATTGAATGGCTGCTTCGCGATATTTGCTTTTGGAAAAATAGCGGTCACCGCTTTCCAGATATTTCTGCTTGCGCACGTTGGGGTCGCGCGAGCAGCCGGTGAACAGAGTCGAAATGAGGACCACGGCAAAAACCAAGCGGATAGCGGAGCGCCTCATTATTCTCCCAGTAACAGGTCTCTTCCTAAAGGTGCGAAAGCGACAGCCGTCGCGAATGCGTTGTGACTATACCAAGGTATCGCAAGATGGGGCCGCAGCAAAGCTGCGTATTACAGCAGCGTTACAGTGAGCCAGTCCCATGGCTTCGCCGCGAGCCGCTTGCAATCGCAACTAACAATCAATGGAGAACGAATCGAAAGCGAAACATTATCAATGTCGGATGTCGCCTACGGTGTGAACTCGAAAACCGTCCCGCAGGCACAACCGGTGTCAGTGCCGCCGTTCACGGTCGTGCCGAAGAGGTTGCCCTTCGCATCGAAGATCAGACCGCTGGCGGGCCAGTAACCATCTGAGTAGCCGGGAAAGCTATAAAGAGTTTCCATCCAGCCGCCGCCCGCTGCCGGGGTCAGCTCGAATATCGCTCCGCATCCATCGCGGCAGGCTCCCGTGCCTCCAACGAAGGTTGTGCCGAAGAGATTGCCATTGCTATCGAAGATCACGCCCGCCAGAGGCTCATACCCGTCGCCGCTCTTATTGTCGAAGCCGTGCAGAATAGTTTCTCCCCACTTTCCGCCGGCGGTTTGCGTTAACTCGAATACCGTACCGCCATGATTGGGCCCACCAATCTGGGTTGTGCCGTAGAGCCTGCCGACGGCGTCGAGAATAAGGCTGGCGTAGGGGGTTCTCCCGTCTCCGTCGTTGAAAAAATGGAGAACTTTCGTCGCCCAGTTTCCGCCAGTTCCCCGCTTTAGTTCGAAGATTCCGCCGGCGTGAAACGATCCGCCGTCAGACGTGGTGCCGTAGAGATTGCCAGCAGGATCGAAAACCAGGCTGGCGAGGGGAATCGCACCGTCATCCGTGTCGTTGAAGCTATGCAACACCTTCTCGGTCCAGCTTCCGTCCGCGACGTGCGTCAATTCGAACACGGTGCCGAAGCCATAAGTGCCTCCGCGTGGTGTCGTGCCGTAGAGATTCCCGGCGGCATCGAAGATTAAGCCGGCACTAGGATAGTAGCCGTCGGTGCTGGTGCTGCCGAAGTTGTACAGAACTTTCTCCTCCCAGCCGCCGCCCGCTTTCGGTTTCAACTCGAACACCGTGCCGCAGGAGTTTTCGCCCTGGTCGCACACCCCGGTGCCACCGCCCTCCGTCGTGCCGTAGAGATTGCCTGCGGCATCGAAAATCAGAGCTCCGTATGGGTTGGTGCCGTCGTTGCTGCTACCGCCGAAGTTGTACAGTATGTTTTCCGACCAACCCCCGCCCACGGCCGGTGACAGTTCGAACACCGTCCCGCAGCCGATATTTTCGCCGTAGCAGTTCGTATGCGTGCCGCCTTTGGGCGTGGTGCCATATAGATTTCCTGAAGCATCGAAGACAAGCGACGAATAGGTCTGGTAACCGTCGGTGCCGTTGTCGGCAAAGTTATGCAGCACGGCTTCCGTTTGAGCCGCGGCGTAAGTGGCCAGCGTGAGCAGTGAAGTGAAAACCGCCAGTAAGACTGGAAGGGATTTGCTTTGCATCGGGGTGCTCCTCGAACTGACGCTGGGTGCGTCCGTGCGTTAGATCGGAGCCGACAACATCCCACAGGCTGGTGTTGAATGTCAATGTGCAGGAATTTGCGCACTGCAAATGCGGGACTCGGCTTTACGACTGCGTTACAGCCTTTCGGTTGCTGCGCTTCCAATAAAGATATCCTAGGACGCCGACCAGAACGATTGCGGTTCCCCAGAAGGCTTCGGTTGGACGAGTGAAGATTGTATTTAGGGTCCACGCCGTGCCAACCAGCACGTAGATCCCCGGCAGCCACGGGTATCCGGTGCATCGGTAAGGGCGCGGTAGATCTGGTCGCTTCCAGCGAAGCAGAAACATTCCGATCACGGTGAGTGTGTAGGAGAGCACCATGCCGTAGATCACATAGGTGTAGAGCTGATCGTAGCGTCCGCTGAGGGTAAGCAGCGCGGCCCAGATGCCTTGCCCAATAAGGCTGAAAGCGGGGGTGCGCCACTTGGGATGGATGACTGCCATGCGCTTGAAGAAGACGCCGTCCTGCGCCATGGCGAGATAGACGCGCGCGCCGGTGAGCGTGCAGGTGGCGGCGGCGCTGAAGCAGGAAACCGCGATCAGCAGCGAGAGCCAGCCCGCCGCCCCCGGCGAAAACAGCGCGGCCGCAGCGGCGTGAGCAATAGTTTCATGCTGCGCGATTTCTCCAAGCGGCAGCGCGTACAGGTAAGTCATGTTCATCGCCAGGTAAATCGCACCGACGACAAGCACTCCTAAAACCATGGCCAGCGGCACGTTTCGGCGCGGTTCTTTCACTTCGCCCGCAACCCACGTGATGTAGACCCATCCATCGTAGGCCCAGAAGACGGCGATCAGCGCAACGCCCATGACCGAGATCAACTGCGTGGGATGAAGGCCCATGGTGAGGCCGACGCCGTGCGATTGGAAGTGAGACCAGTCGCCTTTGCCGATGGCGAAGCCCAGAACCACAAAGGCGGCCATGGCGGCGAACTTGGTCCAGGTGGAAAGATTCTGCAGCAGCGCGCCCCAGCGCAGCCCTACGACATTCACATAAGTTACGATGGCAATTAGCAGCAGAGCAAAGATGTGGGCGCGTGTGATGGTGATGCCGGCAGTCGTGATGACGACATGCGCGTCCGAGACAATAGGGAAGACGTGGCCCGTATAGGCGGCTGCGGCCACGGTGAGCGCGGCGATGCTGCCGCCGTTGGCGACGGCGAAGAGCATCCAGCCATAGAGGAAAGCAACGAGATCGCCGTAAGCCTCGCGGAGATAAATGTACTGGCCGCCAGACTCAGGGAACATGGAACCCAGCTCAGCGAAAGCGACGCAGCCGAAAAGCGAGACCACGCCACCGATCACCCATACCAGCAAGAACAGCATAGGCTGCGGCAGCGGGCCGGCGATGTCTTTGGCGGTGAGGAAGATTGAAGAACCGATGATGCCGCTGACTAGCAGCAGTACAGAATCGAGCAGGCTGAGCCCGCGGACCAGAGTTGGCTGTGCGGTAATCGATTGCGAGCCGGATTTAGCGGGTTCGGCGATGGATGTGACCGGGGCGGAATCCATCATCCGATTCCCAGTTCGTCAGGAGATTCGAGCGGCGTGCCGCAGCGGCGGCAGATGACGGCGGAGCAATCGCCGCATGTTAGCGGGTCGTTCACTTCCTGGGCGCAATTCGGGCAGTAGAGCACGCCGGGTTCAGGTTGTGGAGTATTTTCGCCGGATATCGCCATGAGGAGGGAAAACTGTAGCATAGAGGGAGATGGAGCGGTAGCGGTGAAACGAGGCGTCTCACTCTTCGGATCGCCGGCCGACCGCGCCTGACGAGCCGATTGGGCATTGTGTATGGCGATGTGTCGCCAATAATGGGATTAAGAGTTGCGGATCTCCTAATAAAGAGTGGACACGCGTCAGACTTCAGAGTAATCTTCCCGACGTGTGAGCTTCGTTTTCACTTTTGGGTTGTCTGCACGAAGTCAGCCCACCTAGAGCAGTTTCCTCTTAGTCCGCCGGGGACTCACGAGGTGTCGTATGGCACGTAGAGCAACGTATTTGCAGACTGCGCTCCTGGGCCTCTTGACCGTGATAAATTGCAGTTGCGGTGGAGGAAGTTCTACTCCCGCTCCTACCGCCCCCCTTGCAGCTGCGTGCAAGCCCGCATCTCCGTTACCATTCGCCTACGTGTTAAATGATGGCGACAACACGGTTTCGATCTACACCGTGAACTCCTGCACTGGGGACTTGTCGCCGATAACACCGCCGACCGTCGCAACCGGGGCCAATGCTTTTGGGTCCGAACAGATGGTTGTGGATCCTGCTGGCAGGTTCGCTTATGTCGCGAATCTTATGTCCAATGCATCGGACGAAGCCACAATATCGATGTATACCATTGATTCTAGCACTGGCGTCTTGACCCCGACCATGCCAGCAACGGTCCCAACTGGATTTTTTCCCCAGGGAATTGCGATCGATCCTTCTGGCAAATTTGTCTACACGGCGAACAGCGACGACAATACGGTTTCAATGTTCATCATCAACCAGACCACTGGCGTGCTGACCCCAACCGCGCCGCCCGCTGTTTCGACCTTGGCTGATGTCTCGACGGGGTTGTACTCGAGCCCGGATGCCGTGACCGTGCACCCTTCGGGCAAATTCGCTTACGCCGTCAATGAAGATGACGGCACAGTCTCGATGTTTAATATCGACTCGACCACTGGAGTCCTGACACCGACAATGCCCGCAACCGTGTTTGCAGGGGCGATTCCTTTTGATATCACAGTGGATCCCTCCGGCAAATTCGCCTACGTGCCAAATAATGACTCCGGAGGCGTAATGACCGATGGCATTTACCAATACACCATCGATTCCGTCACGGGAGTCCTGACCCAAAATAATCCGCCCGCTGTCGCTGCGGGAAACAGCCCAACATCGGTGGCCGTGGACCCCTTCAGCAAGTTTGCCTATGTCGTAAATCGAAATGACAACACAATTTCGATGTTCACCATCGACCCTGGCTCTGGGAACTTGACTCCGAATACGCCGGCAACCATCGCGACAGGCACACAACCCTGGCGCATCATCATCGATCCTTCGGGCAAGTTCGCTTACGTTACGAATCAGAGTAGCGCTTCGGTTTCGATATACACACTCAACAGTGATGGCACTTTGACCGCCGTAGGGACGGCCTCAACGGGGAACAATCCAGTATCGGTGGCTATTACAGGGACCACCAATCGCGCAGCGAGTGGAGTAATCTCTGCTGGTCGCTGATTCCTTGACGACAATTGTCGTAATCAAATCATAGCACTCCCGGCTGAAGAGGTGCTGTTCCGCTCCCTGGTCGCGTGAGGGGCAGGCCGCGAACTGGATTCCTATGATCGCTACGGATAACCTGAGAACAACAGCAGCACTCGGGCGACGCGATAAAATCTTCGCATGACTGAAAAATCACTTACTCCCGACGAAATTCTGCAGCAGGAATTCAATCGCTGGGCCGCGGCTGGTGAAGGCCCGAAGATGGAGCAGCACCACTTCGATATCACGACGAAAACGATTCGGCGGATGAACCTGCGTCCGGGCGAGCGTGTGCTCGACCTCGGCTGCGGGTCGGGTTGGGCGACGCGGCTGCTGGCGCGGCTGGTGGGCGAAGGGCCGGATGGATTCGGGCAGGTGGTTGGGTTGGATGTCTCCGACGAGATGATCCGCGAAGCGCGCACCGCCTCGAAGGATTTCGATAACGTACTCTATGTCTGGGGATCGGCGCAGCAGATTCCGTGGGAGGAAAATTTTTTCGATAAGGTGCTGTCGGTTGAGTCGTTCTACTACTACGCCGATCAGGATCGAGCGCTGATGGAGCTTTTTCGCGTGATAGCGCCGCGGGGAAGATTATTCATCCTGATCAATCTATACAAGGATAATCAATACTCGCTGCAATGGGTGGATAAGCTGAAGGTGCCGGTGCACGTACGCTCGGTAGCGCAGTACGTGGAGCTGCTGAAGAAGCATGCATTCGAAAATGTGGAATCGATTCGCGTTCCAGATGACACGCCTACGCCAGACGATTACAAGACGAAGTCGTTCCGTAGTCTTGAGGATCTGCGGGCTTTCAAGCGCGAAGGCGCGTTGCTGCTGATGGCTTCGAAGCCCGACCTGCGCACGCCCGCGCCGGGATACACGATTTATTGAGCGTTGTATTTCGCTGCGCTTTTTAGATGACAGGGACATTCGTTGTCGCTGGCCGCCGACGACCCCAGCGGCTAAAGCCGCAATCATTTTGTGCGCCATGACGGCGCGGCTTGAAGCCGTGCCCTTTCAAAGCTAGATTTCGCTGTCATCATCGTCGTCCTTATCGCCATGACTCAAATCCTTTGCCGGGCTTAAAGCGCGGCCATCGGAGGCGTGGCGAATTTCGATTCGGCCATTCACGTTCTCGAGCTTAATGTGTGGGCCACCATTGCCCAACTCGCCGCGCAAGTCATGGCCGACGAAGTTGTGATGATTCACGTGCAGCCCGAAATCGTTCTCGATTCCGCCGGAAACTGTGTTGGCTTCAATTTCTGCCTTGGAGTCCGAAGGAATGGTCAATTCCACCGAGCCGTTGACCGAATGCAGTTCAACGGATGACGATGCCAGTTGATCGAAGCGCGCGTCGAGGTGGCCATTGACGGTCGAGAGATCGGCGCGCCCGGAAAGGTTGTGCGCCTCCAGTTTGCCGTTGATGCAGGAAGCGTGCACCGCACCTGCCGCGCCGGTGATGTCGAGCGAGCCATTGATCAACTTGATTTCGTCGAGGCGCGCTTCTCGCGGTACCGTCAAGGTGTATTCGACTCCCGCCGGGTTATTGTGTGAACCCCAGTTGAAGGTGAGGTCGTGATCGCGATACTTGGTTCGAATTGAAAGATAATCTTTGCCAGAATCGATGTCGATGTGAGCTTCATCGAGCCGCTCTTTCCGGTCGGCATACTTCACGGCGTCGAGCTTCACTTCATTCCGATCCCAGGTGGAGATGTGAACTGCGCCGTTGATGTTGTCGAGTTCCACGCGGCCGTTTTGAGTAAGAGTGTAAGTCTGGTGTAGCTCTTCGGTGAATTCTCCGCGGTGATCGGCAGCGTGGGCGCTCAGTGCAAGAACGAATAACGCGCAGATGCTTCCCAGCGCGACACCTGCCCAGGTGGAAAATTGGCGTTGGCGGTTCATGAGCTTCCTCCGTTACCGTTTAGACGCAGCCGCTTGCAATTAGTTAGAAAGCAAGCTTCAAAAAGCTCGCCCTGTGATTCTTATACGAGAGCAGAGTCAGTGGGGTTCCATTTTTTTATCTGGAGCGTTGCAGGTCGGCGTCCACGGTCTGGTTCCGGCCGGCCTCGGTCAGTAAGTAAACCACCAGGATCGTAATCTCGGGCTCAATCGGATGCCGGTAGCGCTGGCCGGGAAAGACCACGTAGTAAGTCGCTGGAAACAAGAGGATCAGCCAAAACAGCAGCCAAGCGGCGGGTTTGCACTGCCGCAGAGCGCGGCCCAGGCCCCAGAACATCAGGATGGACGAGGCCAGGAACAACGAGTTCTTCAACTCTTCAAGCCAGAAGGCTCGTCCGGGCCGCGGCGCTCCAGCCCAGTAGTAAATGAATCGCCTGATGCACAAGACAGCAAAGCGCCCATAGTCCGCCCGGATGTAATCGAGAGCCTCGCGCTTGCGCATCTCGATATAAGCGAGCTCGCCCATGGCTTGATATTGGCGCATGGCATACAGATCCTGCGTGGGATGCAAATACTCCATCCAGGTGCCATCGGCACCGTTGCCATTGCCCAGGCGCAGCTCTGCACCAAAGTTGTCGCGGAGAAAGACGAACTTGCCGAAAGTTTCGTAATTGCGTACGAGCCAGGGCGTGATGCAGGCAAGAAAAATCGCCGAGGCCAACACCACGCCCGCCAACGATCGCTTGCCGCGTTTTGCGCGGTGATACCAGGCCCACAATCCGGAGGCGGGCAAGAATGCGAGCAGCGATGTGCTGTTTAGAGCTGCAATTCCCCAGAGCAGACCGAAGGCGACCCAGGGTTTCAATCGGTCGCGTTCTTCCAGAGTAAGAGTGAGCCAGAAAATTGCGGCAACTAACAGAGCCGACAGACTCGTCTCCCAGACCCAGCGTGTGCACCAGAACATGACATAGGGCAGAAAAACCCACGTCCAGGCGGAGCCGACCGCGACTTTCTCAGAGAAAATCCGGCGAGCGATAAGAAAAATCGGGATGCAAGTGAGCGCAGAGAAAACGCTGTTAAGAGTGAGCAGCACAAAGGCCGACGTCCGGGAGTAGATACCGCAAATATGGAACACGCCCGCAATGAGGTATGGATAAAGCGGCGGTTCCCACGCGGTTGGCCCAGTGAGTGGGCCGAAGGGATTGCTGAAGCCGCGCCCCGAGGCAATAGCAGCGCCGATGCTGCCCATCTCCCAGCCAAAACCGAAGTGATTGTCTATTGGTTGGAACTTGTAAGTGTGGCCGACAACGATCCAGCCCACGCGCAGGAAAAGTGCTATGGCGACCATCCAGAAAGGCGACGTGCGGATACGACTCCATAAATCAAGCCATACGCGAGCCGGGTGGGAATCAGGCACTGCCGCCCCATTGGTTGAGAACATGGAAGTCTATTTGTAGCTGAGTGCAGGCTGGCGGGCAACTCGTGCCGCGAACTATAATAGTGCCGACTGAGGTCACTTCATGGGCTGGCTGCAAAACAAGTTTGAAAAGAATTTCATGATCAGTACGGTCGATTACGTCTTCAACTGGGCGCGTAAATCGGCCGTCTGGCCGATGACGTTTGGTTTGGCCTGCTGCGCCATCGAGATGATCGCTTCGTCGACGGCTCGCTTCGATATCGCGCGCTTCGGTTCGGAAGTGTTTCGTCCCAGCCCGAGGCAAAGCGATTTAATGATCGTGGCTGGCACGGTCACGCTAAAGATGGCGCCCGTGGTGAAGCGCATCTACGACCAAATGCCCGACCCGAAGTGGGTGATATCGATGGGAGCGTGCTCGTCGGTGGGAGGTCCGTTCAATACGTATGCCGTGTTGCAGGGCGTCGACAAAATCGTACCAACGGATGTCTACGTCACCGGATGTCCGCCGCGGCCGGAAAATCTTTTCTACGCACTGCTAAAGCTGCAGGACAAAATCGATACCATGACGCTGGCGAAGAAGCCTACGGAAGTTCGTCTTGATCCAAATATGATGGAAGCGTTTAAGAGGCAAGTAATGATTGCCCAAACCTTGCAGCCGAAATAAAGCAATTAGCAGTTAGTGAATCGATTGGAGCCGAGTGCTAACTGCCAATTGCCAATTGCTGGTATCCAATGCCGACATTCACCAAACTAACGGTTCAATCCGAACTCCCTCCCACCGACGAAGCCAAAGAATTTCCTTGCGGCGCAAGGACGATCTGTGTCGCCAACGTCAACGGTTCCTATAGCGCGATGGATAACGTCTGCCTGCATCGCGGCGGTCCGTTGGGGCAGGGAATGATCGAAGGCGGTAAAGTTGTATGCCCGTGGCACGGCTGGGCGTGGGATCCAAAGACCGGCGCCGCCGATCAGGATCCCATCATGAAGGTGGCTGTATATCCACTGAAGATTGAAGGCGGCGATGTGCTGATTGAAATCTAACCCGGCCGTGATTGTACTTGTTGCTCCGATCTCATCCACCAATTTCGAGAAATTTCATCCCTTCGTAAAATACATCATCCCTTCCGCCGTCTTCATAGAGTAAGGAATTGCATTGGGGAGGACTCTTGGCTCTGCAACAACGAGCGACTCGCTTCGTTTGGATCGGAGTGATTCTTCTGGCTGTGATCGGCGTTGCAGCCGCAACGCGACGAGCGCTGGTCTTGTTCTGGCCTGAAGTGTTCGCTGGCAAGTATCCACCGGCTGCGGCCCTGGATATAGGATTTGCCCGGCACATGGCGTTGACTCTCGTGCATATCATTCCGGGCGCGCTATTTCTTGCGCTCGCTCTGCTGCAGTTTGCTCCCAGTATCCGAGCCAAGCATCTGAAAGTTCATCGTTGGCTGGGAAGAATTCTTGTCGTAACAGGACTAGTAATTGGAATTTCGGCGCTGGTGATGAGCTTCACAATGAACATTGGCGGGCTGAATGAAACCGCGGCGACCACATTGTTCGCCATTCTGTTCTTGTTTTGCCTTATCAAGGCTTACCGGCACATCCGCCGCAAAGAAGTGGCCCAGCATCGCGAGTGGATGATTCGCGCTTTCGCTATTAGCTTGGGCGTGGCCACGACACGACCGATTGTGGGCATGTTTTTTGCTTTCCGCAAGGTCTCGCCGCATGAATTCTTCGGTATTGCGTTTTGGCTGGGATTTACGATCACATTTTTCGCGGGGGAAGCCTGGATCGATTACACTCGGTATCGCCTCCAGCAAGTCGGCGTAACTGAATCGATTCGCGGTCGCAGGTAGCGCGTTTGCGAGTCAGTTCACCCGAGATAGTGCAAGAACTTCCCCGGCTGATTCTCATATCCCGGAAAAACGTCACTCAGATTCTTGTTCCCCAAGTGCCGCGTGACCGCCTCGCCGAGCACCTGCCGAAAATCGGTAGTCAGCGCCAGATCGCGGCCTTCGTAAAGCTGCGACTGATCGAGGCCG
>CAYOVU010000240.1:0-20863 GCA_964407505.1 uncultured Acidobacteriaceae bacterium | reverse complement strand
TGCTGCCGGACTTCCGCGCCATCAATTCAGGTCAGTTGTCGTAGAGGAATCGCTGAGCACTCAAACTATAACTTTATTTTCAAGTTTGAGATAGACAAAATGTTGGAGTTTTTCACAGTGAGGAATCGCATTGGGCATCATTCGAATTTCCCAGCTCTTAAGCAAGAAAGCGGATGCGGCAATCATTCCGCATCCGCTAACAATAGAGGAAGATCAGGCAAACGCCGTCTACATCGATCCTAGATCGACATGCACTACTGGAGCCAAAATCTGCACGCGCGGAACCTTCACCCGCAAATGCGGGCACGCAACGGGATTAAACGTCGCCGGTTCAAAGCGTGCGCGAGTGACTTGAGCCTCAATCCGCGCCCGATTCGCCTCGACACGAGCCAAAGCAGCTTCTTCCCGCGCCGACATCTCCTCGATCCTAGCCATGCCCGTCTGGGTTCGAGCCATCTTCGTCTGGAAGCGCGCCACGGCGGTGGCTGCGCGGCAGGATGCGGTTTGCTCCTGCGCGGCGGTGATTTTAGCTTGGGTCAAGAACCAATCAGCTCGTCCCGCAGCCAAAGCAAGTACGGGACCCGTGCGGCTCTCGATTCGCTCGATGACCTGACCAACATTCCGGCGAGCCCAAGCCGCGCCGCCGTCGTGATAAATCCCATTCAAGCCCAATGCTATGATTCCAGCCGCCAACCATCCCCATCCTTGCGTCGATTTCATCGCCATATTCCCTTATGGCAGATTGGACGAGCTTCGCGCCGATCCGTTAGCAGTAAATCATACAAGTCCAATCGCTCTATTCCAGCCGCCTTCTCGACAGTAGCGCAGCCGTCTCCCACTGCGCTTCCAGTCGTGTGATCCGGCGGTCGTGGTCGCGTATCTCCACGGCCATATCCTTGAGGTCCTGCGATGCTCGGCGCAATTCGTCTGAGAGTTTCAAAGCCGACTGCACGGCAGCAACCGCCTCGCTGAACACGCTCATACCCGGTCTCCTGCCGCATCTGCTTTGCGGCGTGCTCTCAGATCGCTGAGAATCGCCCGTGTTTCGTCCAGGTTGCGTCGCACCACGGCTCGTGTCGCAGTCACTTCTTTGCGGAGAAGCGCTGTCAGATCCGCCAACGCGGCCTCTTCGTCGCCCGCCCTTCGCTCACAGCGTGTGCGGACTAGTTCCCCCACGCTGATTCCCGCCCTGCTCGCCTCTTTGCGCAGCCAATCCCGGAAAGCGGGTGTCGTCAAAACCTGCAATCTGGCTGTTTTCATTACCGTCACCCTTCTGTATGCACATAAGCATACACATGCTCATATGTAATTTTATCACTTTGCGCTTCCATGGCCGTCGATTTCTTTGAGCCTTTCCAGAATCATCGGCCCCAACTGCGATACGTTGCCCGCGCCCAGGGTAAGAATCATGTCCCCGTCCTGAGCCGCCGCCGCGACTGAGTTCACCGCATCCGCGAACGAACTCATATAGTGCGCATCCGGCCCGCCATTTTTGCGAATAGCTCTCGCCAATGCTTCCCCGCTGACGCCCTCGATCGGCTTTTCACTCGCCGCATAAATATCAAGAACGAAAAGGGAATTCGCGTCGCCAAAGGCAGTGGTGAAGTCCTCGACCAGATCGCGCGTGCGCGTATAGCGGTGCGGCTGGAAGATCACATGAACCTTGCGAAACCCGCACTGCCGCGCTGCCGCCAGGGTAGCCTTGATCTCGGTCGGGTGATGTCCGTAATCGTCAATCACGCTCACACCCGCAACGCGCCCGCGCAATTGAAACCGCCGGTCGACGCCGCGGAACTGATCGAGCGCGGCACGGATTGCCTCCACGCCAACATCCAGACCCACGCCCACCGCAATTGCCGCAGTCGCGTTCAGGATGTTATGCACTCCCGGCACGTGCAGCGTGAACTCTCCCAAATCTTTCTTGCGATAGCTCACGCGAAACCGGCTCAACGGCTGTGGGTGCCCCATTTTTGCCGCGTTCTCTGCGGCAAAGGTGGGTGACACAGACTCGCCCGTTGCAGGCTTCGTGCCATGAACCTTGATCAGAAAATCCGACCCGCGCTTCGTCCCATACGTCACTGTCCGCCGCTGCACCTCCGGCAGCAACCGCCGCAGCGTGGGATCGTCATTGCACACCACAACCATCCCGTAGAACGGCACACGGTCCATGAACTCCAGAAACGTTTTCTTCACATCCCGCATATTGCGGTAACAATCCATGTGCTCACGGTCGATGTTGGTCACCACCGAAAGAATTGGCGAGAGCTTCAGAAACGACCGGTCGCTCTCATCCGCTTCGGCCACCAGATATTGCGATTTACCGAGGCGCGCATTAGATCCCATCGCATCCACGCGCCCGCCGACCACTACTGTAGGATCAAGGCCGCCCGCAGCCAGCACCGCTGCGACCATGGAAGTGGTCGTGGTCTTCCCATGCATGCCGGCGATCGCAACCCCATATTTCAACCGCATCAACTCCGCCAGCATCTCGGCCCGTTGAATAACCGGCACATGCAGTTTGTGAGCTTCAACGACCTCAGGATTCTCCGCCGCGATCGCGGAACTCGTCACCACCACTTCGGCCCCGGCAATATTTTCGGCGCGATGTCCCTCAAAGACTGCTGCGCCAATTCCTTCCAGCCGCTGCGTGACCGTAGAACTCTTCAGGTCCGATCCCGAAACTCTGTAGCCGAGATTCAGCAGTACCTCGGCGATCCCGCTCATGCCGATCCCGCCAATGCCTACAAAATGTATCTGCTGAATCTTGGCAAACATGGATAACAAATTAAGTAATAATTTTGTAATTTGGTAATTGAGTAATTTGCCGCTCGGTTACACCGAAATACAAATTACTAAATTACCCGATTACTCAGTTACCAAATTTCTCCACTCCCGCCACCCTTACCGCCATCGCCGCAATATCCCGCGCCGCATTCGGATGTGCTAAACTCCGCGCCGCATCGCTCATCGCCTGCAACCGCCGCGAATCATTTAGTAACGCAGCGATCGTCTCCGCCAGCCAGACTCCCTCCAGCTTCGATTCCTCGACAACCACGGCCGCTCCCTCGCGCTCCAGCGCCTCCGCATTCACGCGCTGGTGATCGTCGGCCGCGCGCGGAAACGGCACGAAAATCGCAGGCTTTCCCGCCGCCGTGATCTCCGCGACCGTACTCGCGCCCGACCGGCATACCACCAAGTCAGCGAGAGAGAACGCGGACGGCATGTCTTCGATAAACTTCGACACCTCCGCCGATTCGCCCAAACTCCCATATGCAGCCAGCGCGTCATTATAATCACGCTCGCCGGTCTGATGAATGATGTGAATGCCCGGCGCTTGCCGGCGCAGCTCAGGCAGACAGCGGATCATCGCGTCGTTGATCGCGTGCGCTCCCTGGCTTCCACCGAAGACCAGCAGAGTCGGTGTCCCGCTGCGCTTCGCTTCAATATCAAAAAATGCCTGCCGCACCGGCACTCCTGTCACCTCTGTGTGACGGAAATATTTCGCCGTCTCCTCAAAGTGCACGGCTGCACCGGAGACAAATCGCGCCACCACTCGGTTTGCAAATCCCGGAACCACGTTCGGCTCAAACGCCAGCGTCGGAATATGTTTCACCACCGCTGCCAGCATCGCCGGCCCAGAGGCATATCCGCCCACGCCAATCACCACATCCGGAGCGAATTCGTTCAACATGCGGCCCGCGTCCCAGACCGCGTGCGGCAAGTAGAATGCGGTCTTCGCACGCGTCATAAAACTTACGTTTTTCAGCGCCCCCACCCGCACCAGTTGCAGCGGATATCCTGCCGCCGGCACCAGGCGATTCTCAATCCCGCGCGCCGTCCCGATGAACAGCACCTCGGCTGCATAACTTTTCTTGAGTTCGTTGGCGATGGCCAGCGCCGGGATCACATGCCCTCCCGTCCCGCCGCCCGCCAGAATGGCACGCATAAGGTGACTATAAACCACGTTGAATTGTCATCCTGAGCGGAACAAACGCTTCGTGAATGCGAAGCGCTTGCGGAGTCGAGGGATCCCTAGGGCTTTGGCGCCGCCGGGGAAGCGGTTGGTCATTCCGTCTGCTTCGTAATATTCAACAGCACGCCTACGCATGCGAGCGTCACAAACAGAGACGAGCCGCCATACGACACCAGCGGCAGCGGGATACCCTTGGTCGGCATCATGCCCAGCACCACGCTGATGTTGATGAATGCCTGCAGAACCACCATACTGGTGATTCCCACTGCGAGATATCTTCCGAATAAATCTTCCGTCCGCCACGAGGTTCGCATCCCGCGCCATAGAAAGATGGCGAACAGCATCACGACAAACATCGCGCCCACAAGTCCCAGTTCTTCCGCGGTCACGGCAAAAATAAAGTCAGTATGAGGCTCCGGCAAGTAAAACAGTTTTTGCTTGCCCTCCATCAAACCGGTTCCGGTGATCCCGCCAGTGCCGACTGCGATTAGAGATTGAATCAGGTGAAATCCCGCCTTTTGCCGCTCGGCATAGGGATTCATAAAGGCCAGAATACGGTCGCGCCGAAAGCTCACATGAAAGATCAGGAAATACAGCGGCAGCAGCGATGCCCCAAACGCGTACCCGAAATATCGCAGCCTCAGACCCGCCACATAAAAGATGCATGCCGCGACACCCGCACAGGCAATGGCAGTACCCAGGTCGGGTTGCAGTACGATCAGCCCCAGCAACGCTGCGACGGGCGTGGCGGCGGGCAAGAGCGTGTTGCGCCAGTCGTCCAGGAAACTCGGCATCGGACACAGCACGGAATTCGATCCGGAAGCTGACACCGCCCTCGATCGGCTTTCGAGGAAATAAGCGAGAAACAGAATCAGCGCCGGCTTGGCAAGCTCGGAGGGTTGGAAAGAAAATCCTCCCGCGTGAATCCAGCGGTGAGTATTGTGGGAGCGGTCCAGAAAGAAAACTGAGATAAGCAGCAGTGTGGTTAGCCCCATAAAGGAGAACACCAGTGCTGGATGCCGGTAGCGTCGGTAATCCAGCCGCATCGTTATCACCATCGCAACCAGTCCCGCCGAGGCCCAGATTAACTGCTTCAGCAGGAATGCATACGGAGATCCAAAGCGTTCCCGCGCCATCACCGCCGAGGCCGAAAAAACCATGACCAGCCCGACAAACACCAGCAGCATGGTCACCGTAAACAACCAACGATCGACGCTCACCCGCTTTGCCATGGGAAATTCATTTCACCACGGAGTCGTGAAGACGCAGAGCGGGAATTGCTGATTGTTGATTTTTGATTGTTGATTGTTTTGGTTCGGGTAGCCTGCGCAGGAGCTAACGAAACGCGGACCTGACTTCCAGTTTGCCAGACACGAGGTACCAAGCTTATTGGCTCTTCACTCTCGCCGCTTCAAATTCGTCGCCCTTTTGCCAACCGATAAGACGAGTAAGACTGGCCGCCTCCCAGCCAAGAGCGAATCCGAATCGTGCCATGGCTGCATCGCCGACGAAATCCATCTCCGGATGGTATTCATCGCTCGGCCGGTGATAGCGATTTTCGACGAACTCTTTCTCCTGTGCCCGGCCCCAAGCCTCATCGTGACCTTTGAACTTCACGCCTTGGTCGATCGAGAACGATGGAATGCCCACACGTGCCAGACTAAAATGATCGGAGCGGTAGTAAGTTCCCTGCTCCGGGAAAGCTTCCGGTCGAATCGCCAAGCGGAAATCCTTCGCAGTCGCCTGTACCCACGGATAGAAAGTTGTCCGCTCCGCACCCGAGACTTCGACTTCTTCCGGCGCACCTAGAGGCAGTACGTTGTCATAATTCAAATCGAGCGCAATCTTCCCTGCTGGAATCGGCGGATGCTTGCCCAAATATTCCGACCCAAGCAGTCCCTGCTCTTCCGCCGTGACGGCCGCGAAAATTATCGAGCGGCCTGGCCGGTCTTTGGCCACGCTGAACGCCCGCGCCACCTCCAGCAAAATGCCGCAGCCCGTCGCATTGTCGGCGGCGCCGTGAAAAATGTTGTTGCCCGCCGGCATTTCAGGACGGATGCCGAAATGATCATAGTGCGCGGTGTACATCACCGCCTCACCCTTCAAGTTGCGGTCGGAGCCGGGCAGGATGGCCAGCACATTGTTCGATTCAAAATTGCGCACCTTGCTCACCATATGCGCCTTCAACTTCACTCCAAGGCTCACGGGATGAAACTCGCGCGAGCGGGCATCCATCATCATCTTGTCCAGATCCATGCCTGCACTCGCTGCGAGCTTCTTCGCCACATCCAGATGTACCCATGACGCAACCTGCAGCGCGGGCCCCTCAAGTTTCAGATAGGAATGCTCTCCTGAATTTGAATTCCGCACCACTTCCCAACCATAACTCGCCATGTCGTCCCTATGAACCAGAATCACGCCCACCGCGCCCTTGCGCGCCGCCTCTTCGTATTTGTAAGTCCAGCGCCCATAATAGGTAAGTGCCTTGCCCTTGAAAAACTTTGGATCGTCGGATGGCGGCTCGTTCACCAGCATGAGCAGCACCTTACCGCGCACATCCACGCCTTTGTAATCGTCCCAGTTATATTCCGGAGCTTCGATGCCGTAGCCCACGTAGATAATGTCGGCATCCACATCCGACTCAGCTTGCTGCGTGCGGTCGTAGGCAACATATTCCTCGAGCGGCTTCAGGTTCATCGCCGCGCCTTGCTTCGGAACCAGCGCGAACCGTGTCTCCGGCAGTGTTGTAATACCGACCAGCGGCACTTTTTGTAAATACGATCCGTTTTCCCCGGCGGGCTTCAATCCATACTCGGCAAATTGTGTCGCGATGTATTCGGCCGCAATATCGCCACCGCGCTGTCCGGTTCCGCGCCCTTCCAGCAAGTCGTGCGAGAGATAACGAACATGCCAGCGAATATGTTCTGGGTTGATGGTTTCCATTGCAGCAAAGGCAGCGCCCGGCAGACGCGCCGACACAACTTCGCGTTTTGCGGCTGGCGCTGGCGCAGCAGAAGTCGCGACCGGCTCGGCAAAGAATCCCTCCCCAAAGCCCGATAGGCTAACAGTCGTAATGACGCAAATCAGGGCACCCTTGGTCAGGATTGCTCGCATAAATTTAGTGTCTTCCCCTCAAAACGCATTGGAATATTTGCGCCCTACAAAATCGCCGTGTTTTGACTTGGGGGAATTGTAATGGACACAACGAGTTTAGTCGTAACGTGGAGGAGATTAAGGGCACGGTAGGCCAGCTTTTCCGTAGGCCTTCAGACGATTGTCCGAGTGTACCGTAGACGAGTGGCCTTTCGGTGGGTTGGCACGATTCACGCCCTCTTTAGTTTAGCAACCTTAGTTATGAGTTTTTAAATGAGCCCCGCGAACCGCGGGATCAATTCTTCGAGCTTCAACCGGCGCGGAAATCACGGACGTCTTCACCAGGCTTGAAAACCGTGGCCGGAGCGATCTTTCCCGACTCGGCGATCTTGCGATTGATCTCTGAGAAATCGGCCTTCACCCAGCCGACACTGGAAACTTCGATCTCGCCATCCTGGGCAATCCAAAATACAGTGGGCACATTGGTCAGGCCATAGACATTCGAGACGCGATACGTTTCCCGATCGTCGAGCAGCACGGGAAACGTCACACCAAATTCTTTGGTAAACGCAGCGGTCTGTTTGGGATCGTTCTGTGAGACCCCAACCAAAGTCACACTCTGTTTTCCGGAGGCACGGCGTCCATAAGCTCGGTGCAGACGCTCGAGAAACGGAAATGCATACTGGCAGGTTGGACAGGACACTTTGAAAAACGCCAGCACGACCGGCCCGTGCACCAGTTCGTCCCGGAGTATGAATGTTCGGCCATCCATCGCTTTTAATTCAAATTCCGGCGCTTTGGTGCCGACTACCAATGCTGCCATTGCATTCCTCCCAAAAATTTCACGGCCAGCGCATGAGCCGGCCCGGACTGTGCTCTAGGTCTTAGATTACGCCGGGACGCCTCACGGGAAAAGGGAGACAGTTTGTGGGTGGTGTTGGGTGGAGGGCTTGGCGGACTGTTGGTGGCTGCCTTTCGCTGACGGTGTTACCCTGCATATCCAGCGTTTCAATCTACCAATGAGGAAAATCCAATGAGACTGCATAAGATGATCGGGCTGTTCATACTTCTTACGTGCTGTGTATCGGCAGGCGCGGCGGACCGCAAGTACATCGTTAAGACACGCCCGGCCGCCATGAAGGCGCTCCCCTTCAGCGACGGCGTGCTGGTGGGCAACACGCTTTACATCGCGGGCCACATCGGACTCGATGCAAAGACGGATGCGCCGCCAGCGAGCGCGGAGGACGAGGCACGCCTGGTGATGGACGGCGTGAAGCAAACAGTTGAGTCTGCCGGCCTAACTATGGACGACGTGGTCTCAGTGCAGATTTTCTGTACGGACTTGAAACTCTACGATACCTTCAACGCCGTTTATAAAACCTACTTCCACGGCGATTTTCCTGCGCGAGCGTTCCTGGGAGCTGCGAGTTTGGTGCGCGGTGCAAGATTCGAGGTACTGGGGATTGCGGTCAAAAAGGAGCAGTAGCCGAAGCCTTGCGTCAATTTTCGTTTTTTATTCGCTTGCGCTGAAGTTTTGTGGTAAATGTAAAGGCCATGCGAAAGGCTCTTGTCCATCTCAAGAAATCCGATCCGGTCATGCGGGCAATCATTGAACGCATTGGCCCCTGCCGCATGCGCATGGGGCGGCCGGAGTTTCACAGCCTAGCGGAGGCCATCGTTTACCAGCAACTGAACGGAAAAGCCGCAGTGACGATCTTTAACAAATTTGCGGCGCTCGCAGGGGAACCGCTTATGCCGGAGGGCATTCTCAAGCTGAGCGATGAGCAAATGCGCAGCGCTGGACTGTCGAAACAGAAATCAGCATATCTGAAAGATCTGGCGGCGAAGACGGCGGCGGGACTGCTCGATTTCGTGCGGCTGCCGGAATTGCCCGACCACGAGGTGATTGAACATTTGACGCAGGTCAAAGGCATCGGCGTGTGGACCGCGCAGATGTTTCTAATGTTTACGCTCAATCGCGAGAACGTGCTGCCGACAGGCGACTTCGGAATCCGGATGGCGATGTACAAGCACTATCTCGAAGTAAAGAAGGCTAAGGCAGTGATCGCGAAAAAATCTTCGAAAGCAAAAACGAAGAAATCTGCGGCTGCAAAGAAGAGTCCAAAGCTAAAGATCACGCTTCCCAGCCCCGAGCAGATGGAGAAGATTGCCAAGTGCTGGGAACCTTACCGCACCGTGGCCTGCTGGTATTTATGGCAGAGTCTGGATACGAAGACGCTTTAGCCAGAAGAGGTTCAGGGGTCACAACCACTCTGGCTTATAATACCCGCATGTTCGAGCAACTCAACGATGCATCAAGGAACGGCTGGTGGAATGGAGCAGACGTTAACTCAGACGTTACCGTCCGGTCTTTGCTTTGGGTATGCATCTGTTTCCTCATGCTCGGAATAATGCTTGGAATCAGTATTGCCGACTTCGTGCTCCGACATCGCTGGCCGTGGTCTATCCTTCTGCAACTCTTTAATTGGGTTCTTTTATCTTCACTGGCTCTACGACCGGTCTACAAACTAATCAAGCATCATTCGGACGACCGCGATGCCCGATCTTAAGATTCGCGTGCTGGTGGCGAAGCCGGGGCTCGATGGTCACGACCGCGGCGCCAAGGTGATTGCCCGCGCGTTGCGCGACGCCGGCATGGAAGTGATTTACACCGGCCTGCGGCAGACGCCGGAGATGATCGTCAGCGCGGCGCTGCAGGAAGACGTGCAGGTGATTGGCCTGTCGATTCTCTCCGGCGCCCACAATGCGATCGTACCGCGCGTCATGGACCTGCTTAAGCAAAACAAAATGGATGATGTTCTCGTGCTGGTAGGTGGAATTATTCCCGACCAGGATATCGACGCACTGAAAAAACTCGGCGTAGCGGCGATCTTTCAACCGGGCACGGCAATGGATGACATCGTCAAGTTTATTCGAGCCAATGTGAAGGGCGCTGGCGTGGCCAGTTGATTGAGCGATTGGGTGATCGAGTCATTGTGCGATTGTACAGCCCAAGATTTTCAATCGCTCAATGACTCAATCGCACAATCGCTCAATTCCTCTCATGCCCACCCCAAATCTGACCAGCATCCGGCAACAACTTGATCACACCGTCGGCCCGGCGCCGTGGTATTGGAAGACCTTTCCTGCATTTCTTTCTCCTTCAAGGCAGAACTTTGTTTGGACCCACCACGGCGAGCAGGGTGCGCTTGGGTACGTCGTCAGTCTTGCGCCAGAGCACGAACCCGAGAAACCGCGGCTGGCCTTGAACACATATTGCCGACCCTTTCTTGCTTCGCCGCAATCGCTGGGAATCTGGTGTCCGGAAGGGCGAAATATCCGCTTCACGGCTTTCGAGGTTGATCAGCTTAAAGGGTTCGACCTCGCTGAAATTGCAGGCTGGTTCAAGCAATCATCGGATCGCATCTACGCCACTAGTGCGCCAATCGCAGACTTTGAAGTTCCGCTCTCTCTAACACCAGGCATGCACAAGATTGAAGTTCCGGCAGAACTTGCGGCCGTCGATGAACTCATCGTTCCCACCAGCTATAAAGCGATGAGTCCCGACGATCCGGCGTTCGCGCTTTTCGTCATCTACCTGCAGGCCGGGCTGGTAGAAGTATTGCCGCAAAAGTGGTTCACGGCTTCTCAGTACGAGGTCGGCAAGCAATGGATTACTCGCGCCGCGCGCGACCACGACACACACCGCATCTTCGGCGAGTGCTTCGGGACGGGAACTTTCCTGCTCGAGGACGATGGTTGCCGGTTGGCTGAGTGGATGGAGAAGCGGGATTAGTTTCGGGCTCGGGTTCCCGGCTTCCGGATTCCTCATCGAAAATAAATTCATGGGGGCTGGTTGGTTCGCGGGCCGCTTTACGTGCGCTTCGCCTTTTTTTCGAGGGCACCCCTCTCCCCCCCTTTTTTACATAATCTCTGGAATCACCACGTTAGCGGGAAATTCCTCGCAAGATCGGGATTTCAAAGAACTTAGGTACTAAAGTATAGGTAACAAACGACTTCCGGGCGCAGCCGATTTGGCTCTGCCAGCTGTCACGGTCTCAACCATGATTGCGCAAGTCGTGGGCTGTGGACAAGGTCAGATGTCACAATGGGCCTGTGGAAATCTGCTGAGGCAGCAGCAGTTCCACCCTTTCGCAGGGAACTCGAAGGGATAGGCCGCCTGCCACAGCGTGATCGGGTTTCAAACGGACTAAGCGAAGTGGCTTCCGTGGAGATGGTTAGCGAAAAGTGTTACCGCCGGGAGCAGGCGATTCTAGTCTCCGGTATGCGTGCGAACCGATGCTATCAGAGTCTCGACCATACCGAGGGCGGATTATTTTTCGCGATAATTTCGCTAAGCTGTTTAATTACAGTCGGGAGCTCACTCTTCAGCGCCACGACGATCTGCATGAGTTCCATGCTTCCCAGGTTCGGATTCAATCCAGACTCAACGACATCGGACCAGCTATCGATCTTACGGTAGACGCGCGTCAACTCAGCTCGAAGAGGTTCAGGAAGCTTAAATTTGTTCCGATTTGCTTTCCAAACATTGTTGTAAGGCCGACGGTACGCGACACCGAGCTGGGGAGCCTCAGTGCACGCGAGATCATCTTCTAATTCCGAGAGTAAGTCAGCAAGCGGGACTTGGTCCGTTGTTTCGTTTGTAATTTGCGACAGTTTTTGCTCTGATTTGCTTTCAATCTTCTGAATTTCCTCTTGAAGACCCTCAAGTTCGCCTGTCTCTCGGAGCTTTGTGTGCACCTCTGAAACTATCTTAGGCAGATGCTGCGTCAAATGTCGGCGCAACTCCTCAGGTGAATCGAAAGTAGAGTACAAAGTATCCTTCTTTCGCTCCTCCTGATATTCCTCAAGCGCCCTCAGTTGCTCTCGGTCTACATCTCGCGGTACCGGCGCAGTCGAAAAGTACAGCGCCACTTGCTTGCCGGTCTTCCGAAATCGTTCGATTTCCTCAATCGTGCCAGACTGGGCCTCGCCCGTTGGCGTCCCTAGGCGGTATCCGAAGATTCCAACTAGCAGGTCGCCTCGATCAACAATCTGTTTGTTAATGATCGCCTGAGGCCGGTCTCCAGACGCGGGGAACGAGTGGGTCTCCCACCTGATGGGGTTCAGCATGATGCCAGTACTCTCAAAATGCGCTGCATTCCACGAATAGATCACCCCAGTAGCCACGTCCCTCTCTTCGCTTACATCCGATGGCGACGCAATCAGGATGTTGATGACAATCGCAGTGCGCAGCTTCGTCTGACCGCGACTCGTTGCACTGGTGGCCGTACTCGCACTGTTAGGAGGCTCCGCTTCTTCTACGAACTTCAGACCTGAGGGCAATATGGTGATGTTTGCCGCATCAACTAGCGCATTGTTATCTTTGAGCGGAATGAACTTTACGAAGCCACGAATACGCAGACTATCGATGGCTCTCAACAAACCTGCTCGTTCATCCTGCATTGAGGCGCGTTGAGCTAACTGGTCCAGTTGGAGTTGTTCTGGCGGATCAGATAGCACCGCAAGAACATTTTTTTCTTCAGGAGTCAGACTTCGTGGCATATGCTCCCTCCGTTGTCGCTGACTTTCGACCCTCGCCTTTTCAAGGTCGATCTGGACCCTATTAAAAATTGGAAATCGACAACCCTTAATGCGCTCCACAAGTGAATTTCGAGCCCCCTGACGCGGTGTTTTTTAGCGAATTTCGATATTGAGCAACCAGCAAATCCCGAACGCCGTTTTCGATGCATTTGCAGCGATCTTGATCAAGGGGAATCTCGTAAAGTTTGCACGTCTCGATGGCGGCTTCAAACCAGCTATAGGCATATTGGCCGATGAACTCCTCGGTCACATTCCATTCAGCGAGGTCTTGATAGCCAGATCGCAAGACCCCTCGTGCCGCGCTTTCCCTTCTAATACCGGTGAGCTTGGTCTGGTAGCTCTCCCGCGCCGTCTCGCTTTTTTGATTGCGCAGACGGATATATTGTTTGTGCGCCTCTGCTGGCAGGCAGCTCTCGATAGACATTCTTCCCAACGCCATTGGGGCCCCATATTTCAGCGGGAACCCGCATTTCCATCTGAGACCTTCTCGACCTCTATCGTGACTCCATCGTGATCGGCGAGAAGCGCCGAAATAGCCAACGCAACTAACCCCTCTAGAATCTTGGCGTCCCCGACGGGATTTGAACCCGTGTTACCGCCGTGAAAGAGCCAGAGCCACCCGCGTAACTGTTGCCGAAAAGTTCAGAAGTTATCGTCTAGAGGCTTAGTCCGCTCCTCCTCCAAAGGATAGCAGGTTCCTCACCGGGCTTTTAGCCCGGTGAGGAATGACAAGGCTTAAAATCGCCTCATAGCACCGATGCCCGGAGACTTCTTTCATCTCGATGAGCGCGACGGCGCGTGGGTATTGCGGCTGCGGTCGGAGGATGGGACGAACCGGCTTTCGCGGGAGTGCGTGTTGGCTCTGCGAGCGCCGCGATTGATTTTGAGGCATTTACGGCGCGGCTGAAGCCGCGCCCTTTCAAAACGAATTCAAACCGAACCACTACCCGGATCTGCCTTGCGTTGCGCGCTCCCGCCGGAGTGGTATACCGTAAACAGTCCGCTCTCTTACCCATGACTGATCGTGTTGAAGCTCCCGCCGTTGCTTCGTCTCAGGCGTCCAACGTTCTGACGACGAAAGTCGATCCCACCTCGGCGCGCTTCGAGGCCAACATGCGTTTTCTGGCCGATCTCATGTCGCAGGTGCGCAATGAAGGCGAGAAAATCTGCGAGGGCGGCGGCCCCAAGGCCATCGAAAATCAGCATGCGAAAGGCCGGCTCACTGCGCGTGAGCGCATTGAGTTGCTTGCCGATCCTGGGACTTTTTTCGAGCTGGGGATTTACGCGGCGCACGGAATGTATGAAGAGTGGGGGGGCGCGCCGGCTGCCGGCGTAATCACGGGTCTCGCGCGCATTCACACTCGCATGGTGATGATCATCGCGAACGACGCCACGGTGAAGGCAGGCGCATTTTTCCCCATGACATCGAAGAAAGTGATTCGCGCCCAGAACATCGCGATCGAGAATCACGTTCCAACAATCTATCTGGTGGACTCGGCGGGCGTGTTTCTGCCGCTGCAAGAAGATGTCTTTCCAGACACCGACGATTTCGGCCGTGTATTCCGCAACAATGCTGTCATGTCCGCTCTGGGTATTCCACAAACCGCGGCCATCATGGGCATGTGCGTGGCTGGTGGCGGCTATCTGCCGGTGATGTGCGATCACGTTCTGATGACCGACGGCAGCGGATTGTTCCTGGCCGGACCTGCGTTGGTGCAAGCTGCGATCGGACAGAAGGTTTCGGCGGAGGATTTGGGCGGCGCGGCCATGCACGCAGGCATCAGTGGCACCGTGGATTTCCGAGAACCCGACGATAAGGCTTGCTTGACGAGGATTCGCTCCATCGTCGAAAAATGGGGATACCGCCGCCAATCTCCGTGGGACCGCAAAAAGCCAGTCGATCCTGCGCTGGCTGCCGAGGAAATTTACGGCATTTATGATTCCTCGCCTGCACGCCCCTACGACATGAAAGAGATTCTCATGCGTGTGCTCGACGGCAGCCGCTTCGACGAATACAAACCGGAATACGGAAAGACTCTGATCTGCGGTTACGGACGCATCAGTGGCTTTGCTGTAGGCATTGTCGCCAACCAGAAACTGCACGCTCAGCAGACTGATCACGAAGGCCATAAACGGATCGAATTCGGCGGAGTCATCTACACGGAATCGGCAGAAAAAGCCGCGCGCTTCATCATGGACTGCAATCAGAATTTGATTCCCTTGATTTTCTTTCACGACGTGAACGGCTTCATGGTGGGCCGCGACGCGGAATGGAGCGGCATCATCAAAGCCGGCGCGAAGATGGTGAATGCAGTGTCGAATTCCGTTGTGCCAAAAATTACCGTCATCGTCGGAGGATCTTTCGGCGCGGGACATTATGCGATGTGCGGCAAGGCTTTCGATCCGCGCTTCGTCTTCGCCTGGCCGACTGCGCGGTACGCTGTGATGGGCGGAGACTCCGCAGCGGGAACGCTGGTGGAAGTCAAGGTGAAACAACTGGAACGCGGCGGCAAAAAGCTGAGCGAAGAAGAAAAGAAAGAATTGTTCGAGTCGACCAAGCGTACGTACGACGAGCAAACTGATCCACGTTACGGTGCAGCCCGGCTGTGGATCGACAAGATCATCGATCCCATAGAAACGCGGGACGCCATTACGCAGGCTCTCGAGGCGTCGGCGCTGAATCCAGACGTGCTGGAGTTCAAGGTAGGAGTGCTGCAAACGTAGAGATTGAGTCATTGAGTCATTGAGCGATTGAGCCATTGATCCCTCGTCGCTTTTCTTTTGCAATCGCTCGATCACTCAATCGCCCGATCGTTCAATATGTCCGAAGCCGTGAAACTTATCGAGTGTCCACGCGATGCCTGGCAAGGGCTGAAAGGCCAGATACCGTCTGACATCAAGCGCGCCTACCTGCAAGCATTGATCAGCGCAGGATTCAAGCACATCGATGCGGTCTCGTTCGTTTCGCCGAAAGCTGTGCCGCAGATGGCAGACTCGGAAGAGGTATTGAAGGAACTCGATCCGCCCGACGACGTGGAGATCATCGGCATCATGGTCAACGAAAAAGGCGCGCAGCGGGCGATTGATACGCATGCAGTTCACACGCTCGGATTTCCTTATTCGATTTCTGAAACTTTTTTGCGCAAGAATCAGAATCAGTCAGCGGAGGACGCGCTCGAAGAATTGGAAAAAATCCAGAAGAAAGCTGACGATGCTGCTTTGGACGTGGTCGTTTACATCTCGATGGCATTTGGCAACCCCTATGGCGATCTGTGGAATGTGGACGAGGTCATCGAAGCCATCTCGCTGATGGAAGTTGATAACCTGCGCATGATTTCCCTGGCCGACACGGTCGGCATGGCAGCGCCAGAACAGATCAGCGAACTCGTTGGCGCGGTGATGACGAAGTACGATTATCTCGAGATCGGCGTGCATTTGCACAGCCGTCCCGAACACGCAGCCGCTAAGATTCTCGCCGCATACAACGCCGGTTGCCGCCGCTTCGATTCGGCAATCGGCGGACTCGGCGGCTGCCCTTTCGCACAAGACGCACTGGTCGGCAATATTGCGACCGAGACCGTGATTGAAACCCTGAGGCCGCATGGCGCGGAGTTACCTCCGCTGAAACCGCTGGATACGTTACTGCGCGCGTCTGCAGAAATGGGCGCGCGTTACACAAATTCCGTCGATGATGATTTAATTTCGGCGATTTGATTTTCCTTAACGAAGCTACGAAATGAACTTCAAGACAATTCAACTCACATACGATTCCGGCATCGCAACGATCACACTGAACCGTCCGGAAAAGCGCAATGCCATCAGCTTTGAATTGATTGACGATCTGTTGAACGCGCTGAAGGAAGTAGAGCTGTCCGATGCGCTCGTGCTGATTCTTACGGGCGAAGGCAAGGCCTTTTCGTCCGGCATGGACTTGGAAAATTTGAAAGCACTGATTGGCCGCTCGCCGGAACAAAACCTGAAAGATTCGGAAACGATGGTTCGCCTGTTCCGTTCCCTTTACGAATTCCCGAAGGTTACGATTGCTGCGGTGAACGGGCCTGCCATTGCCGGCGGCACCGGCCTGGCTTTGTTGTGCGACTTCACTCTGGCGGTACCCGAAGCGAAATTGGGCTATACCGAAGTACGTATCGGCTTTGTGCCTGCGATCGTTTCTACTTTCCTATTGCGCCAGGTCGGGGAGAAGCAGGCGCGCGATCTATTGCTGACAGGGCGCATCATCGGCGCGGAGGAAGCGCTACGCATGGGATTGATCAACGAAATCGTGGCGCCGGAAAATCTGATAAGACGGGCGCGGGAGTTGGCCGCGCAGTTGATGGAAAACAGTCCATCGTCTTTGCGCGCGACCAAGCAACTGCTCACCGATCATGCGCACGCCGAACTGGATGCTCAGATCGACGCAGCCGTGCGTGAGAATGCCGCGATCCGCACTACGGCAGATTTCCGCGAAGGCATTCTGTCATTCCTCGAAAAGCGCAAGCCGGCGTGGAGCGGGAAGTGAACTCGAACCATCCTCAGGCGGTCACGCATTCAGCAATTAACGAGACGCGGCTGCGCGTGCGCTATGCAGAGACTGATCAAATGGGAGTGGTCTACCATTCCAATCATTTCATCTGGTTCGAAGTAGGCCGGGTCGAGTTGTTGCGCCAGTTAGGCTTCTCCTATCGAGATATGGAAAGCGAAGATGGACGCTTCATCGCCGTCGCCGAAGCCAAATGCCGCTATCGCTTTCCGGTTCGCTACGATGAGGAAGTTCTTGTGCGCACGCAACTCTTGAACGTGCGCGACTCTGTCGTCCACTTTGGTTATGAGCTGCGGCGCGCAACCGACGGTGCGCTGCTGGCGGAAGGCGAGACGACTCACATTGTCACGGATTCGGAGATGAAAGTTGCAGCCTTACCCGAAAAATATTTAACGGTGTTTCGGGCCGCGGTGGGCAAGCGAAACAGGAAATCTACTTGAACGCACTTCACATCAACGGAAACGATCTCACTCTGGAAGCGGTGCGCGAAGTCGCAACCGAACGCCGGCCGGTGCTTTTGTCGGGCGACGCTCGCGAGGCCGTTGACCGAGCGCGAGCGGTGGTCGATGAGATTGTCACCAATGACAAACTCGCTTACGCCATCACCACCGGCGTCGGCAAGCTGAGCGATGTGCGCATCGTAGGGGAACAGATTCGCGAGCTGCAGGTCAATCTGGTGCGCTCGCATGCGGTAGGGATCGGGGAACCGCTCGCTGCGTCGGAAGTCCGCGCCATGATGCTCCTGCGCGCCAATTCGCTGGCCAAGGGTTATTCGGGCGTTCGCGCCGTCGTCATCGATACGCTGTGCGAAATGCTGAATCGCGGGATGACTCCCTTCGTCCCGTCGCAGGGAAGTGTGGGGGCGAGCGGCGATCTCGCTCCGCTGGCGCATCTCGCACTGGCGTTGATCGGCGAAGGCGAATGCATCGACACATCTGGCGCGCGCATTTCAAGCGCCGACGCTCTCAAGCGAGCGCAGATTAAGCCGCTGGTGCTCGAAGCAAAAGAAACCATTTCTCTCATCAACGGGACGCAGGGAATGCTGGCCGTCGGGACGCTGGCGCTGTTGGCTGCTGAAACGCTGGTAGATTCTGCCGATGTCCTGGGAGGTCTTTGCTGCGACGCTTTGCAAGGCACGGATGCTGCCTTCGATGAGCGAATTCACAAAGCGCGCCCGCACGCCGGGCAAATGAAGACTGCGGCAAATCTGCGCAAGATGCTTGAAGGCAGTCAGATTCGCGAATCGCACCGCAACTGCGGCCGGGTGCAGGATGCATATTCTCTGCGCTGCATTCCGCAGGTGCACGGCGCAGTGCGCGATACTCTTGCCCATTGCCGCGAAGTGTTTGAGATCGAGGCAAACTCAGCGGTGGACAATCCACTGGTATTCATCACGGCTCATGTAGGGACGGGCGCCTTCGCCCGCCCCGCGAGCGAAGCAAGCGCCTCCACCACCGGCGACGTAATCTCCGGCGGCAACTTCCATGGCGAACCGCTCGCCTTCGCCCTGGATTTTCTGGCCATCGCTTTGAGCGCGCTCGCCGGCATCAGCGAGCGCCGGATCGAGCGGCTGGTGAATCCCGCGCTGAGCGAGGGTTTGCCGCCATTCCTGGCGCAAGGCGCAGGATTGAATTCCGGTTTCATGATGCCGCAGGTCACGGCAGCGGCTTTGGTCAGCGAAAACAAAGTGCTGGCGCATCCCGCATCAGTCGATTCCATCACGACCTCGGGCAATAAAGAAGATTACGTCTCCATGGGCATGACGGCGGCGAACAAGCTGAAGCGCATCGTGGAAAATACGTGCAACGTGCTGGCGATTGAAGCCATGGCCGTCGCCCAGGCCATCGACTTCCTCGCTCCGCTGAAAACCTCGAAGCGCGGACAGGCGGCGCACGCGGCAATCCGAGCGGTGTGTCCTACTGTCGACAAAGACCGCATCATGTATAAAGACTTCGCCCGTCTTTCAGAACTGATCGCCAGCGGCAAGGTGGCGGAGATAATCCGATAGCAATTCCGGACGAGACAACTCCGGGCGCACGAGCTAATGCACCCATCCCCACGCGAGCATTAGCTCTCACCCCTTCTGCGCCACCATCTTCTGCGCCTTCGCCCGGATGAAGGCATACCGAAGCATCGGCAACGAATTGAAGTCGGCGGCTTTGGCTAGATAATCCTGTGCTTTCGCAGCATCGCCTTTGCCTCGATACGCCTGGCTCAGCCGATAGAGGTTGAGCGGATCCTGCAAATTCGCTTGCTCAAGCTCAGCAATAGCCTGGGCGTAATCCTTTTCACCTAGGGCAACCCTTCCCGTCAACTCGTGGGCCTGTTTGATTTGCACCGAATTCTTACTGGCCTCCGCATCCTTGCGGAACTCCTCGGCGTGAGACTGCGCCGAAGCGAAATCCTCTTTCCCAATCGCAATCCCCGCCAGATTGAATTCGTGCAGCAACTTCGCGTTGTCTTTAACCCCTTGCGACTGATCCGAGGCATAAATCATCTGGAACGACCGGTCAAAACGCCCTTGCGCGCCAACATAGTCCGCCTTTGCGGCAAGAATATTTCCCTCAGCTTGCAGATCGGCCGCCATGGAAGCGACGTCGTTTGTTTTCTGTGCGACCGCATATTCCTTTTCCATCACCTGCACGGCCTTGTCGAATTTGCCTGCATCGGAAGCGACCACAGCCATCCCAAAGTAAGCCGTGCGCAGTTCGCCGTCATTCCGCGCCTGGTCCGCCATCTTCTGTAACTCCGCCTGCGCGTCATCGGTTTGGCCGGCATACAGTAATGCCGCCGAAAGTCCGAAATGCGAGGGCTGGAAGTGAGGATCAATCGTCAGCGCCTTGCGGTACTGCGCCTGCGAATCGTCAAACCGCCCCATCTTCAATAGCAGCTCGGCGTAGGAATCATAAGGGTTCGGATCGTTCGGAATCAGCTCCACATATTTCTTGAAAGCCCGCTCCGCGCCGGCGAAATCGCCCTGCTGCCGGTACGCGTAGCCAAGAATGTTGTACGTGGGCGAAAAATTGGGAGCGATTTCCGTCGCCTTCTTATAGTGCGCTACCGCCTCGTCCAGTTCCTGCTGGCCAAAATAATATGTGCCCACGGCGAACTGCATCCGCTCGTCGTTGGGATACGCTGCCACTAACTTCTCAAGATAGCTTTTCTGTTTCTCGGTATCACCGTTGGCACCAGCTTCATTCGAAAGAATCAGCAACTTTTCCGCGTCGGAAGCCTTATCAGCCAGGCTGACCGCCTTCTTTAAATGTTCGGAAAACTCCTTCGTCGTAGGAGAGTTGTTAGCCCGAGCCAGCTCGGCTGACGCAAACTCCGGGTCAATCGACAACGCCTTATCGAAGTGCTGCAACGACTCTTGCCCGAGCAGCCGCTCGGAGAGATCGCGTCCCTGCAGGAATTCCTGCCGAGCCTCGTCGGAGCGCGTTGTGATGGGCAGCTTTCCGTCCGACGCGGCAGCAGTAGTCGTGTTTCCGCTCGTTTGATTGCAGGCGATCAGTGCCGCGGAAGCGAGTAGTATGCTCGCGGTCCAAACTAGATGCAGAGTTTTTCTTTGGGACATTGGAGGGCTCCTTGGCATGTGCGAACGACATTGCGGATCGAGCATGATCGCGTTCGACACGCGTTAGACGGAAGGATGG
>CAYOVU010000239.1:0-5211 GCA_964407505.1 uncultured Acidobacteriaceae bacterium | reverse complement strand
AACTCGGAGCGGGCGTGACCGTCGGCATGGTTCTGGTCGTGATGGCCGCGGCGGCCTACGGAATCTACGCATTTCTCGGCCGCAGTCGCCCCGCTCCCTTTCAAAATTTCACCGTCACCAAAATTACCGAGGGCGGCACGTCGGTCCTCGCGGCCATTTCTCCCGACGGCAAGTATGTCCTGAATCTGGTGCGCGAAAACGGACTGGCCAGCCTTTGGCTGCGCAACGTTCCGACCAACAGCAATACGCAGGTGGAGCCTCCCGCCGACGTGTATTACAACGCTCTGCGTTTTTCTCCCGACGGCAACTATTTTTATTTTGGCCGCAGCGATCCCGGTAATGCGGAACTCAAGTTTCTCTATCGCGCGCCGCTTTTGGGCGGATCGCCGCAAAAGCTCATCAGCGACATGGATTCGAACGTCACCTTCTCTCCGGATGGAAAAAAGTTCGCCTTCGTGCGCCTCGACAATCCCGACCCCGGCAAGTACCAGCTCATTGTTCACTCAGTCGAAAACGGTGAAGAAAAGGTGTTGGCCGGCGGCCCCACCAGCGAAGCGCTGAACCGGCCCGCCTGGTCGCCTGACGGAAGCGTCATCGTTGGCCAGGTGGTCGACGTGGCGAGCGGATTGATCCGCCTGGCAGCAGTGGACGCGGCCAGCGGCCAGCGCAAGTCGTTCTACGGAAGCAACGAGCGCATCGTCGACAAGCCGGCCTGGCTGCCCGATGGCAGCGGCGTGCTGGTTCTCTCGAGCGAGCAAAGCTCTAATTTCTCCCGCGCGCAGATCGGTTTCGTTTCCTATCCCCAAGGCATTTTTTCTCCGGTCACGCGCGACACCAGCAGTTATTCCGACCTCAGCGTCGCCAGCAGCGGGAGCATTCTGGCCACGGTGCAGAACGAGGGCCGTTGGAACTTGCAGGTTATGCCCACGGGATCACCCGCCGCTCAAGCCCGCCAGGTCACTTCCGCCGAGGCCGACACCAACTTTACCTGGACCCGCGACAACCAGTGGATCTCCGATCAGGGCAACGTGCTCAACCGTGTCGACCCAGCGACCGGCGCCAAGGTTGTTATTCCCGATCAGGCGCTAACCGGCGCCCCATGGGCCTGCGGCCCGGGCGACTCCATTGTTTTGGTGAAATTTCGAAGCGGCGTACAAAATATCTGGCGCATGGATGCGGCCGGCAATGTCAAGCAGGTCACCGACGGTAAACTCGACATCTCTCCGGTGTGCTCACAGGATGGCAAGTGGCTGTTCTTCATCCAGCAGCTTGGGAATCGGAAACTGGCCAAGGTCCCGATTGATGGCGGGCCCGCACAAGTCATTTCGGAATCGCCCAGCGTCAACTCCTTCGACGTTTCTCCCGACGGCACTCTCGCTGTCTTTCCGACTCTGCAACACTCGGGTGAGCACAAAGAAATGCTCGAGGTCGTGGAGACTGATGCCGGCAAAGTGGTGAAGATGTTGCCGTTCGAGCGTCCGCGCTTTGGCCTGCTTCACTTTTCCCGCGACGGCAAAGGAGTCGTCTATCCCACGCGCGACCACGGCGTCGACAACCTCTGGCTGCAGCCTCTCGATGGCTCCAGAGGTACCCAACTTACCGATTTCACTGCCGAACACATCTTCGACTTCCACTGGTCGTTCGACGGTAAACAGCTCGCGTTAGTGCGGGGTCACACGGACGCCGACGTAGTTCTGATGCGCAGCCAGTAGCTGTGGAGAATCGCGTGATTTATGCCCGCGTGCGCGAGCCCCTTGGCGTGAATGAGTTTGGGCTGTCCCCAGAACCAGGCGACCAGCGCCGCGAACACGAAGTTGGAGCTGGTGGTTTCGCAGAAGTGGGCCCAGTGCACAATCTCGGGGAAATAGGGATTCGGAGTGAGCAGCGGGGCGACTCCACTCAGCAGAGCGAATACAGCTCCTGCAGCGAGGGCGCCGCTCAGCCGGGGTAGGCCGAGCATCCGCACCAGCAGCAGACAGATCGCAACAAACGCTGGGCCGCGCACCAGCAGTTCCAGCACGAGAATCTTGGATATCGAGGGCAGCGTCTGCGCGGCCTAGAACTCCTTTATGTACGGCCAGATGATCGAGCCGGCGGTGAAGTAGAGTACGAGATAGGCCAGGTCGCAGACCACGAATTTCCGGGCCCGCTCGCTACGAGATTTTGTGGCGATGGGATGGTAGCGGTCCTGCTGAGGAGCGGGCCGCCGGCCAAACAGCAGCATCCATACGGGGATGGAGAGAACCGCGGCGAGCGTCGACTGCGCGAAGATGCTGGTCCAATCGATTGGCGAATGCGGCAGGAAGTACACGCCCTCGATGCCATCGATCAGAGTGATGGCCAGGGGAATGCCCGCCAGGGCTGCCCGAGAGTCCAGCTACGCCACTCGCTGCGCAGAGTGGGAACCGACAGCGCGGCTACAGTGATTGCGTTGCTCAGGGGCAACCACTGCGTAAAGTGCGGCGCGAGCGTGGGCAGGACCGCTCTGTGCGGGAGCAGGAGCGCGACCAGGGCTCCGGCAACAGCTTGAATCAGGCACACGGCTACGAAAGCTGGCAGGATTCGCACGATTGCGCTTGAGAATTTCACGACACTCCTCCTTCCGTTTGCTTTTCGTAGATTGCGATTCCGTCATTAGCCCAGTCCAGCAGGGACTCGTAACTTCGGATGCCGCAGTCCAGGGCGAGTTGTGCTGATCTGGGCGCTGCCTTCATGGCCTGCAGCTGTTCGCGTAGGTTCTGCAGATGGGGTTGAAGCGCGGTTTCGAGAGATTTGAGGATTGCGAGCGAGGCGGCGGGTCCTACGGCAATTTCGCTGAAGGCGAAGCGGAGCATCATTGTTTTCAGCCCCGATGTGAGCTCTTCTCGCGTGATGGGCAAGGCGATCCATGCCTTGAGTTCAGCGACGCCTTTCGGAGCGAGACGGAAAATCTGGCGGCGGCGCATGCCGGAGCCTTCCTCGACCGTGCCTCGGATCAGACCTTCTTTTTGCAGCCGCTGCAACGCCGGGTAAATCGCGCCCGGGCTGCCGCTGTAGGTCTTCATCGACGTCGATGAGAAAATTGTTCGCAGGTCGTATCCCGACGACGGCTTCATCAGCAGTCCGAGCAGGGCGTAACCCAGCGCGGGAATTTTCGGAGAACTCATTTGGGTGAGGCCTCCAGTTGGATTTCAATCTGGCGCTGAATCTGGTGGTCGGACAGATCGGCGCATTCCAGCAAGGCGGCGTCGGAGCACTCGCGTCGGTGCTCCTCGACCAGGTTGTCCAGGGTTGCGGAGATGATTTTTCCATCTTTCAGGCTGATCTTGATTTCGGCATCGAAGGTTTCTTTGCCGACGGCGGCAACATACTTTCCATCGTTGTTCTTGCCCTTCACATCGATCCAGTTGTTGGGTGTGTCCGCGACCGGCGTTTGCATCCACGGGGCGGGTAATTTCACTTTCGGCTGAGGCGGCGGAACGTGCCGCACTAAAAGCGTGGCGATTTGGCTGGAGGGGTCGAGCACTTTCAGAGTGAGATCGAAATCGATGGAGTCTTCACCGAGGATCACATAGTTGCCGTCGGCCCATGAGGACGGCCCGCCGAATTTCACATACGCATGGTCGCCGGCATGTTTGAGGTCGCTCTGCCGAATGGCCAGCCAGAGGTCGCTATAGAAGGTCAGCATGTCGGTGATGGGTCCGATGAGAAACGGCTGGACCTGGCTGAGGTTGGGGACGGAGGGCTGGATCGAGGGATCAAGCGAGAGTGTCTGGCGAAAGCTGAGGCTCGCGGGTGATAACGACATGGGGGCCTTCGATTTGAAATCGGACCAACCGTATTCTTCGACGAAGCGGCCATTGGCATCTCTTTTCACCACGCCGGTGGCTTGGACTTCGTAGGTCCAATTGTCGTTGTTGCCCTTCATGTGGTAGGTCAGTTTTTCGCCTTCGGTGTAGTGGCGGGTGAGCGGGCCGGGCGTTGGCGCCGTGTTCTGGGCAGCTACCTGAGCGGACGCGAGCGCCGAGAGTGCGCATAAGAAGATAAAGGCCGAGGGGAGTGGGAGAAGTGCGGAATGGCGCATGTTGAATGAGCTTCTATAGTACGCAAAGTATTATAACGCTACGTACTATCAAAGTCAAGGCTCGGCGCAACGGCAAGGCTGGTGCCGGCGAAAAGCAGGTTCCTCGACTCCGCGGGATTTTCCGCTTCGCGGAACATCCCGCTACGCTCGGAATGACAACTGGTGAGGGCCGGCGGGAATCGACGGCAAAAAACTAAGGGCGGCCAGTGGCTGGCCGCCCTCATTTCGAATTGTGGAAGCGGGGTTAGACGCCCTTGACGTTCTCAGCTTGCCAGCCCTTGGGGCCTTTGACCACGTCAAATTGCACTTGCTGACCTTCCTGCAGGCTGCGGAAACCACTGGCCTGAATGGCGGAGAAATGCACGAAGACATCCTCACCGTTCTGGCGGCTGATAAAACCGTAGCCCTTGGCGTCGTTAAACCACTTCACTGTTCCTGTTTCCATGATGGTGCTTATTTCCTTTGTTGTTGATGTAGCGCTGAAACTTTTCGGGTCTCTTGCAGGAAGGTCACTCGCTGGGTTGAGCGGAGATGCTTTTACTGCGAAGGAGCTCTAAAGTCAAACGCAACTAAATTGTAAAGAAACTGCCCATAAATAGCTACATATTTACTGTGGGCTATGGCTAAACAACTGACGGGAGGGATGTTATGGTTCGTACGAAGGAACAGGAAAAACGGCCTCGACTTGCGACCTTTGGGCAAACGATTCATCATTGAATGATGGGAATTATGGGAGTGATGCGCTGGCGGATTCTGCTGGTTTCGGTTTTGCTCACGGCTTCGGCATGGGCGGGGATTGTCGACGAGGTGCGCATCGCCCTGACGCAGAACAATTTTTCTGGCGCCGAATCGGCGCTGAATTCTTATCGCAGCCAACAGGGCGTCACGGCGGAATATCTGGAAGCCTATTCCTGGATGGCGCGGGCCGCGCTCGATCAGCGCCAGTATGACCAGGCGGTGGCGTATGCCAAGCAGACGCAGGATCAGGTGCAGGAGTTATTGAAACAGCGCTCGCTCGACGCTGAACCGCACCTGCCCCTGGCGCTGGGTGCGGCGCTGGAAGTCCGGTCACAGGTGCTGGCGGCGCAGGGGCAACGGACGCAGGCGGTCGCGCTGCTGCAATCCGCGCTGCGGACCTATGCGAACAC
>CAYOVU010000238.1:0-13679 GCA_964407505.1 uncultured Acidobacteriaceae bacterium | reverse complement strand
TACTCCGGCAATATGGGATCACCTGATGCCCGGCGTTTTCGAGCATCTTCCGCTCCTGCTCAAAAACGGCGTCTTCCCCTCCGGGCTGCTGGTAGGTGTTGTGAACCAGTACGATCTTCAGAGCTTCCTCCGGAGTCCCTTTCCCACATTTTATCTGCAAAAGCGCGCTGCCCCACAGAGTGCTGCGGACCCTGCCCGGCCTGTTCGACCGAAAGCGCACTCGCTTCAGGATTGCCAAGAAATGCTATGTCGGGCGGGAAGGCAAGTCAAGTGAGGGGCGAGCGATCCCTCTCATTAAGATTAAATTTGCGTTAAGAAGAAGCCTTGCGCCTATCCGTGCGCAAGCTCTTTCGCCCTCTGCGCGGCCTTGACGACTGCCTTGATCAGCGTGACGCGCAATTTGCCTTCTTCGAGCTCAAGGATGCCATCGATCGTGCATCCTGCCGGCGTCGTCACCGCATCTTTCAATAGCGCAGGATGGTCGCCGGTTTCGAGTACGACGGTGGCTGCGCCCAGCGTGGTTTGCGCGGCCAGCAGCGTGGCCACATCGCGCGGCAATCCCACCTTCACGCCCGCCTCGGCCAGCGACTCCAGGATGATATAGATGTACGCTGGCCCACTGCCCGAAAGGGCAGTGACGGCGTCCATATGCTTTTCGTCTACGACCACCGTCCTGCCGCCAACTGCAAACAGGGCGCTGGCTACTTCGAGGTGCTCAGCGTTGGCAAAGGCTCCCCGGCAGATCGCAGTGATTCCAACTCCAAGCAGGCACGGAGTGTTCGGCATGGCTCGAATCACTGGAGCCTTGATACCGAGCGCGCGCTCAATATGGCCAGTCGAGACCGACGCTGCCACGGAAATGAAAAGTTGCTTGGCTGTCGCTACCTGCTGAACTTGAGCCGCCACTTCTTCCACAACCTGCGGCTTTAAGCCGATCAGAATAATATCCGCGTTGCGAACTGCCGCAACATTGTCGGTACCAACCGCGATGCCGAGCTTCTGACTCAGACTGCGGGCTCTCTCTTCGTGAGCCACGGTGGCACAGGTCGATTCCGGACGCAGCAGTCCCTTATCCAAAAGTGCCTTGAGCAGGATTCCACCCATCTTTCCCGCTCCTAAGACCGCCACCCGCTTACCCGACAAATCAACGCTCATTATCCGCTCTCCGCTTTTTCGCTTCCGTTAACTGCCGGCTTTCCTGGACTGCTGGTTCTGCTTCCATTTCCACGCCGTTGCAACGATCTGATCGAGTGAGCGTTGCGTCTTCCAGCGCAGAACCGATTCTGCTCTCTTCGGGTCCGCGACCAGCGCCGGAGGATCGCCCGGCCGCCTGGGCACGATACGCCGTGGAACCTGCCGGCCGCTCACCTTCTCCACTGCATTCAGAATTTCCTTCACCGACGTTCCTGTGCCGCTGCCCAGATTCACTGCAATCGACTTGGAATTCTGTTCCAGGTAATGCAGCGCGGCAACATGCGCTTCCGCCAGATCATTCACGTGAACATAATCCCGCATGCAAGTGCCATCGGGAGTGGGATAGTCGTCGCCGAAAATGTCCAGCTCCGGACGCGCTCCCACCGCGGCATCCAGAGCCAGAGGAATTAAATGAGTTTCGGGCTGATGCATTTCGCCGATCTCGCCGGATTCATCTGCCCCCGCCGCGTTGAAATAACGCAGGCTCGCAAAGCGCAAGCCATAAGCGCGGTCGTATGCCTCCAGTGCATTCTCAAAAAAAAGCTTGGTCACCCCGTAAGGATTGATGGGCACACGCGGATTGTCTTCGGTGATGGGAACTTTCAGCGGAACGCCATACACCGCGCAGGTTGATGAAAAAATAAACTTACGCACGCCGTAGTCGATGCAGGCATTCAATAACGCCAAGGCCGCTTCCACATTGTTCTGAAAATATCTTCGCGGGTTCTCCACCGACTCGCCTACGTAAGCGAAAGCCGCGAAGTGCATCACTGCATCTACCCGCCGCAGCGCAGCCGTTACTTTCTGCGTGTCTGCGAGGTCTGCCGTGATCAGCTCAAATCCAGCCGCGAGGTACGCGTGGCCGGTGGAGAGGTTGTCGTAAATCACGGCCTCGTGGCCATGGCGTCTTAAAGCGCGCGCGGCGTGGCTTCCGACGTACCCCGCTCCACCAACCACTAGAACAACCAAGGTTCTGCTCCTGCTACTCTGCGTTATAAAGGGTGATCGTCGAACAGGAGGAGTCTATCAAATCCCGCTTCTCCATCCTCATCTGCCGGAGCTTAAGCGGAGATCTTGTCCGCGGAGGCCAGCGTGCCAATCGCCGCATCCTGCGCCGGAACCTTGGCGGGACCCTCGCGCAAGAACCGATCAGGACAGACCACTGCCAATACCGGTGTGGTCATAAACGTAGTGAACAGAGCCATCAGCACCATCATAGAAAACAGTGCGGGAGAGATTACTTTGATATCCAGACCGATATTTAGAATCACCAACTCCATCAGACCTCGAGTGTTCATCAGCGTGCCTAAGCCGGCGGCCTCTCGAACCGGCATGCCCGAAAGCCACGAAGCCGCCATGGAGCCGCCGAGTTTTCCCACCGTCGCTACCAGGATGATCAAGCCACAGTACATCCACATCTCCTGGCCTTTCACCAGTCCAATGTCGGTGCGCAGCCCGGTGAATGCGAAGAATAATGGCAGCAATAGGGTTACGGTAATGGTCTCAAAACGGTCGAGCACATAGCGCACAAACCGCTGTTCCTTGGGCATGATAGCGCCCATCAGGAAAGAGCCGAACAAAAGGTGAATGCCCAGCCACTCGGTGCACAGTGCTGAAACCAGGACCAGCAAAAGCATCAGCGCCAGCAGGTTCTCACTGAGGTGACCGCGTTCCCGGTAAACGGTTTCATAGTGGCGCAGCAGATGGCGCACGCCATAGATCATGATCAACGCGAATGCGACAATGCCACCAATGGTCACCCAGATTGAGGTTGAACTGTGCGCCGTGCGAATCAGCACCACGATGTAGGCGAGAATGCACCAGCCGGTTACGTCGTCCACCGCCGCGCAGGCGATGGCAACGGTTCCGAGACGGCTGCCAAGCAAGTCGCGTTCCGCCAGAATTCGCGCCAGAACCGGGAACGCCGTAATGCTCATGGCTGCGCCCATAAATAAGGCAAAGCTGGTGAACGCTACGCTGTCATCGGAAAGCTTTGGATAAAGATAGAGCGCAAGAAACGCCGCTAACACAAACGGGGCGGTGATACTGACGTGGCTGGTGAGCACCGCGGCGTGCCCGTGTTTCTTCAATTCCTGTGGATTAATTCCCAGACCCACCAGAAACATGAAAACTACAACGCCGATTTGGCTTAGCGCATTCAGAAATCCAAGACTGCTCGCAGGAAAAAGATAAGCCGAGACGCCAGGCGCCACCCAGCCCAGCAATGACGGCCCCAGCAAAATGCCGGCGAACATCTCGCCCACCACTCGCGGTTGCCCGATTTTGCGGAAGATCGTGCCTACAATCCGGCATAGCGCCAGGATCACCGAAATCTGCAGGACTAATTTAAAGAGATCCGGCATCAGTGAGATCCTTTCTTCACTGGAGTTGCAAGGCGGACCGCGCGGAACTCGACCGGGGCGCAGGGAGGACAATGGTCTACTGACAACGTTCCTTCTAACGATCGTGGATTGGCTTTGGGATCGACGGTGGCTACGAGCGAGATCTCATGGCCGCTCCCACAGCCCGCTTCCTCGGACCATGGGGCCGAAGGCACAAGAGAAGCCTTGAGGGATGTTCCGTCAAGCACTCCCGACGCGGCGGACTTAGGCTCGTCGCTGAGACTTAAAGTGAAGTTTCTGCCAGATTGGGAAATTGCGAGTGCCGCTTCTGGGGAAATTGCGAGGGTTTTGCCGCAGGGTAGTGCGGCTAAGCGGACGGGATCAGTTTGTAATTTCCACACGCCGTCCACCGAAATGGGCGCGGCCAAAGTGCGACCGCTCTTCAGTATCCCAACCAGGCCCACAATAGGTAGACCCACCAGGACAGCGTAGGCAATAATGAAGTTCCTGCTGGTACGTGACATTGGGCCTCTCACCAATCCGGGGGAATGCTTAATGCCGCCGCCCGGATACCCCGCCCAAAGGTACCTTCCCGTGAACTCACCTGCCGCTTTCAGGAAATGGCAACGATTATACCACTGACTGTCTAGGCTCCCGGGCTGAATGCATTCGAGGTCAGATCGCCCAGCAACTTATGCCAGGGATGTTTTTCGTTCTGTTCGACCTCGGTAACCATCTTGCGCATTTTTTCCAGCACCGGCGGAGTAGCATCGTCATAAACGTCGCCCTGCAGAAGCTTCAACACGTCCAGACGATATCTCTTATCGTTAATGAAGTACGTGAACAATACGTTGAGCCGGTAGTAAACCGTGATGAAGTCATACCAGTTCTTGGTTCCGCGACGCAGAGTATCTTCGTAGTTGAAGAAACTTTCCCGCGAGAAATCATTTTTTTCGAGAGCGCCCAGAATGTCTTTGTGTGCAAAGCGCGAACTATTCAGCGCAATGCTCACGCCGGTGGAAAAGATAGGATCGACGAAACGCCCCGCGTCGCCGACCATGACAAACCGGTCGCCGCAGAGTTGCTTCATGGCGTAGCTATAGTCGCCTTCATCTTTGAACGGACGAATGCGGTTCGCTTTACGAAGAGTCTCTTCGATCATGGGCCGAGTGCCCACCGAGCTCCAGAAAAACTTCTCGCGATCTTCTTTGGACTTGGCGAAATTCTTCTTTTGGGTTACAACGCCAATGCTGGTTACATCGTCAGAGATTGGAATCTGCCAGATCCAGGTGTTCGAAATCGGCAGGAAGTGAATGTAGATGTAGTCGAGGTTGGTATCACGCTTGGCGAACACTTTGCGATCGTAACCATCGAACCAGGTGTGAATGGCATACTGGTCGAACACCGAATCCTGAACCTTGAGCTTCATCTGATTGCCCAGGAAGGTATTGCGGCCGCTGGCGTCCACCACCATTTTGGCGCTGATGCTCATTTCCTTCGGACCCATGTTGAAGCGGACGATGGGTTCCTTTGGGCCGAAGTCCACCCCGCTGACCTTGATGCCGTCGTAAACAGTCGCGCCCAGTTTGTTGGCGTGCTGCAACAGCATCAGATCGAACCTGCCGCGATCCACGTGATAGGTGTGATTCTTGTCGACGCCGGCCTGTTGGCGCTCGTCGAAGCGAATATCGACGTTGCAATCCGGAGCCAGTCCCTCGAGGTCGTGAACGTAAGGCGTCTTCTTGTCGTCCGTCGTCCACACCGCGCCATATTTGTGCGGAAACTTGGCCGCTTCCATCTGCGGCAGGAAATCCAGATCCCGGAAAACTCTGGTCGAAGACGGCACAAGGGACTCGCCCACGTGCGGCCGCGGAAACAATTCCCGCTCGAATACCACGCAACTTACGCCGGCCTTGGCCAGGTAGGCGGCCATCGAAGATCCGGCTGGTCCTCCACCAATAATGGCGACATCAAAATCGGGCTTCGTAATAACCAATGCTGCCTCCTAAAAGTCTTCTGGAAAACTCTGTTGCTGCGCCGTTATTGGCTGGCCTGCTTGAAAGCGTCTACGGTCATGTCTCCCAGCAGCTTGTGCCAGGGATGCTTCGTGTTTTGCTCGACCTCAGACACCATCTTCTTCATTTTTTCGAGCACCGGCGGCTGAGCGTCATCGTAGACATCGCCCTGCAGCAGCTTCAGCACGTCGAGACGGTAGCGTGGGTCACCGACGAAATACGTGAACAGCACGTTAAGCCGGTAATAGACCGAGATGAAGTCATACCAGTTCTTGGTTCCGAGACGCAGCTTGGTCTCGTAATCTGAGAAGCTTTCGCGCGAGAAATCATTTTTTTCCAGCGAGTGCAGAACATTGGTATGAGCGAAGCGGGAGCTGTTCAGCGCAATGCTGACTCCGGTCGAGAAAATCGGATCCACAAAGCGGCCTGCATCGCCGACCAGCATAAAACGATCGCCGCACAACTGCTTCATGGCATAGCTGTAGTCGCCCTCATCCTTAAAGGCATGCATCTGGTCTGCTTGCTTCAGCTTTTCCCGCAGCAGTGGACGAGTTCCAACTGCCTCCCAGAAAAACTGCTCGCGATCCTGCCGCGACTTGGCGAAGTTTTTCTTTTGCGTGACCACGCCAATGCTGGTGACTTTGTCGGTGATCGGGATCTGCCAGATCCAGGTATTCGAGATCGGCAAAAAGTGGATGAAAATGAAATCCAGCTGCGCGTCTTTCTTGGCGAATGCCCGACGGTCATACCCGTCAAACCAAGTGTGAATAGCGTACTGATCGAACACCGGGTCTTTAATCTTCAGCTTCATCTGATTGCCTAGGAAAGTATTGCGGCCGCTGCAATCGATGACCATCCTGGCGCTGACGCCCATTTCTTTGGATCCCATGTTGAAGCGCACGATTGGCTCTTTGGGACCGAAATCCACCTCTTTGACCTTGACGCCTTCATATACTGCTGCGCCCAGCTTGTTGGCATGCTGCAACAGCATCAGGTCAAACTTGCTGCGATCGACGTGGTAGGTGTATTCCCGATCCACGCCATCCTGTTCACGTTCGTTAAACCGGATGTCCACGTAAGACTCAGGATTGAGTTGGTCGTGATTATTGTCTTTGAAGCCGCCCTTGAAGTTCATCTCATAAGCGCCCTGGTCTTCGGCGGTCCAGGCGGCGCCAAACTTTCGCGGGAACTTGGCTTCCTCCATCTGGCCGAGAAAATCCAAGTCGCGGAAAACTCTCATTGAGGAAGGAACCAGCGACTCTCCTACGTGGGGGCGGGGAAATAATTCGCGCTCGAAAACCACACAATTAACGCCCGCTTTGGCGAGGTAAGCGCCCATAGAACCACCGGCGGGTCCACCGCCAATGATGGCAACGTCAAAATCAGGTTTCGTAAGAACCAAGGTACTTGCTCCTTCATAGGAATCGTCTGATGGGGTGTCGCGAAACGCGGGGGAAAGACCGCACGCAATATGTTCTCTCACTATGAGCTTTACGGTTGGCAGTGTCAAGGAGACCTTTTACTCCGTTTGGTTTACTCCGTTTCGGCATGATCTCTTTGGTAACCTCCGGAGTTACTACCCATTTCATTCGGGAAAACATCCAACGGGGTGCCAATAGTTAAGTTCCAACCAACTTGGGAGTTGTAGCACTCCTGTGCCATTTACTCAGTCCGCCCATGAGACTAAAGTCTCACCAACGATGTACTCCAGGTGGTGGTTATGGAAAGCTTACTGCGTATCGTACGAGACAATGCAGCGCACTCGTACAGTTTAGAAATCCCCCTGACTCAATCGTTCGCTGAAAGTGAAGCAGTATCTGGCGCCGAGGATGCCGGAGTCGTGGGTGATGCCTCGGTTCACCAGCTGCCACCATTGGAGAAGAGAATGTCGCAACATGTGATTCCGCAGCCGGAAAGCTCGGAGAAGATCCGGGTGCTGGCCGCTGATAGTACCCGGATGGGTAGCCAGCTACTGGCGCAGGCGCTGGCGCAGGACAGTCAATTCCAGGTTACAGGGATCGAGCCAAAATCGGCTTCCATTCTGGCGGCCGTGACTGAGGCACGGCCTCACGTCGTGCTGATGAGTTCGCTTCTGGAGGAATCCTCAACACAGGGATTTGATCTGACGCGTCAGGTATGCGCGGCTCATCCCGAAACGCGCATCGTACTTTTAATGGACACATCGAACCCTTCGGCTGTTGTCGAGGCGTTTCGTTGCGGAGCGCGAGGGGTTTTCTCGCGAACTGAGTCTTCTACAACTCTTGCGAAGTGCATTAGCAGCGTGCATCAGGGGCAGGTCTGGGCCAACAGCGCAGAGTTGCACTATGTGATCGATGCCTTGCGCGAATCGGAGCCGGTCCGTTTAGTGGATTCGGGTGGTCAAGCCTTGCTCTCCAAGCGAGAGCAAGATGTAGTCCGCTGCGTCGCGGAAGGATTATCCAATCGCGAAATCGCCAGCACGTTGAGGTTGACCGAGCACACCGTCAAGAATTATCTGTTCCGCATCTTCGACAAACTGGGCGTTTCCAGCCGTGTGGAAGTTGTGCTTTACGTCTTTCGTCTGCGTAAGGCAATAGTCGGGACTTCGATCAACGGAAGTACAGAGGAGAGCATCTCGGGGCCAACTCTGGTTGGCCGGCCTGCTAAAGCAAACCCCAAGATGGGGCCAAGCGCCGTAGAGCCTGCCAAGGAGTTAGCTCGCCGCAGCCGGGTCTGAGCGGAGGTTTGTTCTCTGAATTGCTCAGATCATAGACCAACGCTTCACGCGTAGCGCTCTAATCTCATTTCAGTCCCTCTTCCGCCGCACGCACGATGGCGCGCCCAATCACGAGGGAAGCTGTTGCCGCGGGTGAGGGAACGTTGAGTACGTGCAGCATCCTCGCGGAAGGAACAAAACGAAAATCGTCTACCAGCGTGCCATCGCGCCCAAGCGCCTGGGCGCGCACTCCCGAACTGCCGGGGACGAGGTCCTGCTCTCGCACCTCAGGGAGTAACCGCTGCAAGGCGCGAACGAACTCTGGCTTGGAAAACGAGCGGCGGAATTCGTACAGTCCACTCCGCCAGTTCGTTTTAGCCATGCGCCAAAATCCGGGGAATGCCATCGATGAAGCAAGATCGCGTAGGCTGAAATCGGTTCGCCGATATCCTTCGCGACGAAGAGCCAGAACGGCATTGGGACCGGCGTCTACGCTGCCAGAGATCCGTCGAGTGAAATGCACGCCAAGAAACGGAAACTGCGGATCGGGAACGGGATAGATAAGCGCGCGTACCAAAGATGAGCGCTCGGGAATGAGGTCATAATACTCACCGCGAAACGGAACGATCATTACGCCGGGGTCGTCGCCGGCCATGCGGCTGATTCGGTCGCTGAAGAGTCCAGCGCAGTTGATGAGGAAGCTGGCTGAAAATGTGTCGCGCTGCGTTTCTACAACGATTTCATTGCTGCGTGATTTAATCCCAAATACCGCGGTCGACGTGAGAATCGTGCCACCCTGCGCGGAGATGAGCTCCGCATACTTCTCGCAGATTTTGAGGTAGTCCGTGATTCCGGTGGAGGGTACGACGAGCGCCTGGAGGCCTGACGCATGCGGCTCAATCTCGCGCAACTCCTCGGGGCCGACGAGACGAAGTCCGGTCAGCCCGTTCGCCTCGCCGCGACGCCGCAACTCTTCCAGGCGCGGGAGTTCCTGCTCGTGAGTCGCCACAATGACTTTGCCGCAGATTTCATAAGGAAGATCGTGAGAGCGACAGAACTCTACCATCTCCCGCGCACCCTCGACACATAGCTTCGCCTTCAACGATCCTGGTTTGTAATAAATCCCGGAATGAATTACTCCGCTATTGTGACCGCTCTGGTGCTGGCCGACGCGAGCTTCTTTCTCCAGTAGCAGCAGGCGAAGGCGAGGGAATCGCTGCGTGATTTCAAGCGCGACGGCGAGGCCGACAATCCCTCCGCCGACGATGACGACGTCGTAACGTGCGCCGGACATATCTTTTAGGGGCAGAAAGCTGGGTGAACAACATAGAGAGTATCAGGTCGTGCGAAGGGGTGTGCTCCGAGAGGACGCGCGTGATTTATGTCTATGGGTTCTTGGCCTCGCTACTGTACGGTCAATGTCACTGAGGCCGCATTATGAGTTAGGTTGCCGGACGTACCTGTAACCGTGATGGTATAGGTGCCCAACTGTGAGCCTTGCTGCCCGCTGCTGCCTCCATTGCCTCCGCCGCCGTTGCTTCCGCCTCCGCCACAAGAGGTGAGCGACAATCCCAGCAGAAATGATGCGCTCAGAGAAGTCAGCCATGGGAGCCGCTTTCTGTCGTGCCTCCAGTTGGCCATTAACACCAATCCTGGCAGTGCCAGCCACATTGCGCAGATGACAGAGCGAGGCCATGGCAAGACGAGGATCGAACTCGAAGATGTGGACGCGGTCACGCTCATTACTACTGCAGCCGCGCTGCTGCTGGGAGTCACTACACTGGGTGTGAAGCTGCACCCCGAAAGGGCGGGAGTGATCGTGCACGAGAGCATCACGGTGCCGGCGAACGCCGCGCCAACGGGTATCACACTGAAGTTATAACTGGCGGATTGTCCGCTGCTGACGGTTTGGTTAGGTGGTGTAACCGTACTTATTGTGAAATCCTGGATGACCGTGAGCGGGAGGACCATCGTATGGCTTGGCTGCCCTGAGGCGTCGGTCACGGTCACATTGACGTTGTATGAGTTTGAGGGCTGTGGCGCGGCGCTGTTTGGGACGTTGAGCGTAACTGCGAGTGTGGCCGGTGTGCCCGCAGTGATCGAGGCTGGAGTTGTGATCGAGCATTGGCCTGAGAACGAGCTGGCATCGCACGTGGCATTGACCGAGCCGTTGTAATTCGAAGTCACCCCCACTTTCGCTGTAGCCTGCGAGGGTGCGTCAACGCCGCTGGGAAATGCCTGACTGCTCGTTAGCGAAAAAGTGTCGGTTGCGCCCGCTGGCACGGTTACCGCGACTGGGGCACTTTGGTTGGGATTGCCGGAGGTATCGACCGCCGAAAACGTCACATTGTAGATGCCGGGGATTGCACTGGGGGGCGTGGTTATGTTGGCGGTAACAGACACCGCCGATCCAGTGTTGACTGGAATTGGATTTGGGAAAGATACGGTGCAGCTTCCACCCGTGATCGCGTCGGCGTTGCAGCTGGCATTGACGGATCCCACATAAAAAGTAGACGGAGTGATCGTAAAGATAGCTTGAGCCTGGCTACCGGGATCGATGGTCAAAGATTGCGTGCCGGAGAGCTGGAAATCAGCGACGTTAAAAGAAAGCGGCAGCGTGTTCGTGGTTGAACCAGACGTCCCGCCGACGGATAGGTTGCAACTGCCAGCTCCTGTTGTAGCGAGAGTCGCGGCGTTTACCGTAGCTTGCACCGGAGTAGGAAATGAGCTGGCTGAAGTTGGACTGACGCTGCAACTGGCTGTTCCGGAAGTCCCAGAACACGAGATTATGGAGCACGACAGATTCACCGTGCCAGCGAAGCCGTTTACAGAGGTGAGGCTGATTGATTGTCCCGTGGTGGTGCTTCCGGCATTGACGGTCGGGAAGGATCCCGACTTGATGAGACAAAAATCAGGACTGCTGCTGCTCACAGGCAAATTGAACTGCCAGATTCCCCGGCCGTAGGTGGAAGCGCGCAGCATCTTCTGGCAGCCAGAATTGTAGAGAGACAGCGCAGTAACGGCTACGTTAGGCAGGAAACCAGTTGCCGTCGGATTCGGAACCGGACCTACCTCGGTCCATGCGGCAGCGGACGTGGCACTCTGGAATACACCGACATCGGTGCCTACGTAAACGATTTGTGCGCTGGAATCAACCACCACCGCATTCACCGGAGAATCAGGAAGGGGGCTCGCACCACCGATCCCAGTGAAATCAGTCCAAGTGCTCCCGGCGTTGGTGGTTTGCCACACATGTCCTGGCCCGCCGGTGAAGCCCATCACAGTTACGTAGGCAGTGTTGCCGGTAGCGTCGGAACTATCGAGTGCAACGCTCGAGATCGGAAACTGATTCGGATTGATGCTTGTGCCACCTGGACCGTTGAGCGTTACGTTGGTGAAGGTGGAAACTGTACCTGAAACCGCGGTGGCGTTTGTGGTGACCCAGACATTTCCGCCGGTCGGTGCCGTGATGCTGTTTGGTCCCGGGCCATCAGTCGTGGCATAAATTACCTGCGAGCCACTTGCGATCGCCGGTCCGCCGGCCGCCAAGGCGCGGATCACATTGACTTCGGTTCCCGCGCAAGTTCCGGTACCAAGCGTATCGAAATTCAAGCTCAAGGGCGTAAACGAACTGCCGCCCAGTCGAGGTCCGCTCCATATCCGGCAGGTTCCCACCAGCATCGCAGTCGCCGACTGCGGATCGAGAATGTAGGGAAAGTAGAACGAACCGTCATCGTCTCCGACGTTGCTGCTGCTAACGACCACGTTGAATTGGCTGTCGGTGCAGTTCGTGCCAGCTGAACACTCCTGAATAGCCAGCCCGCCGGATCCAACATCCGGGTTCGAGGCGAACCAATTGTTAGTTGCGGGATCGATGGCATTGTAGCCGCCATCGCCGCTCAGAACGTTTTCCCAACCGGTGCTGATGGTTGCAGTTGCTGTCGCTGGAGAACCATTGTCCTGCGTGCCTCCCAGGAGTATGTCGGCGTCCAGGGGATGTTGCGTGAAGGTGACAAACTGGGTCATCGACCCCAGATTCTGATTCAGGTCGTCGAATTGGTTCGTGCCCGAACACGCGCTGGTAGTGAGCCCGCTGAACCCATCGAGCGCACGGTAGACGCCGCCGTCGTTGGCGAAATACATTAAGTCGGCTCCGGATTCCGCACCTTCGGTGGGAATTGCGTAAGCGAGTGCATGCTGATCCGGATGCATGTGCGCGAGTGCGGAAAGGGGGCTGCAGCCGTAGACGTGCGTCAGATTCATGAAGGGAGAAATGGAGCAGACTGGATTAAGGGAATTGATGGAACACTTGTAAAGGTTAATAGCGCCGGCATACAAGTCAGTGGGATTACCCGTGCAGGTTTGAGCGCCGTTGGGGCAATCCGGCACCGCCAGCAGATCGAGGTTGTAATAGCCCTGGTCAACTCCGCAGCCCTCGATGTCGGCGCAGTTGATGATGCCGCTGTCGCTAATTTGTGTCCATGAAGCTCCGCTGTTCTCGCTTTGCCAGATTCCTTGATCCACCGGATTGTTGTCGGTATCAAGCGAGATGAACCAGATGTACATCTCATTGCGTCCCGGCACTACGGTGATTTCGCCGCGATAAATCGGGCAGCTTGTGCTGTAGTTTTGGGGGCAAGCTGTCGTGCTTAGAAGTCCCGCCGAACCTGGCTGATTCGTGAGAAGGGTCCAGTTCAGCCCGTCCGGAGATGAGTAAAAACCGTGATAGCGGATTGCAGCGAAGAACAAGCCTGCCGCGGCGTTGTACACCACCGATGTGGCTGAGGTTGCCTCGACCGCTCCGCCTGGGAAGAGGGTGTCGTATGTCCAGGTTTGTCCAGCGTCGTTCGAGGTATAGATTCCACGGTAGGTCCCGCTGGTCAGTGCGCCGTCGGTTACGCCTTCCGACGTTGCTGCCATGGCGGCGACTACGGTGTTAGTATTTGCAGTGCTGAATGCCATTTGCGTTGCGCCTAGACCGCTAAACGAAAGAGCGCCACTGTTCGCGGTGGAGATTAGCGTCCACGAGCTACCGCCGTTGGTGGAAAGCAAAATCCCCAGGCCGAAATAAGAATCCGCGGAATTGTCGGCCTCGCCCGTGCCCACCAGGATCACGCTATTTGCGGGAACTGAGTTACCGGGCTGAATCGCAATCGATCCGACAGAGAGCGTGGCCTGATCGTCGGTAATCGGAGTCCAAGTCACGTCATTTGCTGTGGCCGAGGCTGCGTTGGTCGATTTCCACACTCCGCCCTGCGCGCCACCGATATACACCGTATTTCCGGTAGGGTCGGCGGGATCGATGGCGACGGCGGTGGCACGGCCCGAAACCTGGTGGTAATCCTGAAACCCATCCCCTGTTGCATCGGAAGCCAAAGGCACAGGTCCCAGCGGCGTCCACGTGGCGGATGATGCTGTCGATTGGGAGCTTGA
>CAYOVU010000237.1:0-9819 GCA_964407505.1 uncultured Acidobacteriaceae bacterium | reverse complement strand
CTAGCTGCCGCCTTGTTCTCATTCGCACGAGTTGCTGCCGCCCTGTTCTCTTCTGATTTATTCTCGCTCGCTTTGTTTTCGGTCGCCTTGCTCTCGGCAGCCTTATTCTCAGCGGCTTTGTTCTCGGTCGCCTTGCTCTCGGCAGACTTGTTCTCAGCGGCTTTGTTTTCGGGAGCCTTACTCTCGGCAGCCTTATTCTCAGCGGCTTTGTTTTCGGGAGCCGGCGCCTTGTAAGGCGCTCCCGATTCCTTGGCTGCCACCACATCCTTGCCGCTAAACTCGCCAGGCTTCGCCGTTGCAGCGATCGCCGGTCGTCCATCGTTCTCGGATGCCAAAAGCGCCCGGTTGGTGCTGGCAGCCTTCACCTGCTGACTTTGCATTGCCGTCGCCGGCGTGTGTCGCTCGTGTGAGGCGGTCTCTTCCGCAGCGGTTGGGCGGGCGGTGGTTCCCCCGGTGCCGCCGTTATAGCTGACGTAATTCGCCGTAGTGTTGTTGATTACGGTCTTGTTGTAAACATTGTGGATGTTCGTGGTGTTCACGTTATTTACTGAGGTGTTGTAGTTGAAGGCGCCGTTGTTCCAATATCCGCCGCCGTACCCGGAACCACCATAACCGAAGCCGTAGTTGACGCCACCATAGAAGCCAACACTTTGGCCCCAATAGCCTTCATTCCAGGCGAACGCGTTGCCGCCCCAAGCCCAATAGCCCGGAGTCCAGAGCAAGCCAGCGCTGGGCGGCTGAACCCATGTGCCAGGCACCCAGAAGTAACCTTCGTCCCCACTCGACCAGTAGCCGGGCGTCCACAAATAACCGTCGGCGGGGACCATAGGCTGCGTGTAAACCGGCAGCGCGGGCGGAGCAATCGTGATGGACACGCCGAATTGAGCAAGCGAGGTGGCCGGTATGGCCAGTATCAGAAGTGCGAACAACAGTAAACGGGAGATACGCATTTGGATCACCTTGCCGGTTCATCCTTCGATTACCCGATTGAACCTGAACTGCTGCGGGCTGCGTGGATTGAGAGGCTTCGCGTCACCTGCAAGAGTGTCATTAATGCACTGCCAAGTCTGTGCACTTTGGACCACTTTTCGGAAATGTCGAGATAAGCCACTCGCAACAGCGACAAATCAGAGGTAAATAATGCAGCAAGGACCAGGTAGAAGCGTTCTACGGTTTCTCTCGATTGACAATGTCGTAGTCAAAGCCTACGGTCGTAAGTAAGCTAGCGTACTTCGCTTCCTTTCAGATTCTCTGGACTAAGTCAGCGCATCTGAAGTTGTCCTCTCTTCGCGGAATTAAGCGGAGTCTGGAAGGTGCCGTCGCCGTTACCCAGGAGCACGCTAATGTTGGCACCCTTGACGTTGGTGACCGCCACATCCAGTTTGCCATCGTTGTTGAAGTCTCCCACGACTATCGAGGATGGCCCGCTTCCCGCCCAATAATCTATGCGCGGTCGGAAGGTGCCGTCGCCGTTGCCTAGGAGCACACTCATTGTCCTTCCTCCCGAGTTTGCCGTAACCAGATCCAGCTTGCCGTCGCCATTGAAATCCGCAGCTGCCACGCCAGTTGGTCCGAAACCGGTGTTGTAATCTACTGCCGCCTCAAACCCGGTGGCGGTTCCCAAGAGTACGCTGATGCCGTTGCTGGTGCTGTCAGCGGCCAGGTCCGGTTTGCCGTCGCCATTGAAATCGCCGGCTACCAGCGCGGCTGCTCCCCCGCGAGCCGCGTACTGCGGCGCTTCGACAAATTGGCTGGTGCGGGTCGTGAGCCCTGTGGCGAACCAAATCATTGCAATCGCGGAAAGAAGCATGTTGCTTCGGAACATAAGGCCTCCGTCAATTGGGTTCGGAAACTTCGCGCATTATATGCCAGCATTGCAATGCGCCGGGCGCCATCTTGCTCCCAAGAATCATCCAGGAACGAACGACAGAAATTCGCCTCACAGACGCTTAGCCAAGGCTGTGGACCCTGGGTAGTCTGGGAGGAGACGGCGCGTTGGTTCTGCCCCCCGGTTTAGCAAGTTAGCCAAAGACTAGGCAAGCCATAAGCACAATCAAAGTGATTGCTGGGCGTTGATTTCCGGGGTGGCGTCAGTAGATACTCCATACGCCCGGCGTCAAGTGCGCTGCATAACTGGCGAAGAATCCCCATAGTACTCATCGGCCCCGTGGCAGCGATTTTGAGCACAATTGATTCGATGCAGGCAATTCCAGTGCCCGCACGATCCGATACATAGACGAAATGCTGCCGCGATTTCCGCTTCAGTAGGTCTTGTGCTCCTTGGCCCAATTAATCCCTGTCTGAAGATCGTTGAGCGCCTGATCGATGAGGGAGAGTGCTTTTTCCTTTCGGCCACCCCAATCATCACCGGCTTCGTCGAAGTCGGCCTTGGCGGTCTGCAGGCTGGATATGCCGCTGTTCATCATTTCAGGCTCGTCGACATTACCGGATTGCATTTCAGTTGGGGTTGACTCGGGACTTACGCCGAGTGCTTTAAAAGCCCGGTCCATCGCCGCGATACCCCTGACTCGATACCCGCCCCACTTGTCTCCGGCCTTCTCCAGAAAGCCCTTAGCGATTCTCAGTTGTGCAATTCCGGCCTGGTATTCGCCGGGCACATTCTGAGTCGTAGTCGCCGACTTGGTTGCTGGCTGCTTTGGCTTCGGCGTTTGCGCTGGGGACAATCCTGTGAAAACACCCACGCTAGCCACGAGCGCGAGGATTGTCTTTCTTAATCTTTTCCGTCTCATCGGATTTCTCCTCGATTCAAATTGGCCGAGCGCTACTTTTTCCGCTTAAGGGTACTCCAACATCTTAGACGCGAAGCCGTTTATCGAGGAAAACATATCGCCCTTTCCGGTCGCCCTTTCTGAACCGGGGTCCAATGCTTCCTCTGGAATCAGTTCCTCGGAAGATAACTCGTCCGACAGTAAAAGGGCGACGATCTGCAGGCTCTCGATTTCGTGGCGGACACGGGCAAGGCCTGTTTCTTTCTGGTGCAAAACTTCGTAAACGTGAATCGGCACATTGCTTACCTTCCCTGGAATCGCTCTCGCCACTTTCCCGGTTTCTCCGGTCCCGGGTAGTAGTAATTCCTCAAGAGTTCCGGAAAATCGTCTTCAGTATGCGTCAAATCCCTTCATACGCAAATGACGAGTAGTAATCGGCGAGCAACCTTGACCAAAAGTCAATCTGACGCCTTTATCCCTTCAGCCGACAAAGAAAGACGACCTCTAGGGACTTACGTCCAACGGAGAAGCATATGGCTAGTTTTTCTCAGGCAATATCGTTTTTTCAGGACGCACTGAGGTCTTCCCGACTTCTGTGGGGGCACGGGGTTTGCGTTATCGGTAATCGTTCCCTATCATCAAGTGGTTTCGCGGTATTTTCTCCATTCTTCGGGTCACATTGCCTCCGCAATTCTTTAAGGTGGAAAGCCGCATGCCTGAGACTCCCGACGATACGACTCTGAGCCAGAGTGCAGGCCAGAGATCTTTCACTGTCATCGGCCCCTATCGGCTGATCAACATGCTGGGCTTAGGCGGCATGGGCGAAGTCTGGCGGGCTGAACAGACTGAGCCTATTCATCGTACGGTTGCCCTCAAGCTGATCAAAGCGGGAATGGATACGCGGGCCGTGGTGGCCCGCTTCGATTCGGAGCGGCAGGCACTGGCTTTGATGGAGCATCCCAACATCGCCAAGGTTTTCGAGGCGGGTGCCACCCCGGAAGGCCGGCCGTATTTCGTGATGGAGTATGTGCATGGCTTTCCCATCACCGACTATTGCGACAGGCATCGGCTCACGATTAAGGAACGGCTGAGCTTGTTCATGCAGGTGTGCGAGGGAGTACAGCATGCGCACCAGAAGGCGATCATCCATCGCGATCTCAAGCCTTCCAACGTGCTGGTGGAAGAAGTTGACGACAAGCCTGTGCCCAAAATCATTGACTTCGGGCTGGCAAAGGCGATAGGGCAGCAGCTCACCGAGATGACGCTGTTCACGGAAGCGGGAGCGATGTTGGGCACGCCCGACTATATGAGTCCCGAGCAGGCCGACCGAAACGAAACCAACATTGACACCCGCACCGATGTTTACTCTCTGGGAGTAATTCTGTACGAATTGTTGGTGGGCGAACTGCCCATCGGGTCGCGCGAGCTGCGAGCGGCGGGAATCGAAGCCATGCTGCAGAAGATATGCGAGCAGGAACCTCCGCGCCCCAGCACGAAACTCAAGTCTCTGGGTTTGTCCGCGAAAGATTCGGCGGAAAGACGCAAGGAGGCGCCTGAATCGCTGGAGCGGCATTTGCGCGGTGATTTGGACTGGATCACGATCAAGGCGCTGGAGAAGGATCGCTCCAGACGGTATGGTTCGGCTTCCGACCTGGCGGGCGACCTGCAACGCTACCTCCTCGACCAGCCGGTTTCTGCGGGGCCCCCGAGCGCCAGCTATCGAGCACACAAGTTTATCCGGCGTCATCGCTTCGGAGTTGGTGTTGCGGCAGCGTCAGTTGTGCTGCTGATTGGGTTTGCCACCACCATGACCGTGCAAGCCCGTCGCATAGCGAAGGAGCGGGACCGGGCAAACCGGATCGCCGATTTCATGACACAGATGTTTGCGGTTTCAGATCCGAGCGAAGCGCTCGGCAACGCGATCACTGCGCGAACGATTCTGGACACTGCTTCGAATGAGGTTCAGGTGGGCCTGGCGAAGGATCCCGAGGTGCAGTCAGAGTTGATGTTCACCATGGCTCGGACTTACGCGAGCCTTGGACTGTATCCGGTTGCTCACAACCTCTCGTCCGCTGCGCTGGAGAATCGCCGGAGGCTTCTTGGTTCTGCCGATCGTAAGACGTTGCAGTCCATGACACAACTGAGTTGGATTCTAGACCGGCAAGGACATGACGATGAAGCGGAGAAACTGATACGCCAGACTATTGCGGAGGCGACGCGGGCGCTCGGACCAGACGATGCCGTGACCCTTGAGGCCACGGATCGCCTTGGAGCTATTCTGGAAAGACTTGGCCGCTTCGGCGAGCAGGAAAAGTTGGAGCGCCAGGTGGTCGAGACTTCGAACCGCCGGTTTGGTCCGGAAGACCCTCACACATTGCGGGCCATGGTGAGCCTTGCAGACGCATTGAGTTCTCAGAGTCGCTACGCCGAAGCGGAAGGAATATACCGACAGGCGTTGGCGATCGATCAGCGGGTACTCGGTCCCGAACATCCTCAAACTCTTGGGACGATGCACAATTTGGCCAACCGCATTCAGGAGCAAGGGCGCTATGCCGAGGCCGAGAGCTTATACCGGCAAACGCTCGCCATAGAGCAACGAGTGCTGGGAGCCGATCACCCGGATACGGCCGACACCATGACGACTTTGGCCAATACCTTTTACTACCAGGGAAACTCGATCGAGGCCGAAAAATGGTATCGCGCGGCACTGGCCATTTTGCAGAAGGCTGTTGGACCAGACAATCCCTCCACAACCAGATCCTTGGAAGGCCTTGCCAATGCACTATCTGCAAATGGTCACTACGCCGAAGCGGAGAAATTCGAACGCCAGGTGCTCGACATTCGGAAAAACAAACTTGGCTCGGACCATACCGACACATTGTTGTCGGAATACAACATCGGAGACATTCTCTACCAAAAAGGCAATCTGCCCGAAGCGGAGAAATTCATCCGCGAGGCATTCGATGCCCAAAGCCGCGTGCTCGGAGCCGAAAATGCAGACACATTAGCCTCAAAGGCCGAGCTCGCACGAATATTGATTCGGGAAAGCAGGTATGACGAGGCCGAAGAATTGGCTCGGCAAGCCTTCAATACTCAGCTCCGCATCCTCGGCCCGCAACATCCCGATACACTCAATTCTCTTCAATTTCTGGCTACAGCAATGGTCTACGACCATCGCTATAGCGATGCGAAAAAGCTGTTCGAAGAGATTCTGGACAAGATGAACAAACCCGCATCAGAGAATGTCTCCATCGCCTGGTACAACTTCGCCTGCGTCGCCGCAGCGGCCCGCGACCGCGATGAAGCCGTTCAGCACCTTCGTGAAGCCGTTAGGCACGGTTACAAGGACATAGACCACATAAGAAACGACGACGATCTGAAATTTCTTCGCGGCTATCCTCGCTTTGAGGCATTTCTCAGCGAAGCCAAAAAGACCACCGACGCGGCTTCGCGGCAACCCAACTGACTGTTCTTTTTCGCGACCCAAGTTTGCGAAACACGAGGCCAGATTGTTGGCATAAGACCTCTAGCTACTTCTTAGCAAGCGTTCTTCCCCCATCGGGGTCTCTCGTCGCTTGGAACCATTGTCGACAAAAAGTCTTTGCACCTGTTTTCTCTAGAAACAAACATTTTCTGTTTTCTTATTACGATCACTTGGCAAGACAAAATATCTACTTGCATCGTGGAAAATAAATAAGAATGTTTTTCGTTACGAAATGGAACGAACATGGTGGAATCAGTCCCTTGCAGGCCCTACAGCAAAGCGACTTTCGTCTGTCACGTTGGAACTTACTCCTGAGTCGCCGATTTCGCGCCGCGAAATAGAAGGGTTTCATAATCGTCTCCTTCCTCGGTAGCATCACGTCCGGGCTGTCTTGTACAATTACTTCCGCTGTTATAAAAGGGGGCAACAATGTCGAATCTTAACAACGCTCTTCAAGAGCTGCGCACAGAGCGGAGTCGGGCGCAGTTGCACGTAGAGAAGCTGGATCAAGCGATTTCAGTGATCGAATCCTTGAACGGTTCGGGAACATCCGGCAATGTAACCCAACCAAAACGAATAATCTCAGCGGCTTCGCGGCGGAAAATGGCGCTGGCTCAAAAAGCGAGGTGGGCGAGGGTTGGGAAGGAAATGAAGCCGGTGATGGTGGCGGCGAAGGCGAACTCGTCACCTGCGAAAAGAACCATGTCGGCGCCAGCTCGCAGGAAGATCGCGGCCTCTCAAAAAGCAAGATGGGCGAAGGCACGACCGGAGCAGAAGCAGGCGGCTTAAAGTAAATGTATGGCTCTGAGCCCGCCTAGCTTGGCGGGCTCTTTCTTTTCCTGAAACAGACAAAAACTCTCCGTCGACACGCTGATCTCCTATGTTCATCCGTCAAGGGGATTCGAACTCACGGTAGACGACTGAGAGCTGGCGGGCGACGTTGGCGGGCTGCCAGGTAGTGGTGCATCAACACCTGAATGGAACTGTGAGTCTCAGCTACGAGCGTGAAGTCGGTATTCAGACCCATTAGGGTCGGTCGTGTTCCTGAAACGCCGTATTGAGCCACTGGAAAGCCTGATCTTTGTCTTCCAAGTCGGCACAGGCTTCAGCAAAATTGTAGGAAGGCGCATACCTGCCTGGTGTTGAGCCTTCAGGGTTTCGATGCCTTTGGTAAGACGCTTCATCGGGCGCGAAATGCGTCGATTTGGAGTGCCCGGCCAGCCGTAGGCGGTCAGGGAGTCATCTTGAGGTATTTACGCAAAGCTTTTTTGAACATGTGGTGCGTAATGGAAGATGCAGCGTTCCCATTGGCATGGTGAAGTTTAGCGCAGCATGGAAAGTAAAATTCATGGCTGGAAGATTTTGTTACAGCTCTATCTTGGTCATGCAGTTTTTCATTGGCTGGTTCTTGGGTGCCATGGTACGACATCCTTCTGTTCTTCCTTCGAGTAGGGCTCACCAAAATATGGGAACTCGCTACGGATCCGATTGCGATCAGGGGCAACTCCGCCCAGCAGGGGCCTGTTTGACACAAATGTGAGCATCACATCCACAACATCATCACCCAGTGCCCTCCCATTGAATCCCGCGAGATCAAATGCAGCTGCCGTTCCTAATTCATAGAGCAAGGTGATTGGGCATAGTCGAGCGACCATTTGCTTTCCGTATTCTTCCGGGTCCATGACAGAACCTGCATAGGTAGCCATGTTCTGGGTAAAGTCTGCGAGGTATCCCGAGAATAAAGCGGTGTCATCTGATGGCACCGCTTTGTTGTAGGTTTCTTTGACCACTTGATTGCCGGGATCGTTGAGAAAGAGGTGGGTCATGAGGGGAAGGCCCCAACGTGACACCTGCATCTCGGGGGCATGGCCGTAAAGCGACACCGTGGCCCAGGCATGAACCGTCCCCCTGCCGATCAGATGGTTTGGGATTTCGAGGACAATCGCAGTGATATTGCGATTCTTGAAGAAGTTCTGGCGGTGGGCAGAATCTGTGCCTCCTTCAGCGACTAAAAAATCTCGCCGTTCAAAAACTCATCCCTCAGCTTGTCGTTGAAGCTTTCGCCGTATCCGTTCTCCCACGGACTCCCAGGCTCGATGTACAACGTCTTCGTGCCCACTTTCCCCAGCCACTTCGCAACTCCTCGGCAATGAACTCCGGTCCATTGTCCGACCGAATGTGCTCCGGGTTCCGCGCACCAACATCACATCCGCCAACTCTTGCTTGTACCTCTGCACCGGCATGACCCTTCGAAAAAGACGATGGGCCGCTGTGGTATGGTGCCTGCTCTGCCGTGGTACATCTCAGTTAGAATGGCCGGAAGGAATGCGAAATGACGAACGATTCGAGTAGACCTATCAACATTGGCGCGATGATTTTTCCGAATGTGGACCAGTGTGACTTCACTGGCCCGTTTGAAGTATTGTCCCGTCTTCCTGATTCCACTTTTCATGTTGTCTGGAAACGAAAAGAACCGATCCGGGACTACCACGGCCTAATCTTGACCCCGGAAGCCGATCTCGCCGAGTGTCCCAAACTCGATGTGCTAGTTATACCTGGAGGATATGGGCAAGAGACTCTCATGGATGACGAAGAGGTTCTTTCGTTCGTCCGCGCGCAGTCGCGAAATGCCAAGTACGTGTTCTCAGTCTGCACCGGTGCTCTGATTTGTGGCGCTGCTGGTTTACTCCGGGGTGTCAAAGCGACAACACACTGGTCCGCGTTTCACTTGCTTGAATACTACGGAGCCATTCCGACAAATGCACGCGTCGTAGTTGATGGGAAGATGGTGAGTGCCGCTGGCGTGACAGCAGGGTTTGACGGAGCGCTCGTCATCACGGCGCTCCTGCGAGGCGAGGATATTGCCAGGGAGATCCAGCTCGCAATCCAGTACGCTCCTGAACCACCATTTCACAGTGGCAGTCCCGAAGAGGCCCGCTCCGATATTCTGGAGGCCGTGCGACGCTCTTCGAGCAGGATTACCGAGGCCCGTCTCGCCACCGCGAAGCGCCTTTCGGCGACACCCGTTGGCCGCTTTGAGAACCGTAAGCTTTAGGGGCTGGGCATTTTGCTTTAATCATCGAGGATCTCCCGGCATGATTGCTGAACCCGCCTAGGGCCACATGTCTTACCAGCAGCCGCAACGTGTGGGGTGACGATTCTGGGTCCTAGCCAGCATCAAACGCGGGCACTCCTGACTATACTGCTCGTGACTCTCAGCACCCATTGAATGTGGTCCTAATACCAAAGCTGCTGTCGAAGATCACGGTCCTCCACTTCGACTATAGTGGAACCCCGTCATCCTCGCGTAGGTCACCCAACTTTAGCCATCTTCGGCGCAGTTGCAGTTAAAAAGTCAGGGTGTCACAAAGTGAGTTCATTCTGTCGAGAGAGTTCAAAAGGGACAGTCAATTTATCCTCGCTGAAAACTAGCGCTCACATTAGCATGCCCCTGATCGCACCATTGCCAGGCGCGGCGTCCATTTTCATCATGCACTTTGTGGGCTTCTCCGTAAGCCACCAACCGGTTCAGCACCGTGGTCACGGAAGCGGCAGGGTCCTTGTGGTGGAGCAATACGAGCGGAACGCGTCCCTGAAGCTGTTCGC
>CAYOVU010000236.1:0-7982 GCA_964407505.1 uncultured Acidobacteriaceae bacterium | reverse complement strand
CCGCGACCACGCATCGATGCCGCCGCGCATGGATTGCGCCTTCTCGAATCCCTGCTGCCTCAGCCACGCGGTCACGTTCATCGATCGCACGCCATGGTGGCAAACCACCACGATGTGATCTTCAGGATCGAGTTCCTGATTGCCGCGCGATGGAACATCTCCCATAGGGATCAGCTTCGCTCCGGCATGTGCGCCGTCTCAAACTCCCACGGTTCGCGCACATCGAGCAACGTGAATGCCTCACCCTGATCAAGCTTCGCTTTTACCTCTTCGGGAGTAATCTCGTAATCCATGATTCTTGTATGTCGACCCTAAGCCTAGCTACTTCCCCCCCCACTTCGGCTCGCGCTTTTCCATGAAGGCGCGGATGCCTTCCTCTGCATCCGTGAGTCTCATCAACTCGTCCAGATAGATCTTTTCAGCTTTAGCCAGGCCCTTGTCGAAGTGTATAGCGTCCCACGCATAGAACGCTTTCTTTGTGACTGCCAACGCCGCAGAACTGAGCCTCAGCAACTTCCGCAGAGCTTCGTCGACTGCATTGACCAGTTCTGCTTCGGGCACAGCACGAGTTGCCAATCCAATGGTTTCCACTTCGATGCCGCTAATCGTCCGCCCCGTCAGAACCAATTCCGCGGCCCGCTTATGCCCCACCAATGCGGCAAGCGCCGCGCACGCCACCGGGGGATAACAGCCCAGTTTGATTTCCGGAAATCCCCACTGCGCTGTCGTCGACGTATACACAATGTCGCAAACCATTGCCAACTCCGCGCCTCCACCCAGGCAATACCCGCGCACTGCGGCGACCGTCACCTTCTTGCTGGCCACCAAGGTGCGAATCACGGTGTGAAACTTGGTCAGCATTTCTTCCACTTTGTCAGGAGTGTGGGCCGCGACATCGACACCTGACGAAAAGGCGCGTCCCTCGCCGCTCAGCACGATAACGGAAATCTCCGGCAAGGTTTCGATCTCGGCAAGAGCATGCGCCAAATCCTCCATCATCGGAATGTCGATGACGTTCAGTGGCGCATGACATAAAAAAATCCGCGCAACGGGCGGCTTGAGATCAACCGCGAGCCGAGCGAGGTTCGATTCCGCAGCAGTTGTCATCTTGCTCTCTTTCGTCTCATCGACGCCGAGGTCAGAAAAACTGCGCTAGAGATTGATCGCTGACTTCCTCACCTCGCCGATGCTGGCCAGCGGATCGCGTGCTCCGGCCTTCTCGGCAATCCATTTCTTCTCGTTTGCGATGATTTCCAGCAACAGCTTCTTGTCTTCCGCCGAGGGCATGTATTCCTTCAAGTGCTCTTCATAGAAGCGGTCGTCGATGGGCTCGCCTGTCTGCGCGTGGAACTTTTGTCCAGCCCAGCGCCCAATCTCGCGATTGAACTTGATGTGAGGCGCGTAGAGCTTCGGCTGGCCCTGTTTCAAGTATCCGTTGAAGCGTTCGATCAGTCCTGACACTTCGTCGCGATAAAGGTTCCGGTTGTAATCGTTCAAATCGTCGAGGTCCGGCGCGTGCTCGTTCTTAGGCTCGTCATAGCGTCCCTTCACGCCCCAAACATAGGCCCAGTGCGCAGACGAAGAATGGTCGGTGCCGAAGAGGTCGTAAGAGCTCGAAATCCATTTATTGAGATACTTCTGAATCAGCCAGCCTGGAATCACGCCCGCTTCCACGATGCGTCGCAGGCCGTCGTTGCCCGTGCCCATGTGAAAAGCTTCTTCGCGCAGCATGTAGGACATCGACCGCCCCAACGGAGCAAACGCAGAATACTTCAGCATCTGCAACTGGAACTTTCCATCGCGATCCACAAAGTCGGTGTAGGTAAAGAAGTCCATCCAGTTATCGACATCGACATTGAATGCACCCAGCAAGCGCTTGTTTTCGAAGGCGCGGCGCTCCAGCATCTTTTGCGCTTCAACCTTGCCCGAGTAGCCGAAATGATCCACCAGCAGCGCGCACATCTGCCAGCCGTGGCGCATTTCTTCGATCATGACGCGCGTGATGGCGCGCCGGTCCCAGTCTGTTGGCGCATTTTCAAGAAGGTTGCGCTGCTGCTCGACGCTCGCAAACTCGGTATCGCCCTGGTAGACGATCATGTTCATCAGCGCGTCGCGCATCTGCTGCGTAGGAATCTGGCGCAGATTCTCCCACTTGCGACGGCCTTTGTACGAACCGAACTCGATTTCTTCCGTATCGATCGCGCCGTAGAGCGTGTCGAAGTGAAAGGCCTCAATGTCCGACGTGTTGACGCCGATATCCTTGCGCCAGTCATTGAACATGCCTTCCCAGTCACTGAACGTTCCGATTTTCGCTACTTTACCTGGCATGGATATTTCCTCACTGATTCGTGCGTGTCTCAATTGGCAATCGCAATTGGCATTTAGCCTTCGCCGTACGTCTATCTCCGCTGCAGTAAGGGCTCGTCGCTAACTGCTAATTGCTTCCTTCCTATTTCGCTTTGAAAACTGCGGGCCGTTTTTCAACATACGCCGCCAGCCCTTCTTTCGCATCTTCACTCTGGAAAAGTATTTGTTGGTTCTCGCGTTCGACGGCCAGCGCAGATTCCATGGGAATCTCCCAGCCCGTCTGCACCGCACGCTTGATGCGCCCAACGGCCTTGGCCGCCTTATTCGGAGGACAGAATTGCTTGGCGTACTCCATCATGTTTTCCATGAAGCCGTCGCGCTCGTAGATGTCGTTGACAATGCCAAGCTCTTTCGCTTCTTCAAACGAGAATGTGTTGCCCGTGACCATCAACTCGATCGCCTTGCTCTTGCCCACCAGCCGCGAGAGGCGCTGTGTGCCGCCGGTACCGGGAAGAACGCCCAAATTCACTTCCGGCAGTCCGATCTTGCCCGCGTCCTTACGCGCAATGCGTATGTCGGCCGCCATTGCAATCTCCAATCCGCCGCCAACGCAGTGCCCGTTGATCGCCGCAATCACCAGCTTCGGCGTATGCTCCAGCCGCAGCAGCATTTCGTTGGCGTGCAGGCAGAAGTAGTACTTAAACGTAGGATCGACGCTCGACAGCATTTTGATGTTCGCGCCCGCCGAAAAAAACTTGTCTCCTGCCCCGGTCAGCAAAATGACGTAAACGTCATTCTCCATGCGCGCCCGCAGGATCGCCTCATCCAGTTGCCGGTTCATCTCGTAGGTGTATGTGTTCGCCGGTGGATCGCACATCTCGATCACCGCGACCCCGCCGTCGGTGCGGTAGTTGACAAGCTGTTTGGTAGTCTCGCCGGTGGCGGGCTGCACTGTGGTCGCCATGTGTGTCACTCCTTAGTCAATATTCTTTGCAAATGTCTTCATATATCTCAAATCTTACTCTTCTCGTTCACTCATCCACTTGTCATTACTCATCCACTTGTCATTCCGAGCGAAGCGAGGAACCTTGGTTTCGCCGGGAAGCATCACAAACCTACGCTAAGCCCATCCTTCCGCCCCTTACCGCCAGCCATCACGCCACGCAGAAAAATATTGCCCATATTACGAGCAAGCTGGTCCGCATCGGCATCGACGCGCGGATTATGCCAGGTATAAATCCAATTCATCATGCCGAAAAGGCTAAGTACAGCAACGCGGGTTGAAAACTCCAACCTAAGGTCGCGCTTCAATTCATCCAGCAAGCCCACGCAGATTTTGTAATATTCGCGCTTAATGGCGGCAACTTCGGAGGCGAAACCGTCTTTCAACGCCTCAGCCTCGTGCGACAACACCTTCATCGCCGCCGGGTTGGCCAGAAAATACTCCAGGTGATTGAGAATGAAGATGCGAATTTGCTGTTCCGGATCGCTTACGCTCTCAAGCCGTTCTTTCAGCCTCCGCACGACCGTGGTAAATGTATGTTTCTGAATCAGGAAGAGCAACCGTTCTTTGGATTCGAAATAGTAATAAAGCCCCGCGAGAGACATGCCGCTGGCGCGTGACAGGTCGCGCATCGAAGCACCTTCGTATCCTTTCTTGCAGAAGACGTCAGTCGCGTGGGCCAGAATCTCCGCCAGCCGCCGGTCAAAGCGCGTGACTGGCGCAGGTACAGAGCGATGACGGCGTGACGCATGAACTCTCGCTGCTGTGGACGGATTCACCATGAGGATTATCTGAAACGGTAATTCGAACGTTCGTTCTAATGTAGTATACGAGAAGCCGGGTAGGAAAGCCAAGAAAATGGGGCGGCGACTAGGTCTCAACTATGTTTCCGCGGCGTGCCCGCTTCCTCATAGGCTCGATCCAGCCACTCGATCGCTGCGCGTAGATCGGTGTCGCAAGACATCTCAAAGGTAAACCAGCGCGCCTTTCGCATCTGCGTTGAACCAACGCGAGGATCCTGCCGCAAAAGGGCACTCATCCGAGCTGACGGAGATTCCAACTTGAAGGCCAGCGCATTCGGAGTTTCCATCGCGCGAGTGCGCGGCAGAAGCGCGAAGATTTGATCCCCTCGATATAGGGCGGCGAAACCAAAGAAGGCGCGTCCGGTAACCTGCTTCCAATTCCCCACTTCAGTCGAAAGCGCAGCCGACCATGCCTTCATCTCCTCAGAAACTCGCGCTAGATCAGGACGAGCGCCCTTCAAACTGGCTGGCTTGGACGCTTTCACATCCGGCTTCCCTTAGTTCCTGATATCCGCCAGCAACCGCTCTACTTCGCTCTTCACTTCGCCGGTAAGAGGAAGCAGCGGCAGGCGCGCAGGACCGCCAAAGTAGCTATTGAAATCCATGCCGTACTTTACGCCAGGAATGCCTAACTCGCCCACCACATGTTGCGCCGCAAGAGCAATGCGCTCCTGCTTAAACCGCGCCAACTCGGCGTCGCCTTCTTTCCACGCTGCGTAAATCTCGTAACAAGAGGTCGGCGCGGCGCAGGCAAAGGCCAGAATCGCTCCCACGGCACCTGCATCGAGCGAGGCGTGCAACTTGTTCGCCGCGCCCACCAACACTTGGAACCCAACTTCCTTCTGCCGGGTTTTCATTTTCCCGACCAGCGTAACTGCCGCCGAAGATGGTTTTACCTCTGCTGCGCCGGACAACACCCCTACCGGAATCAACTCCCCGCCATCGCTTCCCGCTGCCGCAGCAGCCAGCATGCGCGGCGTTACCGCCTCAAACGTCTCAGTAACAGTAGCGCTACGCTGGATGTGCCGCGTTCCTTCCACCATTTTGCGGACCTTCTCCACGTCGCCGCTCGATTCCTTGATTCCGATCAAGTTCGGGTGATCCACCAGCTCAATGACCACCTCAGCGGGAATGTCATAACCAGTCGCTTGAGGAAAGTTGTAAATGATCACCGGCAGCGGCGAGCGGTCGGCCACGGTACGGTAAAACGAAAGAATGTTGGCCAGCTGCATCTGCTTTTTGTAGTAATGCGGCGTGCGCACCATGGCAATGTCATAGCCAAGTTTGGCGGCGTACTCAGTGAGCCGCAACGTCTCGATCGCCGATTCGATTCCAGTGCCGGCGATTAGAACCTTGTTCGGCGCTGCCGCCGCGCGTGCAGATTTCAAAACATCGCGCCGCTCCTGATCGGAAAGCAAAATCGCTTCGCCGGTCGAACCGAGCACAACAATGCCCGCACAAGGCGTGCGCGAGTATCGCTCGACGTTGCTTTCGAGCTTCTTGTAGTAGACATTACCATCAGGATAGAACGATGTAGTAATGGGAGGGAAAATGCCGTGAAGTAGCACTGTATTTGCCTCAAGATAAGCGTATCACTTCTTCGGCGGGCAGAGCAGCGGTATAGCTTCGCGCTTGTTGCGTCGATAAACGCGAAAGTCTTCGTCGATGGTGATGACCGTGTGGCGTGGGTACAGCTCGCTCATGCGGACTAAACACAGATCGGCGAGATCAGGATGGCGGTCCGCGTAGCGTACGGCGAGATCGCGGAGATGATCAAGATGACCGACGAAATCAAATGCCAAGCGAAGCATGCCATTCTGCAACATCTCAAGCGGCAATTTGCTGGAGCGCACGTGAAAGGCAGTTTCCGACAGAACCGACTCGCAGGTCAGGGCAGGCCACTTAATGCCTTCGGCCAGTTGCATCGCCCAGCCGTGGTGTTGGTCGTGGGCTTCGAGCAGGGCCACCAAAAAACCGGTGTCTGCAATTGCATTCATTTGCGCGAATATCCCTTGCGCGACGAGAGATCCGGTGGACCATCTTTTAGGATGCCGGCGTACTTTCTCCATGCCTGATTTACATCAGGCTCAAGCGCGACCTCCAACGACTGTCGCACCACACGCCCCATTGGAATACCGGTGCGCCGCGACTTCTCGCGCAGCCGCTCCAGCAGTTCTTCAGGCAAGCGAATTGTGAGTGTGTTACCCATGTGGAATTATTGTAACACAAACCGAGACGAGATCTTCCGGTGGTTCCCTGTCTTGCAGGTGTTATGCACTTTTCTGGGTCGAGATTACAAAAATCAGATTAGGCAACGAAGCGAAATACGATTTTTTCAGATGAGCCTTCACGTCCTGCTCAATTTGCGCCCCGCCTGCAACTCCTGCAGCGCTCGTATATTCACTTCCCCGCGTTGCAGCGCCGCGATCCCTTCCGCAGCCGCGCGTGCCGCCGAAAGCGTGGTAATCGTCGGAATGCGCGCCGTCACGGCCGCACGCCGGATAGCCTTCTCATCGAACCACGGCTCGGGGCCGGTAGGAGTGTTAACGATGAGATGAATGCGCTGGCCCTTGATAAAGTCCACCACATTCGGACGTCCTTCTTTCACCTTGTAAACCCGCTCGACTCGCATGCCTGCGGCTTCGATCACGTCCCCCGTGCCGGACGTGGCAACCAGTTTGAAACCCATATCCACAAACTTGCGCGCGACTTCCGCGACGTGCGGTTTATCGTGGTCGGTCACGCTCACGAATACTGTTCCCGTCGTCGGCAACTTTTGTCCGGCGGCAAGTTGTGCTTTGCCGAAAGCTTCGCCAAAGCTGTCGCCCACACCCATCACTTCGCCGGTCGACCTCATCTCCGGCCCCAGCACCGTATCCACGCCAGGAAACTTATTCCAGGGGAACACCGGCGACTTCACGTAATAGTGGCTGCCGGTGTCGAGATCGGCGTGCCGGTCGATATTTTCCGACAGGAATTCGCGCAGCTTGCGCCCAGTCATCAGCCGCGCTGCAATCTTCGCCATCGCTACACCTGTGGCCTTCGAAACATACGGCACCGTGCGCGAAGCTCGCGGATTCACCTCCAACACGTAGACTTTTGAACCTTCGGCACCGTTGCCTGAACTGCCATTGCCGCGCGGAATGGCGAACTGAATATTCATCAGCCCCACCACCTTCAGCGCGCGCGCCAGCTTGAAAGTGTAATCGCGCATGCGCTCCATCAGTGGTTGCGGAATATCCACCGCGGGCAGCACGCATGATGAGTCGCCGGAGTGAATGCCAGCCTCTTCGATATGCTGCATAATTCCGCCAATCACTACGTCTTCACCGTCAGAGAGCGCATCAACGTCAACTTCGATAGCGTCTTCGAGAAAGTGATCGATCAGCACTGGACGATCCTGCGAGTATTCGACCGCCTCTTTCATGTATCGCAGAACGGATTCTTCGTCGTGCGCGATCACCATGGCGCGCCCTCCCAACACATACGAAGGCCGGACCACGACCGGGTATCCAACGCGCTTTGCGCCCTCGATGGCCTCTTCGAGCGAAGTTGCCATCACGCCTGCAGCCTGCGGAATTTTCAATTCCTCCAGCAGCTTGTTGAAATGCTTGCGATCTTCAGCCAGATCAATCGACTCAGGCGAAGTTCCGATGATCTTCACGCCTGCTTGCTTGAGCGGCAAAGCCAGGTTGAGCGGAGTCTGCCCGCCAAACTGGACGATCACACCCACATCCGCGCCTTTCGATGTCTCGTGCTGATAGATCGCCCACACGTCTTCGAAAGTGAGCGGCTCGAAGTAAAGCCGGTCGCTAGTGTCGTAGTCGGTCGAGACCGTCTCAGGATTGCAGTTGATCATGATCGTCTCG
>CAYOVU010000235.1:0-5579 GCA_964407505.1 uncultured Acidobacteriaceae bacterium | reverse complement strand
GTACGAGATCTGCTCGTCGGTGAACTTCGATCGCTTCATCGGTCCCCTTCTCCTTCGGCCCCTTGGGCCGCCTTCTGGAGGACTTCGACTGCGACTTTAGTCCAGCTCTAAACTGACCTCAAAATCGGGACTCAGGTCACGTCGGCAGTTGGCGCCCCCTCGCCAAATTGCCGATCGCTCGCACTGCGTGATTGAAGCCGGGCTTTGTTTGGCGCTGTCCGCTTGTCTTGCGCCACGCTTTGCTTAGACCTTCGGCCTTCATCCGTCGCGACGGATAGACCCAACCTATCCGCGGACTCTTCGATAGATAACCCGGGCGCCGCAGCGCGTGTGCAGTACGTCCCGGTTCTTCCGGAGCAGGCGTGAAAGGATATAGCCGATTGACGTCTTTAAGGCATGGCCGAAGTCCTCGATGATGAAGTTCATTGCGCGAGTTCTGACACTGTGCGGCTTTCTGAGCGTCGCGATGGCGCAGCAGTTTCCGCTCTGGGAGCACCTGCTGGCCCACTACGGCGGCAAGACCGATGAGACGCCGGTACCCTCGATGAAGATGGGCAACCACATGCAAATGTCTTTGAAGGGCAAGCCACTACCCGGTGACGAGCAGCGTGGCCAAGACATCGTGGCCGCTGCACGCGAAGTGTTGGCACGTTATGCGGATGCAAATGTGGCGCTGCGCGATGGCTACAAGCCGTTTCATCCGACTGGCCGAATGGGCGAAGAGGTCCATTACACGAACTACCACTTCGCTCGAAAAGAGCAGCTGCACGTCGACTACAGGCAACCCGGATCGATCCTTTACAGGCGCGCATCCGAGGGCATGAAGGCCGTCGGCGTAATGTACACTGCGCCGCGCGATTCAACGCCAGAGCAGCTGGACGGGATCGCCCCTCTGAGCATCGCGACCTGGCACCGCCACGTGGATTTTTGCGGCGGCCCGCGAACCTTGCCACTCAGCGAGCAGTTCGGACCGGGCGCGCAATTTGGGCCACAGGGTAGTATTCAATCCGAGGACGCCTGCATCGCGGCGCACGGCTTGTGGATTCCCGTGGTCTTCGGCTGGATGACTCACGTCTATCCTGATGAAAGGGACACGTGGGCCGGAATGGATATGCAAATGGAATCCAACACCGAAGCCCCGAGATGATTCGCGCCCGGTTCGCACGCGGGGCTCGTAGCGGCCGCTCATGGTTATGAATGGCAAGCTCGGCGGATAGCCAGATCGACCAAGCTAACTTTGCCATTTCAACAAAGTCGTGAGACCCACTGACGCGTGAGAGCATTCATCGGATATTGGGCCCAAACGCGGTGGCGGTAGCTCTTACGTATTAGTCCCAATAGTAGTCGAAGGGGATTCTTGCTAGCGTGACACCGAAGCCTCGGATTTTCGAGGTCATGTCGCTGTTGCGCGCTTTTGCCGCACTGCGCCAAGCTCGACGAAGCAGGGAAGAATAAAGATGCACTTTGTCGTGCAGTCAGAGCAGCGGAATCTCATCAAATCATCTCTTCACACTCCGGATCCCCACGGGGGCAAGTCTCTATGAGCCTCAAGTCCCGCGTCGGGCGGCTCCCGATCATCGTGGGTTCCTTCGCGCTCGCCAGCGCACTCATGGCCGGCCAGGCTGCCGGCGTCGGCATCACAGGCAGAGTCCTAGGAGGAGGCGCGCCTATTGCCAATTCGACGGTGACGTTGTGGGCGGCAACGGCAGGCGCGCCGGCACAATTGGGACAGGCGAAGACTGGCGCAGATGGTCAATTCAGTCTGAGCGCAACCCAGTCGCCGGCGGCTGGTGCCAGTCTGTATCTGGTCGCGCAGGGCGGTAAGGCAGCTACGGACAAGTCTGCGACTGACAACACTGCCATCGCGCTCATGGCCGTCTTGGGCAGCAAAGCGCCGCCCAGAGTCACGATTAATGAGTTCACAACCGTGGCGTCGGCATGGACGCACGCGCAATTTCTCACGGGCACAGCGGTCCAGGGGCACGCGCTCGGCTTGAGCATCGCAGCTGGCAACGTACCCAACTTTGTCGATGTCGCGACCGGTGGCTACGGTACGGTGATCCAGGATGCGATTAACAGCACGCAGACGCCGACGCTCGCCAATTTCGCCACACTCGCCAACGTCATGGCCGGGTGCGTCACGCGGGTGACGGCGAATGCGTGCGCCAGCTTCTTTTCTGCCGCGACCGGACCCGGCGGAATGGAGCCGGGCGATTCGCTCGCGGCAGCAGAGTCCATCGCACGCAATGCTGCTTATAAGCCGCAGCGAATTTTTGCGCTGCTCGAGGCTTTTTATCCGATACCGCAAGGCAAGAAGCTGCGCGTAACCCCATTCATTCCGTACCTGAGCTTTGCGCCGAGCGCGTGGGTGCTGCCGCTGAAGTTCAGCGGCGGCGGGCTCAACGGACCCGGCAAGATCATGTTCGACAGCAACGGTAATGCATGGACAGGTGACAACTTCATCGTTGGCTTTCAGTCACTCGATGCCTTTTGGAATGGCAATCTGTCGGAAATCGCGCCCAATGGCCGTCCGCTATCGCCCATGACGACTGGCTTCACGGGGGGTGGTCTTGAGGGTCCTGGGTTTGGCACTGCGGTCGCCGCGGACGGCAAGGTGTGGGTTGACAATACCTCGGGCAAGACGATCTCTCTCTTTGACAACAACGGCAAGCCCCTCTCGCCTCCCGAGGGCTACAACTTCGGCGGCAAGCTCGGGCTGATGCAAGGCATCATTGTTGCCCCCAATGGCGATGTGTGGGCGCTTGATTTTGGGGACGACAAGGTTGTCTACCTGCCCAACGGAGACCCGAGCAAAGTGAAGTTCTTTTGCCAGTCAACGGACGGCAAACCGAACAAGGACAGTCCCTGCAAGCTCAACGGTCCGTTCCACCTCGCCATTGATCAGCAAGACAGAATCTGGATCACCAACGCGATTACTGACACCGTGACGCGCTTCCCTGCCAGCGACCCGAGCCAGGTGCAGGTGTTTAAGATCGGTGGTCATAGCGGCAAGGGCATGGCGATTGACAGCAAGGGCAACGCCTGGATCACGGGTACCGCGGGCGAAGGACTGAGCCTGGCAGTCAAGTTGCACCTTGTGGAACTCAAGCTCACAGGCAACATGAAAGAACTGGATCGGGTAATCATCGATTGGCTCAAGACACACCGCCGAGGCAATGTGACGATGCTGCGGCCTGATGGCACACAGGCGCCCGGCGGCTCCGTCTTCAACGGTGGCGGCGCGACGTGGGCTGCGTGGGGTGCGGCCATTGATGGAAACGATCACGTTTGGATCTCTTCGCTGATCGGCACCAATCTCGTGGAGTTGTGCGGTATCCGCACCGAGACCTGCCCGCCGGGAATGAAGACGGGGGATCCGATTTCTCCGCCCAGTGGCTATGTGGGCGGCAATATGGAGTGGTTGACCGATGTGGCCGTCGATCCTGCAGGCAACGTGTGGGTTGCCAACAATTGGCAAGACGATCAGACCTGCTTTGGGTTGCGGCCCGAAGCCGCATCCACCCGCTGTGGCGGCAACGGCATCACCATATTCTACGGTATGGCGAAGCCCGTTCGTGCGCCGCAGATCGGACCGGCGCGTGGGTATTAGCTTTACCACGGCAACACCCGGGGCCAGCGACAGTGCGGGTGGCCATCAAGGCAATGGCGGTTCCTTATGAAACGCTTTTTCGATCTCACCTTTCGACCGTTCTTCGTGCTGACCGGCATTGGGACGGCGGCCGCCGCGGCCTACGCTTTTTGGCCCGAGTGGGCGGTAACGCATATCGCGAAGCTCGTTTACCGCGAGGAGTACACGATACTTGTACAGCATTGGGGCATCATGGTTGGCCTGATGGGCGTTTTCATGGTCGTCGCAGCCTATCGTGCGAACTGGCGCAATCCGATTCTCATCTACAGCGCGTGTGAGAAGACCTTTATGGTTTGTGTGGTCGCGGCGAATATAAGCCAGCCCTATTCGCAGGGCTTTTGGATCGGTGCCGGGATGGATGCCGCGGTCGTGCTATACACGATCGGCTACTTCGCCGTGTGCGGATTTGAGGCGCCATCCTCGACGGACGTGCTCTCAAACTAGAGCGCGTAGATGCCTCTGTGGAACGAGGGCGTTTGCGAGACAGTCGCGCACTTCTCCCATCAATGACGCTGCGCGCATTGGTTGCCCGAAACCTGCCGTTCACGGCAGACGCGTTGGGGTCAACACCGGCCAAAGGATGTGACTACACTTTCGCGCCGAATGCGGCAGCACCGCGTCCTTTGGACCTTCGTATCAACGGACAACACGCGGTATCAGTGGATGTCGCGCCAGTGCGTGAAATTGTTGGGTAAGTTTGTGGGTAACCCAAAAAGTCCCACCGCGCCAACCGCTTGAGCGCGGAGAAATTTACTGCCGCGGTATGATTCCTCTCCCGGGCACCAGTTTTTCATTAATAATCATAATATTATGGATCTTTTCAAGAAGCCTCTCGAATAAAAGAGGCATCGAACCTCAGGCCGCTCACTATAGTGGAATTCGCACGCGGCGCACGTAAGCCGCTGCTTCGCTGAGCGAATATTCATCCTGCTTTTTCGCCACGGCTTTATGAGTTACAAGCGTCGTGCGGGTACCCGTGTGGGTAACTCCCGCTCACGATTCAAGTGATGGCTTACACGGGCCTTCCGTGCGAACCTAAATGGTGTTGCGTACGTGTTAGGTTCGCGCATGTCGTGTGAGGCGACGCGGGCTGAACTCCGTCGAAACTACAAGCTATCAGCAACGCGCGGAATGGCCGGTTCCGGCCATCAGTGCTCCTCCGACCGCTCGAATTCGCGATCCATTCGTCTGCGCGATCGATTGGTCTGCGCCAGAGCTGGGTGCAAAAAAATGTTGGGTTTCTTCACGTCTTGCTGCGGCATTTCTTCCTTCTTGCGTGCTCTAGTGAAGACAACATTGGGTTTCTTATCGGCTGCTATGGTCGCCGGAATCCGGGTGCAACGTTTCACGGCGCTAACCGGCATGCCGGAAAGCTGACGTTCAGAGAGCTCTGCTGGGGGTCAGGATGTGACCGTCCGCCAGCGGATCAGCTCGACCGTCGCTGACCGGCCCAAAAGCAGGCATAGCCGAAAAGACCGCTGCTGATCGGCGAAAAGCGCAAATTCACCAAGTGAAAACGACTTCCATGAAGCGGCCCTTGAACTCGTATTCGCGCTGTGCCGGGGAAGCCTATGATCAGGCCGTGATCAACCCGACACAGGAGATCGATGCGATGCAAGAACGGAAGCTTGGCAGAAGCAATCTGGAAGTCTCGGCCCTCGGGTTCGGATGTATGGGACTCACCCACGCGTATGGACAGCCGGTCGAAAAGCGAGAAGGGATTAGTTTAATTCGAGCGGCATTCGAGCGGGGCGTAACCTTCTTCGACACTGCGGAAGCCTATGGTCCCTTCACGAATGAGGAACTGGTCGGCGAAGCACTCGAGCCGTTGCGCGAGCAGGTGGTCATCGCCACAAAGTTCGGGTTCAAGATCGATCCGGCGACGCGCAAGTCGGTTGGACTCGATAGCCGTCCTGCGCACATCAAAGAG
>CAYOVU010000234.1:0-19495 GCA_964407505.1 uncultured Acidobacteriaceae bacterium | reverse complement strand
AAGCCTACAGCGCGTGCGCTCGTTTATCTTCAGCAAAGGGTGCACACACCAGAGACCGTTCCTCCTCTTCAGGATCAGCCGTGCCAGGACTAGCTACACAAATCGAACGCTACAGCGTGGTGATCGCGATTGGCGGTGTCTCCGTCAGGCTGAACACCGTTGATGCCGATTTTCTCGAACTTCTCGAGAAACGATATGCCGACTTTGTCAGCATGGAAGAGTTCGCCGAGTACGATTTTGATCTGGACCTAGGCCCGCCGACTTCTGGCTTTACATCCGAGGAGGCGCGCGTGAGCCGCCATGCAGGCCGATGGCTGCTGCAGCGTGGAGATTTCCACGCCGAGTGGAACCCGGCGACGCGGCACGGCAGCATTCGCCAGACCGCGAATCCATATTCCATCGACGCGGTGTTGCGCATTGTGCATACGCTGGTACTGGCCAGGCAGGGCGGATTTCTTTTGCACTCCGCCAGCGCCGTTCGGAACGGGAAGGCTTTTCTGTTTGCCGGCGTCTCGGGAGCGGGAAAGACAACCATTTCGCGGCTCGCGCCTGCCGATGCCACGCTGCTTACGGATGAGATCTCATACGTTCGCAAACTCGATGAAGGCTACGTGGCGTTCGGCACACCCTTCACTGGCGAACTGGCGAAGCTTGGCGAGAATACTTCCGCGCCCATCGGCGCGCTTTACCTTTTGGCTCAGGGCCGTGAAAATCGGATCGACCCAGTGACGGCGGCCGAGGCCGGACGCGGTCTTCTGGCCAACATGCTTTTCTTTGCCGAGGATCAGGAGATGGTTCACTGCGCATTTCGGGCAGCGTGCGACTTCGCCGATCACGTTCCGATATACCGGCTTACGTTCATGCCGGATGCGCGGGTGTGGGAGATGATCGGATAAAGAATTGACTGGTGATTCATAAGTATGAATAAAAAAATTTATATCGCACGCAGTCCGCGGATCGCAGCCCGCATGCTGGGGGAAGAGATGCTGGTGATGTCGGGCCAGGGCTCGACGCTGTTTACACTGAATCCGACCGCGACTGTTCTCTGGCAGGCCGCCGACGGGGCGACGCCGCTCGAAGAAATTGTCGGACGCCGCATCTGCACTGAGTTTGAGGTGCAGCCCGAAGAAGCCTTGCGCGATGCCGAAGCGCTGGCCGAAGATTTAGCCAACCACGGCATTCTGCTCATTTCGGAAGAACCGATTTCAGGACAACCGACGACTAAGGAAGCGAACTCCAAGCCGGATGCGCCGGTACAGGTGACTCGATGAGCGCTCTGCTGCGGGAGATGGGAGAGCGCGCTCTGCAACTGGGCGTTCCGTTCAGCGCACAACTCGATCTCACTTACCGTTGCAACGAGCAGTGCGTGCACTGCTACCTCGATCACGACGATCACGGAGAGATGACGACGGCTGAGATCAAACATCTTCTCAAGGAGATGGCGGACGCCGGAGTCTTCATTCTTACCTTCAGCGGCGGCGAGATTTTTTTACGCAAGGACTTCTTCGAAATTCTGGAGTGTGCCCGCTCTCTTACCTTCTGCATCAAGCTCAAGACGAACGCCGTTCTGATTCGCGAAGCGCAGGCCGCGAGGTTGCGCGATCTCGGCGTGGAGTCGATTCAAATCAGCATCTATTCGCACCGGCCCGAGGTGCACGACGCGATCACCAAGGTTCCGGGCTCGCTGCGCAGGTCGATCGACGCTATTCGATTTCTAAAATCGCAGGGTCTGAAGGTCATCCTCGCCAACGTGTTAATGACCGAGAATATGCAGGACTATCACGGCGTGCGTGCGCTGGCCGATGAGCTTGGCGCTGAATACACGCTCGACCCGACCATCACGCCGAAGATGGACGGTGACCGCTCGATTCTGGATTTGAACGCGGGCGAGACCGCTCTGCGCCAGCTCTTTCGTGACGAACTGCTCGTCGGTAACGCCGAGGAGTTTTGCGCGCCGCCACCCGTTCGGCAAGAGCAGGACGGGCAGGCGCACTCTGCGGAGAGCATGGATTCGTTGCCGTGCAGCGCCGGCCACACCGCTTGCTACGTTTCTCCATACGGCGAGTTTTATCCCTGCGTGCAATTTCCCTTATCCTGCGGCAACGTGCGGCAACAGCGGTTCATCGATATCTGGCGCAACTCTGAGCAGTTGAAGGAAGTCCGATCGATTCGCCTGCGGGATATGTCCAGTTGTTCCCAGTGCACGCATGGCTCGACCTGCACTCGCTGCCCGGGCCTGGCGTTCATGGAAGGAAACATGCGAGGCCCATCCACCGCCGACTGCGAGAAGTCCTATGCACGCACGGGCATCCCTTCCGCCAATCTGCTGGCGAAGAAGGAAAGCCGCTCGGTGCCACGACTGGTTCAAATTCAGATTGTTCCGGCGATCACAAGCAGCAGGCTTTCCGGCATTGGAGCATCCCAATCACTATAGCGACACACTCTTCCCTGCGAATTCGTTCCCTAATACTGCATTGACTGATGATTACAAGTATTTCGTTGCCTCGCTCGTACACTACCCGTTCGTAATGCTGGATCGGTCAACTGTTGCGGATAGCATTTTGAAACGGTCCCTCACTCTTTCAGCGAGTACCTGGACCAGACAGAGGATTGTCATGCGCAGCTTGTGCAGGCTTGTTCTGATTTTATCGGCAGTGATTGCTCCATTCGTAAGAGTTGCGTGGGCGCAGGATTCGCCATCTCTCGGTGACTTGGCGCGACAGCAGCGCCAGCAAAAGGAACAATCGAAAGCCGCGCCGGGTAAAGATCCAAAAACTTCCAAAATCATCACGAATGAAGAAATGCCCTCCCGCATGGAGCCGCAATCAGTACGCGCGGTGAGTAGAGGAAACTACGACGCACTTCCCGCTGCTCAAAACGAGCCTAAACAACCCGCTGAGCATTGGAAGTCGCAGATCATCGCGCAGAAAAATCAGATTGCAACTCTTCAACGGCAGGTTGACGAACTGAGCGAGTCGATCCGCTTCGCTCCCGCGAACTGTGCCGCCAACTGCGTGGGCTGGAACGAACGCCAGCGTGAGAAGCAGCAGCGAGTAGAATCGATGCAATCTCAACTGGAAGAGGAAAAACGACGCCTGGAAGACTTGCAGGATTCCGCCCGCAAACAAGGCTACGGCAGTTCGGTGTACGACCCGTAGACAGGAAAGTTCGACGCGAAGATTTTCGAGAAGTGTGACGCCGCTGCCCGACCAGGCAGCGGCGCTTTTTTGTAAGCTTAACCGTGATTTTGCTTCCGATTATTCGCTCTTTTTCGTCTTGGGGTAGGGGTTTGGATATTTCAAAACCGTAGACAGATCCGTGCCGCGAATAATACCGTCAGAATGGTAGAGCAATCCCCACGAGTCGATGGTTGACATGTCAGGAAAGATGCAGGCTTCTAGCACTTCGTCGGTGGTTTTGAGTTCCACCCATCCTCCTCCGGCGGCGTTAATACCGCCGAATAAGTCCGACCCGCCAATCTGCGTGCAATAAAGCGATGCGGGATTGCCTTCTCCCTGCCCGTTCCATGTAACCTGAGCATAATAGGCCAGTGCGGCAAGCGTGGGCTTCTGGCTGAAAAGGGTCTGAATCAAAACGTGAATCCGCGAGCCATCCGAGGACGAAGTGTACTGGCAGAAATTCCGACTGTTTTCGAGCGGCAGCCAGCTTCCGATTGGGCCATTCGTGCCGTATACCGGAATGCGGCTCTCCACTACTCCACCCGTGCTTGTGCAATAAGCCTCTGGAGCGGCTGCAGTGGAAGTGTCGGCGCTGGTTGCGGTTTGCGCGGTCGCGCTGAAGAGCGTTCCGAACACGATCAGCACCGTTGCTATTTCAACAAACTTCTTCGTCATTCTCATGATTGTTTCCCCTTGGGGTTGCGACGCTCAACAAATCTTTCGGCGGCGTGAAGGTCTGAAAGTCTAACACGCTCGGGCGCTCGTGAACCGAATGTTTTCGCAGTCAACCAGCCTAAAAGCCTTATCCCGCACGGATCTGCGTGCGAAAAGCGGAACCGAGGGTCATCTTCATCCGCAGATTGCAGATCGGACATAAGAGGCTTTTAGAAATTTTTCGTCTTCCTTCAAACCTCTCAACCATGCGAAATTAGTTCATGCCCCTTGTGGTTCGTCCTTCGCGTATTCATTCCGTTGGTGTCTTCACAAACGCGCCTATTCGCAAGGGCGCCCGCGTGGTGGAGTATGTTGGCCCGCGCATCAGCCCGGAAGAAGCCGACCGGCTGTACACCGGCGCGCCCCGCACATATCTCTATGGATTGGAAGACGGCAAGACCGTCATCGATGGCGAAGGCCTCGGAGCGTACTTGAACCATTCCTGCAATCCCAACTGCGAGATCGATGAAATCAAGAATCGAGTGTGGCTCTTTGCGCTACGCGACATTTCCGCCGGAGAAGAACTGCTCTGGGATTACAACCTCTACGACGATGATGACCCAGCCCCGTGCCACTGCGGATCGCCCAAATGCCGCGGCACCATGTATTCGAGGGAATGGATGGCGAAATTACGGCGACGCGCAGCACGGAAGACAAAAGCGAAGAAAAAAGCGGTTCAGAAAAAGTAAAGCGCGCCTTGTAGAAAGGCGCGCCGCGGGCTCTACTCCAAATCGCTGATCGGGTTTACCTTGCCGCCAGCAGTTCCCCTGTTTTGGGCTCGGTCAGAGAGATTTGATCTTCGTCATCGTCCCTGATCGTGGTATGAGTCTTCGCGACGAGCATGTAAATCGAGGGCACGATAAACAGCGTGAAGGCTGTGCCGATGATCATGCCGCTGACCAGCATGATACCGATGCTGTTTCGCGCTCCGGCGCCCGGCCCTCTCGCGAAGACGAGGGGGAAGTGGCCGAAGACGGTGGCAGCGGTGGTCATCAGGATTGGCCGCAGCCGTGTGGTTGCCGCACCGATGATCGCCTGCAGCTTACTGAGGCCGGTCTCCTGCAAGTGATTGGCAAATTCCACAATCAGAATTCCGTTCTTCGAAATCAGGCCAACGAGTGTAATCAGACCAACCTGACTGTAGATGTTCAGCGTGGTGAATCCAAGGAACGAAAACATCAGCGAGCCGGACATAGCTAGGGGCACCGAACCCGCGAGAATGATGAAGGGATCGCGGAAGCTCTCGAATTGTGCCGCGAGCACGAGATAAATCAGGATCGCTGAGAGCAGGAACGTCCCCAGAAACTTGCTGCCTTCCACGCGCAGCTGACGAGACTCACCGGCGTAGTCGACCGTGAAACCTTGCGGCAGTATCTGCTTTGCCGTGTCTTCCAAAAACGTCAGCGCCTGATCGAGTGGAACGTTAGGCGGAATCACGCCCTGGATGCGAATCGCATTCAACTGCTGAAATTTATTCAGCGATCGCGGCTCGGTCGTCGTCTTCAGAGTGGCGAAGGTCGAAAGCGGCACCAATTGGTTAGCGTTTCCTTTTACGTAAATGTTATTGAGCTGATCGGCCGTGAGGCGTTGAGCGCGCTCCACCTGCGGAATCACTTTGTAACTGCGCCCCTGGATGCTGAAGCGGTTGACGTAATTGCCGCCGAGCATGGTGGAAAGATCCGAGCCGGCCTGGCTCAGGTCCACGCCTTGCGAGCGCAGCTTGTCGCGGTCAAAGACGACTTGGGTTTGCGGCTGGTCGAACTTCACATCGGTATCGAGAAAGATGAACTTGCCGCTGGCCATGGCCTTTTGAACAATTTTCTCGGCGAGTTGGCTTATTTGTTCTGGTTCGGCTGCCGAGATAATCGCGAAATCCACCGGGAAATTGCCGCCTCCCGGAAGCGGTGGGGGAGTTAGCGGAATGACACGAATGCCGGAAATTTTCGAGAGTTGTCCTGCGGACTCCACTAGGAGTTGTTCCGTGGTCTTTGTGCGCTGGCTCCAGGGTTTTGTGACCATGCCGGCAAAGCCACCACCGGCGTTCGTCAGTTCGAAGATACTCTGGGTCTCAGGAAACGAGTGGTAAACGTCATACACCTTCTCGGTGAATAAGTTGGTCTGATCGAGCGTGGCGTTGGCCGAAGATTGAATCACCCCGAAAACCACTCCCTGGTCCTCGGAAGGAGCGAGTTCATGCTGCGAGAACATATAGAAAGGAACCATGAGCGCGGCGACGATAATCCAGAGGGTGAGAACCACCGGTCGATACTGCAAAGTGCCCGTAAGAAGATTGGTGTAAAGGTTTCGCACGCGCTCAAAACCGCGGTTGATGATGCCGGCAAATCCCTTCTCCGAATCGCCGGAGCGCAGCAACTTCGATCCCATCATAGGCGAGAGCGTCAGTGCCACCACTCCGGAAACCACCACTGCGCCGGCTAGGGTGAAGGCGAATTCGCGGAAGAGAGAGCCGGTTAATCCGCCCTGGATTCCGATGGGCGCGTAGACCGCCGCGAGCGTGATCGTCATGGCGATGATGGGGCCGACCAGTTCGCGCGCCGCATCTTCCGCCGCCTTAAACGGAGTTTTGCCCATCTGCAAATGGCGTTCAACGTTTTCCACCATGACAATGGCGTCATCCACGACCAAGCCGACAGAGAGCACGATCGCGAGCAAAGTAAGCAGGTTGATGGTGAACCCAAAGATCAACATCAAGAAGACCGCGCCGATCAGCGAGACCGGAATCGCGATGACCGGAATCAGCACGGACCGGAACGAACCGAGGAACAAGAAGATCACGACAACAACGATCAGCAGCGTTTCCGTGAGGGTGTGCAGCACTTCATTGATCGCGTCTTGAATGTACTCCGTCGAATCGTATGGGATGCCCAACTTCATCCCAGTAGGCAACTGCGCCTGGATGGCGGGAAGAGCTTTCCGCACATCTTGAATCACTGCTAATGAGTTCGCGGTAGGCAAGGTCCATATGCCAACGAAGGTTGCGGTTTCGCCGTTGAACTTTACATCCTGATCGTAGTTCTCTGCGCCCAGTTGAACGTCGGCGATTTCACCCAGGCGAACGACCACACCATTCGCCTGTCTCACGATCATCTGTTTAAAATCGTCCGGCGTGCGTAGGTCGGTGTTGGCAATCAGATTCACCGAGACCATCGAGCCTTTGGTAGTTCCAAGCGCCGACAAATAATTGTTCTTGGCCAGCGCGTCATTTACGTCCGAGGGAGAAATGCCGCGCGCAGCCATCTCTTCGGGCTTCAGCCAAATGCGCATGGCGAATGTGCGATTGCCTAGGATGTCGGCGCGCTGCACTCCACTAATGGCGCTCAGCTTGGGCTGGACAACGCGGGTCAGATAATCGGTGATCTGATTTTGGTCTAGGTTGCTGGAGGCAAATCCGATATACATAGCGGCGAATTGTTGATCCGCCGTTTCCAGGTCGATGACTGGAACCTGCGCTTCCGGCGGCAGATCATTCTTCACCTGCTGCACCTTGGCTTGTACCTGCGTGAGGGCTGCCGTGGTGTCGTAATTCAGCTTCAGGTGAACCGTGATCGTGCTCAAACCTTGTGCGCTGGTCGACTCCATGTAGTCGATGCCATCGGCGCTGGCGATTACGCGCTCCAGAGGCGTGGTGATGTAACCGCGGACTAAGTCAGCGTTGGCGCCCACATACACGGTCGAGACCGAGATCACCGAGGTATCGCTGCGCGGATATTGCCGGACACTCAAAGACCGAATTGCATACAAACCGGCAATGATGATGACAAGGTTGACCACAATTGCCAGCACCGGACGCTTTACGAAAAGATCAGTAAACTTCATGCGGACTCCTGGGGCTTGGAACTTTACGATATCTTGCCAGTGCTTGCCGTTGGTCGTCGGTTGTTCGCCCTCGGTCGAAAGGCTTGACCGCCAATGTGCAGTCAACGACTAGCGACTACCGCCAACGACTTCCTAGCTCTCATCCGGTTTCGGATTCGGATTGTTTCCCGGCTGCACGCTGTTGTTGACCAGAACCGGGGCGGCATTCCGCAGCCGGAACACTCCTGCGCTCACGATTTCATCCCCAGGATTAATTCCGGAGATGATCGCAACCTGATCGCCGCGGCTGCCTTCGATCTTCACAACTTGCTGTTTCACGCCGCGGTAGGTGTTGCCTTTCTGATCTTTCATCTCAGCCACGACGAACACGGAATCGCCGTAAGGCGCGTAGTTGATGGCGGAGGCCGGTAACGGAATCACGTCTCGTGGCTTACCGAGCGGCAGTTCCACCTGCACGTACATTCCCGGGCGCAACTTGCCGCCTTGATTCTGAAACGTCGCCTGCACTTGTATATTGCGAGTTTGTTCGTTGATTACCGAGTCGAGCGCGGTGATCTTGCCGTTGAATACCACTCCGGGAAGATCGGTGGTGGTGACCTGCAGGCCGCGGCCAATCGACATCTTGGGCGTGTCCTGTTGCGGCACGCCGAAATTGACGTAGATCGGATTCAGCGCCTGCAGCGAAACAATCGCCTGGCCGGCAGCCAGGTATTGGCCCAGGCTGATCTGGCGAATGCCTAGAATCCCCGAGAACGGAGCATGAATCGTTTTGCGGGCGATGGCCGCCTTAATGTCCCCCACCTGCGCTTCAGTAGCTTTCCGTTGGGCCGAGGCGTTGTCATACTCAGACTTGGAAATGACGCCTGCTTTCACCAGTTCTTCCGAGCGGCCGTATTGAATACGCGCCAGATCGCGCTGGGCCTCCAAATTAGCAAGCTGGGCGGTCTCCTGACGGATATCGAGTTCCACCAGAATGTCGCCCTCTTTCACCGACTCGCCGGACTCGAAATGAATCTTGTCGACGGTGCCAGGCAGGTCCGCGCTGACGGTGACACCCTGAATAGCCGCCGCAGTACCAATCACCTCTAAAGTTGTCGGCCAGGTTTCACGCTTGGCGACCACGGTTGTGACCGCCGTAGGCGGCGGCGCGAAGCTTGCGCCCATGGCTATGGCCGTTTCGACCTGGCGATATTTCACAAAACCCAGCCCCCCTAAGAGGGCGGCCACGATGACCAACACTAAAATGAACCGTTTCGCCATGTGTTCTCCGCAAAAACAACCAAAACACTGAATTTCTGTTTTATGTTTGACGGCGGTGGTGCCCCAGCGGTTATCAGCTATTGATATCGCAAAACAGGGAAAAGATTCAGTATCCTAGCTGTCGCCCCAGCATTATTTAAACAGAATTCCCTGCCCTCCAGGAAGCCGCACTTTGACGCTCCTTATTCCTTATCGTAGACGAACAGGAACCCGTAAAATTGCCGCTGAACTGATTATTTCTGGATGTGGTGCCATGGTCGGGTATCAGGTTGAGATTCTGAGAACCACGCGAAAGCGCAAATTCCATGGAAGGTACCCGGATCGCCGCTATCTCTCAAGACTGGCCGACTCTGTTAAATTGTTCCCCTATGCCACAGTTCCCTATTCAGCCAAGGCGCAGCTTTGCCAGCGATAACAATGCCGGCGCCCATCCCGAGATTCTCCAAGCGATTGCCCGCACCAACCAGGGTCACGTCGTCGCTTATGGAGCCGACCCTTACACCCTCTCGGCGGTTAAGAAATTCGAAGAGCATTTCGGGCCGGATATTGCTGTCTTTTTTACTTTCAACGGAACCGGCGCGAACGTTTTGAGCCTACAGTCTCTAACTCGATCGTTTCAATCGGTTTTATGTAGCGCCTATGCGCACATCTATACCGACGAATGTGGCGCACCGGAGAAGCATACCGGCTGCAAGCTGATTCCCTTGCCGCAGGAAAACGGAAAGATAAGTCTGGAGGCCGTCCGCCATGCCTATCATGGCATTGGCGACGAACATCACTCGCAACCGCGCGTCATTTCCATTACGCAATCCACTGAGATGGGGACGGTCTATCAGCCAGAAGAAATCCGAGCGCTCGCGCATTTCGCCCACGAAAATGGCTTGTTCCTGCATGTCGATGGAGCCCGAATCGCCAATGCCGCCGCTTCGCTCGGGCAGGACCTACGCCAGGCGACCCTCGATCTGGGCGTGGATGTGCTTTCTTTCGGCGGGACAAAGAACGGAATCCTGGGTGGTGAGGCAGTTGTATTTTTCCGGCCTAAACTTGGCCATGACTTTCTCTATCTGCGGAAACAAAGCATGCAACTTGCCTCGAAGATGCGATTCATCGCTGCACAGTTCGAGGCCTTGCTCACCGACAACCTCTGGCGGCGCAGTGCCGAACATGCCAACCGCATGGCTCGCCTGCTGGAAAAGGAAGTGAGTGGCATTCCCGGAGTCAAGGTTGTTTGGAAGGTTGAAGCCAACGGCGTGTTCGCCCAGATTCCGCGCCAGGCGATTGAAAAAATTAAGCAACACTACTTTTTCTATATGTGGATGGAAGAGGAATCGATCGTCCGCTGGATGTGCTCGTTCGACACCACCGAAGATGATATTCACGATTTTGCAAGGGTAGTCGCAGATGCGGTGAAGGGGTGACGGAAGGTACTCAGCGGTGCTGTTAGCAATTGCTTTTTCTGCCATTATTGACTAAATTGGCGCATTCCCCTATTGCGCCCGCGTTTAAAATCGACTGTCCGGTCCCAGGAGTCTTCATGAGTCGGAAGTGGTTGAGCATTATCGCCCTTATCGCTACAGCGACCTCTCTGCTCATTGTTTCCAGTTGCGGAGACCCTCAGGAGTTGGTGACCATCACCGTGAACCCCACTACGGAAACGATTGGGGCGACGAATATTCCCGTAAGCGCCGACGCCGGCATCCAAGTGCAGCTAAGTGCGCTCGGTACTTATATTCATCCCCCCGTCGTCAAGGATATTACCGATCAAGTCACCTGGGCTTCGAATACTCCTCAACTGGTGACCGTCAACTCGACGGGCCTTATGGTAGCGACAGGAGAGCTTTGCGGAGGCGGCCTAGTTTCGGCCACAGTCACCACAAACCACGATGGCTCGGGTTTATCTTCTTCGGGAGCGATCGTGACGGGATTCATGACCGCGAACGTCGTTTGCTTCACGGGTAACGGGAGCGGCGGCAGCGGTGGGTCGGAGCCGGTTCTGACCGTTAACTTCTCTGGCAGCGGCACGGGAGTTGTGGCGAGCACGACCTCGGGTTTCACCTGCTCGAGCACAAATGTCAGCTGCGTCGACAGTTTTCCATCCGGCACTGCAATTACTCTGACCGCCAATCCGGTTGCTCCCTCAACGTTCGGAGGCTGGTCCGGCGGCGGCTGCACGGGTACGGGCACCTGCACGCTACTCCTGCAGACTGACACAACTGTGACTGCTACATTTAATTGAAGACTTGGATGCCCGACCGGAGTTGAGGTTAGCACTCCCCTTCGCCCAGTAGCCTGCTCAGCGTCGGTTTGTGTTTAGCCGAATTCTTCTTCTTGTGAGGAACCACCTTTGCGGCCGGAGGCGTGCCCATGCGTTCCCGGGCCAGCTCTTTGACCGCCTGCACAGCTTGGAACCGCTTCACTTTCTTCTTGCGTGCCATAACATACATGTTGCCATAGCATTGTCTGCCGCAAAACTGTAATAATCGTCATATCTGTTTTGAGCTGACCGCCGGACAGTAAAAACCTGACCGGCGAACGACGAGCGATTAACGAGCTATCATGGAAGAGCGCGATTTTTTCGACGAACGTACTGAGAAGAAAGTTGCAACCCTGAACTGTCCGCATTGCCACCAGCCCGCTGAGTATGACGTTACCTGGGTGGTGCGCACCAAGAAACGCCAGCTTCCCGGCGGCCGCGCCGATGAGCGCGACCGCGCCCGTTTCGCCAAAGCTCGCTCCTACATGCTGCGCAAAGACGACCTCATGGCCTGCAAGAATATGCGTTGCCGTAAACGGTTTGAGATTTCGGGAGTGCAGTCGGTAGTGTTTACGGATTGAGTTTGAGCATGGGCTGGCTTAACGCTATTCAGCCACCCCAAAACCAAATGCACCCCAAATCTCCCATGGCCCTTCTTTGAATATCCGCCTTCCAGTTGGCTGAATGCCGAGTGCTAATTGCTGAATGCTCGTTTATACTGACAGGTTTCCCATCGGACGCCCAAGGCTACAGGAACAAGGAGTCGTGTTTTGAAAATCCTGGTTTGCATGAAGCAGGTGCCGCAGAAAGATGCACCGCTCAAGCTCAACGAAAGCGCTGCCTGGATCCGCGAAGATGTCTCTTACGAAGTGAACGAGCCGGATGCCTACGCTCTCGAAGAGGCGCTACGCCAGAAAGAAAAGCATACTGGAGAAGTAGTGGTCATCACGTCCGGTCCGGCGCGCGCTCAGCAAGTGCTGCGTGAAGCCCTGGCCAAAGGCGCCGACTGCGCCATCCATCTCGAAGACAATGCCTTCGTCGGCCTCGACGCTTTTAACACTGCGAAAGCCTTCGCCGCCGCGATCAAGGATGAGAAGTTCGATCTCATCTTCACCGGCTTGCAATCGGACGATTACGGCTACGCGCAGACCGGGGTTATCCTGGCCGAGCTTTTGGGCTGGCCGCACGCGACCATCATCATGCAGATTGAAAAAAATGATTCTGGCATTCGCGTGAAACGAGAACTCGAAGCGGGATTCTTTCAATTCGTCGACATGCCGCTGCCGGCGGTGCTGACCATTCAGTCCGGCATCAACAAGCTGCGCTATGCGACGCTGATCGGCATTAAGCAAGCGAAGAACAAGCCGCTGCGAAAGGTGGCGCTCGCCGAAGTGCAATCCGCAATCGGCGAGAACCTGCAAAAGATCGAACGCCTCTACGTGCCTCAGAAAACGAAGAAGACTGAACACATCGAAGGCTCACCAGCCGAGATCGCTAAAAAGCTGGTGGATAAACTGCGCAATGAACTGCGTGTGCTGTAAATGATCGCGTGGGCTGAGCCGTGTGGGTTGGGCCATGAGGCTAAATGAAGCTGCGATTATTTCTCATCTTAAGGATTTCGTAACGTGACCCTTTTGTCCCAATCACCGTCCTCCCAGAGTTGGCGTGCAGCTTGCTATGCGGCTAACGCTCACTTCGTGCCGGCACTCGGGCAGCCAGTCTTGGATTTGCTCCAGCCGCAGCCGGGTGAGCGCATTCTCGATCTGGGTTGTGGAGATGGAGTGCTCACTGAAAAACTGGCCGCGCTCGGCGCCAAGGTGATTGGTGTCGACAATTCTCCAGACATGATTGCCGCAGCGCGCCTGCGCGGAATCGATGCGAGAATGATGGACATCAGATCGCTGACGTTTGCGAACGAATTCGACGCGGTCTTTTCCAATGCCGCGCTGCATTGGATAAAAGACCATCCGGACTCTCCGATCAGCGGCGCATTCCGCGCTCTGGTGTCCGGAGGAAGGTTCGTTGGGGAAATGGGCGGCCACGGCTGCGTCAGCACAATTGCCATTGCGCTGATGGTCACACTCGAGCGCCGGGGCATTCCGGATGCCCCATCGTGGATCCCGTGGTATTTTCCAACTGTCGAGGAATATGAAACGCGTCTGCGGCGGGCCGGGTTTGTGCCGCAGAGTGTGCAATTGATCCCTCGTCCCACGCCGCTGCCAACCGGAATGCGCGGGTGGTTAGAAACATTCGCCAATCCGTTTTGTGGCGCTCTTGCCCAGAAGGAGCGGGACGATTTTCTTGACGAAGTCACGTCCTTGCTTAAACCTGTTCTGTGCGATTCTCAGGGGCGCTGGACCGCGGACTATATGCGCCTTCGCTTTGCGGCGATCAAGACCTGAGCCACGGAGTGATCTCGGCGCAAGGCCGCAACAGCAGGCTCAAACGGATATTAAGCATCGTCCTGCAAGGACGGCGCCATAAAATGCAACTCTTGAGGGATTAAATGGCTGACACCATCCTCGTAGTGGTCGAACAACGCGAAGGCAAACTCAACCGCGTCTCCTGGGAGACCATCGCCGCTGGGCAAGCCATCGCCGCCGCAACCGGTTGGAATCTCGAAGCCACCGTCGTTGGCGGCAGTGCGTCCACCCTCGCCGCGGAAGTAGCCGCGAAGAAAGTCGCCAAGGTCTATGCCGTCGAGTCTCCCAAGCTTGAACCTTACACCCCTGACGCCTTCGCCGCGGCGCTCAAGCAAGTTGTAACCACAAAGCAGCCGAAGCTTGTCATGATGCCGCACACCTATCAAGTGCGCGACTTCGTCCCCAAGCTTGCTACGGCCATGGGACGCGCCGTCATTAGCGACTGCATCGGATTCAGGCACGAGAACGGTAAGCTGATTTTTACGCGCCAGATGTTTCAAGGAAAATTCGCTGCCGATGTCAGTTTTAATTCTGATGCCCCATGGTTTGCTACCTTCCAGAACGGCGCCTTCCGCGGAGACAAAGCTGAGGCCGGCGCCAGCGTTGCCCCAGTTGAAACTATAAATGTCGAGATCGCCGACAACGTCATTCGCAACAAACCACAGGAAGTCTTCAAAGAGGCCAAGCAGGCGGTGGATCTCACGCAGGCCGAAATTATTGTCTCTGTGGGCCGCGGCATCAAAGAGCAGAAAAATATCGAGATCGCGAAGCAACTGGCTGATGCTCTCGGCGGTGACCTCGCCGCCTCGCGCCCCATCTGCGACAACGGCTGGCTCCCCATGGACCGCCAAATCGGCTCTTCGGGCCAGACGGTTGCTCCGAAGCTGTATCTCGCGCTCGGCATCAGCGGAGCTATCCAGCACATCGTCGGCATGAAAGGTGCGCGCACCATCATTGCGGTTAATAAAGACTCCGAAGCGCCGATTTTCGAGATCGCCGACTATGCGATCGTTGGCAATTTGTTCGAGATCGTACCGCCGCTGACTGAGGAAGTGAAGAAGGCGAAGGCCGGAGGCTAAATCGGCCACAGATTCTTACGGATTTGAACTGATCACAATGCCTTAGCTTTAATCCGTGGTGATCCGTGAAATCCGGGGCAAGCGTTTTTATGCTGATCTTCCGCAAACCCATCGAAGGCATCGAACGCCCGCAAATGCCCGCCGACGTCGTCATCGTCGGCGGTGGTCCGGCAGGCATGGCATGCGCGTTGCGCTTGTCGCAGTTAATCGATCAGCACAATGCCGAGCATCCTGATTCGCAGCTTAGTAAAGAAAATATCTACGTCCTTGAGAAAGCTCGCGAGGTCGGCCAGCACTGTCTCTCCGGCGCATTGCTCGATCCCCGATCCATGCGTGAACTGCTTCCCGGATTCGAGAAAGAAGCTCCGCTCGACGCCGAAGTCACGAAAGAGGCTGTTTACTTTCTTACGCAGCATAGCAAGTTCAAACTGCCGATCACTCCTCCGCCGTTGCGCGATCATGGCAACTATGTCATCTCGTTGAACCGTTTCGTGAAATGGCTCGGCGGCAAGGTGGAAGAAACCGGAATCACTATCTTCACCGGGTTCGCCGGATCGGAACTTTTATTCGACGGCAACCGCGTCACCGGCGTTCGCACCGACGACAAAGGTGTTGACAAAGAAGGTCACAAAAAATCTAACTTCGAACCCGGCTATGACCTCAATGCGAAAGTCGTAATCCTTGCCGAAGGCCCGCGCGGGTCGTTGACCAAGCAACTCGTAAATAAGTTCGATCTCGCCAGGAACGCCAACCCACAAACCTACGGCGTAGGCGTGAAAGAACTCTGGGAGGTTCCCTCCGGCCGCATCTCCCCTGGCGAAGTTATTTATACGATGGGTTGGCCGCTCACCACCAAAGAATACGGTGGCGCTTGGATTTACGGCGGCAAAGACAATGTGGTCTCGCTCGGCTTTGTCACCGGGCTCGATTATCCCGACCCGCGCCTCGATCCACAGCGCGTGCTGCAGGATTTCAAACAGCATCCCTTCGTCGCGAAGTTGCTCGAGGGCGGCAAGATGATCCGCTACGGTGCGAAGTCGATGCCTTACGGCGGCTGGTGGGCTATTCCGCCGGTCGCGGGCGACGGATGGATGATCCTCGGTGACTCCGCCGGATTTCTCAACTCGGCGCGGCTTAAGGGAATTCACCTCGCCATCAAAAGCGGCATGCTGGCCGCCGAAACCGCGTTCGAAGCGCTGATCAAAGACGATTCGTCGGCTGCCGCATTAAGTTCGTATCAAAAGAACGTGGAGTCGAGTTGGATCAAAGACGAGCTCTGGAAAGTGCGCAACATTCACCAGGGCTTCGAAGGCGGATTCTACGCCGGCATGTTTCACACAGCCCTACAAATGGTCACCGGCGGGCGCGGCGTGAGAAATCGGTATCCTGCGCATGCCGGCTACGAGCATATGCGCAAGCTTGCAGAACTTCCCGCCGACGGCGGCGCGGAAGCCCATCTGCTTGGCCCGGCCAAAGGCGACGGCAAACTTACTTTCGACAAACTCACCGATCTTTATCATTCAGGAACGAAGCACGAAGAAGATCAGCCGGCGCATTTGGTCATCGACGACACGAATATTTGCAATACGCGTTGCGTGAAAGAATTCGGCAGCCCCTGCCAGAATTTCTGTCCCGCTAACGTCTACGAAATGCTCGATGACGCGAGCCAGCCCAATGGCAAGCGCATCAGCCTGAACCCGTCGAACTGCGTGCACTGCAAAACCTGCGACATCGCCGACCCCTACCAGATCATCACGTGGGTGCCACCGGAAGGCGGTGGTGGGCCGAATTATGATGGAATGTAAGCTGGTATCTGCGTCTTCTAGTGAGAGCTTATATCGATTAGTGAGAGCTTATATCGATGTGGGCTACTGTCTTTGTCCAAGTATGGCCGCGATTGTCCGCGGATTGCGGCGACCGTGAAGTACAGCAATCACAAGAAGAGGATTTTCGTCGGGCGCGTAGGCGATTGAGTAGTCTCGCACCACCTGAAAACGCAAAGGGCGAGTGGTGAGATCGGGCCGCTTGTGGCATTGATGGGGAAACAGCACGAGCTTCCCGATGGTGTCTAATATCTCCTCGCGGATGCGTCGCGCGGCCAGCGGACTATCTTCCGCAATGAATTCCCATATTTCGGTAATGTCGTTTGCCGCGCCGGGATGGAGATGGAAGCCCGGCTTGCGATTCACTTGGCAGGTCGCCGCTTCAGCAGTTCTTCCTCACGCTGCCGCAAACCTTCGAAAAATGTTTCGCCGTCGATCGGCTTGACGCGGCCCCCCTTGATATCGTCGTACTGGCTATCGAGCATTTCTCGCGTCTCAGACAGCTCTTTTAAGTACCCAGCCATCGCGTCTTCGACTAGTTCGTCGGGAGCGCGCCCGGTTTTCGCAGCTAGTTCCTGCAAGCGAGATTCGGTTTCGGGGCGGAAGTGGACTTCCATGAGCGTAGTTTACACCAGGGTTAGAGATTCACTGCAGAACCTGCGGCATCGCCGATCCACACCAGATCATCACCTGGTACCACCGGAAGGCGGCGGGGGCCGAATTACGACGGGATGTGATGCGCGTGTGGCGCGGGTTCCCCCGTCTGCAAAAACTTCCTTGTCGCAGATTCATGCGGAGTTTGCACTGATCTTCTTTTTTTATTTCGTTTCTTTTCACAGGTTCGGCGCTGCGCCCGCGATCACATCTTTGAGCGGCAGGAATACCTTATCTTTGATGTAATAGTATTTTGCCGTTTGCTCTGTCTCCTCACCGGAGTCCCTCAGAAAAGTCGTTTCGAGCAGCAATCTGGATGACAGTGCGATCGCCAAAGGGCTGCGGCGCGGATGATTTCGCGCATTTATGTCGAACTCGTCCGGATTATCGTCTAGGAAACCTAGTCCTACCGTCCCTCCGTGTACTGAGCCTGAGAGCAGTCTGTATATAAAAGTCATTTCGCCTTTTGTGTTACTAAGAACAGCATTCGGACTTTCGAACTCGGGCGAGTACCAGTAGCTCCTTCGAGGATAACTACTCAAGAGTTCTTTGGCTCTCGCAATATCTGGTTCGGGTAACTGAACAGCTGCCGCGTCCATATTCACGCGGATTCTTTCCCGCTCTGCTTTGGGAACAGTTGTGTCATGCAATCGGGTCAAGTGAGGGTGCGCCAAGTATCGGAACCCCATGAACTCGGTGTTTTCCGGTCAAGCAATATCGCGATTACGTTGGCGTATAAGTCCAGGAGCGTCCGGATAAGGATGCTCGTAACCGGTGTCCAGCCCAGCTCACAGAGTACGAGAACCGAACGATGAATCGTCACGGCGCGCATGTGCAGAATCGCTAACGCCCTATATGAAACATGTGCACGCTTTTGCTGGAGATGCGTTGCCCGGCGATGCACATCAACTGCGTACTCGATCACGGACTCATGAAGGACGTGCAGTTCCCGACTGATCAACCAAGGAGGTCCCTTTTCGTCCGTCGTCTTTTGCGTTCCATCAGTCATCAGTTTCAAAATAATCCAGTGGCTTTGTCCTTAACATCCTCTTCTTAGGGTATTCCAAAGCGACTTTTGCGTTAACGCCGTGTGCTGCAATATCCTATCTCCCGGAGGAGAACCATGCGCCTGAGACTACTTCGCCACGTCGCGCAGTTCGCGTCCATCGTACTATTAGCTCTCTCTGCTCTGGCACAGCAGCCTGCGACGCCGGCCCAACCCCCAATCCCCTCCACCGGTTTCGCCGGACTTGATGAGTATCGTGCCCGCCGCATCGCCGTTTACTTCGATGACTTCGGCCAGCTGGCGCGCTATCGCGATGCCAATGCCGCGCTCAAGCCGCCTGCGCCCGGCGAAAGTCGCGTCGTGTTCTTCGGCGATTCCATCACCGACATCTGGCATCTCGACGAATATTTCCCCGGCAAGCCTTACCTCAATCGTGGCATCGGCGGGCAGACCACGCCGCAGATGCTGGTTCGCTTCCGGCAAGATGTAATTGACCTTCATCCAAAGGTGGTGGTCATTCTCGCTGGCACCAACGACATTTCCGGAAATACAGGCCCGATGCGGCTCGAAGACATCGAGGCGGACTACGCGTCGTTGGCAGAGCTGGCGGAGGTGCACGACGTCCGCGTAGTGTTTTCGTCGGTGCTTCCGGTGCACAACTACACGGAGAAAGCGAAGGATTTTTTTGCGCAACGCTCTCCGGAAAAAATTCTTGAGCTGAACCGCTGGCTCAAGAATTATTGTAAGAGTCACCACCTCGTGTACCTCGACTACTTCAGCGCAATGGTCGACGACAAAGGCTTGCTGAGAAAAGACCTAGCCGATGACGGCCTGCATCCCAATGCCGCAGGGTATAAGATGATGGCTCCGATGGCTGAGGCGGCGATTGAGAAAGCGGCTACTGCGAAGCCTTGAATCCCTACCTTCGATCCGCGCGTCCTATAATTAACTTGTGCGTCACTATGCTGTGATCGCATTTGACAATTAGCACTTGGCGTTTGGCCCGGTTCCTAGCGATTGTGCAGGTATCTCAAGAGCTAAATGCTAATTGCCAAGTGCCAATGGCTGCCCTCACCGACAAATTCGGCCGCCGCATTTCCGACCTGCGGATTTCCATCACCGACTGCTGCAACTACAAGTGTGTCTACTGCCGCACCGGGAACGAAGGCGCGCTGTATGGAGACCTGCCGTTCACCGATTATCTGCGGATGGCGCGCGTGCTCGTCGGGATGGGGATCACGAAGATTCGCCTCACCGGGGGAGAGC
>CAYOVU010000233.1:0-5202 GCA_964407505.1 uncultured Acidobacteriaceae bacterium | reverse complement strand
CTGGCGCAACCGGCGGAGGCGAAGATCGTCTACACCCCGGCGGATATACCTATCACGTTGAATGGCGGCGCGGTCCCAATCGACCTCAACCACGACGGCATCAATGATTTCAGTTTCTATAACGCTTCTGGAACCTGCGAGAAGCGCAAACGCGTTCGCCAGAAGGAAGGCTGCGACTTTGGCTACTTGGATTTGATCCCGGCTCAGGTGGGGAACGCGATAGGCTATTCGCAAACTTTCAATGGAGCGCTATGCGCTGCGGAATTGCGGGTTGGACATGTCATTGGTGCGGGCAAGAAATTCAAGTCGAATTACCTCGATTTGTTTCAGGCCGAGGCCATCAGCTATACCGGGGTCGTGAATTGCCCATGGACTGGCAAGGGCAACACCGGCGGGTTTACCGCTCTGAAGTTCATGATCAGCGGCGAAATCCACTATGGCTGGGCTCACGTTGTGCTGACCAGCACTGGACCGGTTTTGAGAGGTTACGCTTACGAGACCGCTCCCGGTGTGTCCATCGAGGCTGGCGCTACGAAAGACCCTAAAGATGCTGACGCCTCATTCGCTCCGGTTCTTCCTGCTTCCCAATCTGCGAGCCTCGGAATGCTGGCTCTAGGTGCACCTGGGATCGCGGTCTGGCGCAGGCCGGAGGAGATGAACTAGCTCGCGTTGATCGTAGGCCGAACGTGGCGGATGCGAGTACACGAGCGTCCCAATCCGGCACTCTTTCAAAAAAGAACTGCGTTTCGTCACAACCTTCTCCGCTCCACACATGCTATACAAGATTTGGTTTCCCACTGTTCTGCGGAACATTTTCCGGACGCGCTCGTCTAGGAGCGTATTCCCGGCGCGTTCCGCAGAACTGCCCCGCCCAACTTCCGGTAAAGTTGCGCGACCGCCCTCCGAGCCTCATCCCGATCACAGGTGGGACTCCTATGCCGCGCACCTCCCTCATCGTTGTCTTGATCGTCGCTTACCTGTTCTTCTTCTTATTCCTGGCCCGGCTATCGTTTAGCCAGGATGGCGCCACCGGGGCCATTCACGGCACCGTGCTCGATCCCACCGACAGCCGCATCGCCAAAGCTTCCATCGTCGCCATCAACACTGCGACCGGTGTACGCTATTCCACGACTTCTGACTCCGAAGGCCGCTTCGCCTTCGATCTCCTGCCGCCGGGCGATTACTCCGCCCGCGCCGTCGCGCAAGGCATGTCGCCGCAAGTCTCGCCACCGCTTCATGTTGATATCGGAGCCGCCGCCGAACTCGAATTTCGTCTCAGCGTCGCCGGTGCTCAGGAAAACGTCACCGTCTCTGGAGCGCCCAAACTGGTCGACACTCAACCCAGCGCCGTTTCCACCCTAATCGACGAGCGCGCGATTGCCGATCTTCCGCTTAATGGACGCCGCTTCTCCGATCTCACGCTGCTCTCGCCCGGCGTCACGCAAGACCCGCGCAGCCTGACCTCCTCCACCAACGGCGATCTCTCTTTCGGCGGGCTTCGCGGATTTCAGAACAGTTTCCTGGTCGACGGCGGCGACTTCAACAACGCATTTTTCGCCCAGGCGCGCGGCCTCTATCGCGCTCCTTACCAGTTCTCGAACGAAGTCATCCAGGAGTTCCGCGTCTCCTCGAATTCGTCCGGTGCTGAACTCGGACGTGCTGGCGGCGCGGTGGTGAACGTAGTCACCAAGTCGGGCTCCAACCACTGGCACGGCACCGGTCTTTATTACATCCGCGACAGCGGATTCGGTGCGGCCGACGCCTTCATGACCTTCAAGCCGCACAGCCGCCAGCAGCAAGGTGGCGGCACCATCGGCGGCCCGATCAAGAAAAACAAAATCTTTTTCTTCGCCGGATTCGACCAGCACTACTTCCACGTCCCCGATGTCGTCGAATTCCTCAACGGCACTATGCAGGTCGTCCCTCAGGCTGGGACCGGGCCATTCACCCCCGGTGACTACGAAGCCACCGACCAGGCCTTGGTCTTCGCGGCAGCCGCCCAGCTCAATTCGCTCGCCGGATCGTATCCCGCCGCGCAAATCGGCAATGCCGCCTATGCCAAGCTCGATATCAACCTCACCTCGCGCAACCAGCTTGCCCTGCGCTTTAATTCCTCTCGCTACTGGGGATCGAACAACGTCTTCCTCGACCCCGCCAGCCCCGTCACCTACGATTCCATCTCCGACAATGGAGAAGAAACCGTCTCCACGGAAACCGGCGTAGCATCTCTCACTTCAGGCCTCACCACGCGCCTGATCAGCCATCTTCGCGCGCAGTTCTCGCTCGACCTTCGCCAGTCTTACACGAACACAAACGATACCCTCATCAAGATTCCCGACATCATCGATGGCATCGGACGCTCCGACCTGCTCCCCCGCAGCACTCGCGAACACCGCGCCCAGCTCGCGGAAACTCTCAGCTTCGACGGCAGTCGACACTCTTTAAAGTTCGGCGGCGATTCTCTGATTACTTGGATCTACGATTACTTCCCCAGCCAGCAAAGCGGCGAATATCTTTTTTACCCCCTTAAAGTCAATCCCTTTACTTTCGAACCACAGGAAGCCGGACTCCCACTTACACCTCTGCGCGCCTACGCTCACGAAGTCCCTCATTACTATCTGCAAAATTTTGGGCCGGCGTCTTCGAATCCCAACAGCAACGACTACGCCGCCTTCGCGCAGGACACTATCCGCGTCACCGATCACTTAGCTCTCAACCTCGGCGTTCGCTGGGATCTCCAGACCTTCACCACCGCAGGATTACTCTCCAACCCGCTCTTCCCGCCTTCGGGCAAAGTTCCGTTCAAACCATATAACTTTGGCCCGCGCGCTGGACTCGCGTATTCCATCGGCAAGAATCACCCGCTTGTCGTTCGTGCGGGTTACGGAATGTTCTACGTCCGCATTCCGCAAATCTACAACTCCGCCATCGCTACCGAAAACGGCATCACCGACGCCCAGGTCTTTCTCAATAACAGCAACTACTATGACCATCAGGTCTTCCCGACTTATCCCAATCCTTTGGTAAGCTGCCCGCTCAGCGCGCCTGTCTGCAATCTTCCTTCAGGATTCACGCAGGGAGTTACAAATGACGTTTCCGCCTTCGCTCCCAACTTCGTTACCCCACGCGTGCAACAAACCAGCATTACCCTCGAGCGCGAAGTCGCCGGCCACACTACGGTTGCGGTCTCCTATCTCTACGTTCACGGCGAACATCTCATCCGCGCGCTCGACGTTAATCTTCCGCCGCCGGTTGCCCTTACTTATCCCATCTTCGATTCCACTGGCTCCATTTTTCAGGGCGGATACTATACCGTCGATTCCTTCGCCACTTGGCAGTTCACCCAATCGCTGACCTGCCCGTTTCCTCCGTGCATCAATCCGCTCGGACGCCCCATCGCGCAACTCGGCGCTATCGACGAATTTCAGAGCGCCGCCTCCAGCGTCTACAACGGCGCAACTCTCGCCATCAACCGCCGGATGGCCCACGGCACTTATCTCCGTCTCTCGTACACTTACGCTCATGCCATCGACGACGGCCAGGACGCCCTCGTCGCCGGCGCTCCCGCCACCGTACAGAATTCCTATCAACCCAATGCCGAGCGCGGTCCCAGCGTCACCGACCAGCGCCAGCGTTTTGTCGCCGCCTTTTCTGCCGAGCCGCGTCCCTTCCATCGCGAACACCAGCTTCTCGGCCACGTCTTCAACGACTGGAAAATTTCCAGCATCGTCACCGCTGGCAGTGGGCGTCCCGTCAATGCAACCGTCTCAGGAGACCCCAACCAGGATGGCAACGACCTCAACGACCGCCTCCCCGGCTACAGCCGCAACGCATTCACCGGGCCGGACTACGCTTCTACCGATCTTCGCCTTGTGCGCAAAATCCACATCGGTCACGGATACCGCCTTGAGTTCACCGCCGATTCCTTCAACCTGTTCAACCATGACAACCAGCGCGTCACTATCACCACTGACGGTCTCACCGTTGAGGCGACCACATTTACCCAGTACACCACTTTAGTCAATGGAGTCCCCTACCCCGCCTATTACCAGCAACCCCAGAACTTCCTGAAACCCAACGCCGCCTTCGCCCCCCGCCAAGTCCAACTTGGATTGAAATTCGTCTTCTAGCTCCCATGTCTTGCCAGCCCGCGGCGGGTTCTCAATTCGCACCTGTTGTTATTTATTATCATTTCGAACCGGGCGGCTAGCCCGGTGAGGGACCCGCTTTTAGTGCCTTACTCCCCCAATTGCGCCCTCACCCCACCCAAACGTAAAATCCCTCTCAGGGGCGCTCGGAGAAAGATCAAAGAAATTATGAAGAAACTATTTCGGACTGCTCGCAGTTTGCTTTTTGTTTAGCTTCTTAGCCCTGGCCCAACATCGCGGTGAGGTCGGCGGCGGAGCCGCCCATATCCCCGCCCGCGGTCCTGAACCTGCGCGCGCACCGCATCCGGCCCCGGAAAACCCTCACTTCAACGACAAGGCTGGCCATCCCGACGCGCCACACGTTCACTCCAACGGCAAATGGATTGGCCACGATACCGGCCGCGACGATCCTCACTACCACCTCGATCATCCCTGGAAGCACGGCCACTTTACCGGCGGATTCGGGCGCGGTCACGTCTGGCGCCTCGCCGGCGGCGGCCCCAATCGTTTCTGATTTGGCGGCTTCTACTTTAACGTCGCTCCCTACGGCATCGGCTTCTGCGGCGACTGGCTCTGGGACAGCGACGATATCGTCATCTACGAAGACCCCGACCACGATGGCTGGTACCTCGCCTACAACGTGAGGTTAGGAACTTACGTCCACGTGCAATATTTGGGAGCTTAGCCAAGACCGAACATCTGGGACAGTCGCCCTCGGCTGTCCCAGCCTGTCAAGCTTCTTAGGCTCCTGAGACGCCGTTTGATTTACCCTTCACGAACGTTCCCGCCGGAGGCGATTGATTGATCAACAGCCAAACATCCCGATCTCGAATCGTCTCGGCAAATTGGAGCGCGGTTCTTTTGCTGTCTGCAAGTTTTTTCACCCTCCTACTTGACTTACAGTCAAATCCTTGTAATAACTATTCGGTCCTACCGGACGGGTCTGGGGGTGTGTTTGTTTGGCGGAAATTCGGCTGCAAGAGGGTGAATCCCTCGAGAACGCATTACGGCGTTTCAAACGCAAGGTGCAACAGGAAGACATTATCAAGGAGGT
>CAYOVU010000232.1:0-3731 GCA_964407505.1 uncultured Acidobacteriaceae bacterium | reverse complement strand
GAAGAACCTGCATAAACACTGGTTTTGGCCAACATCGATCACCCGCGGATGTTAAAATAAAGACTCACTCAATATGCCTCTTAAAACGCTGTTTCTGAACCCGCCGTCCTTTGAAAACTTTGATGGGGGCGCTGGCTCCCGCTGGCCTGCCACCCGCGAAATCGAAAGTTATTGGTATCCGGTGTGGCTGGCTTATCCGGCTGGAATGCTGGAGGGCGCGCGGTTGCTTGATGCACCTCCACACTATATTTCGGCTGAGCAGACGATTGAGATTGCCAAGGATTATGAATTTCTTGTGCTCTTCACCAGCACTCCGGGGTTTCCGGGAGACATCGGGCTGGCTCGGGCGATCAAGGCTGCGAATCCCACGATGAAGATTGCTTTCGTGGGGCCGCACGTGAGCGTGTTGCCGGAAAAATCTTTGCGCGATTGCCCGGCGATCGATTTTGTTGCCCGCAAAGAATTCGATTACGCCGTGGTCGACTACGCGAAGGGTAAACCTCTCGAGGAGATTGCCGGCGTTTCATATTTGAAAGACGGCAAGGTCGTACACAATCCCGATGCGCCGCAGATTCAGGATCTCGATGCTCTGCCGCACGTCACCGACGTTTACAAGCGCGATCTTGATGTTACCCGCTACAACGTGCCGTTTCTGCTGAATCCCTACGTCTCGCTCTACACCACGCGGGGCTGCCCGGCGCAGTGCACATTCTGTTTGTGGCCACAGACTTTGAGCGGACATCCGTGGCGCAAGCGCTCGACCGACGACGTTGCCGCCGAAATGTCGAAGGTGAAACAGTACTGGCCGGAAGTGAAAGAATTCTTCTTTGATGACGACACTTTCAACATCCAGAAAGCGCGGACGATTGAATTGTGCGCCAAGCTGAAGCCGCTGGGTCTGACCTGGTCCTGCACTTCGCGTGTGACCACCGACTACGAAACGCTGAAAGCGATGAAGGAAGCGGGGTGTCGGTTGCTCATCGTTGGCTACGAGTCCGGCGATCAGCAGATTCTCAAGAACATCAAGAAGGGCGCAACCATCGAGCGCGCACGGCAGTTCACCAAAGACTGTCACAAGCTGGGGTTGGTGGTCCACGGCGACTTCATCATGGGTTTGCCCGGCGAGACACATGAAACCATCAACAACACCATTGCTTTCGCCAAAGAGCTCGACGTGGAAACGATTCAGGTTTCCGTGGCGCACGCTTATCCTGGGACCGAGCTTTACGACTATGCGGTGAAGAATGGGTTCATGGTTGGCGACAACAAAATGGTGGATGAGGGCGGGCACCAACTGGCGCATATCCAATATCCCGGGCTGCCGGCGGATGACATTCTTTCGGCGGTGCATCGTTTCTACGACGAATATTATTTCCGGCCCAAGGCTGTGTTCCGCATTCTGAAGAAAGCGGCATTCGACAGCAATGACCGCAAACGCCTTTACAAGGAAGCGAAGACATTCCTCAAGTTGCGCTCACAGCGGAACAAGCTGGTGAAGCGGCATAGCGACGAGGCTGCGGAACTCGCCAAGGCTTAGGACGAAGGCTTTTCACCACAGAGGCACAGAGACTCAGAGAAAATCTCTTCTGGTCTTGTTTCTTTTTTCTTTGTCTTCTCTGTGCCTCTGTGTCTCTGTGGTGAGCGGTTTTCAACTCAAACGATCCGATCAGTGCGCCAACGTTTAAAATTCCAGTGAACTTTCGCAAGTATCTTGTGCTGGCCGGTGTCACGGTCTTCGCTGCGGCTGGGGACTCGATGCTCTCGCATGGCATGAAGCAAGTCGGCAGCATCTCGGTTGGCCGGCTGCAAAGTGTTATTTTCGCGGTGCTCAATCCCTGGGTCGCGGTCGGAATACTTCTTCTACTCGCCTTTTTTGCAACCTACATGACCGCGCTCTCGTGGGCCGATCTTACTTATGTTCTGCCGGCGACGTCGCTGGGGTACGTGATACTCGCCCTCGTCGCGAGATTCGTTCTGCACGAGCACGTCAGTCCGCTGCGCTGGACGGGGATTGCTTTGATTACCGGTGGGGTGGGATTTATTGCTGGAGGCCCGGAGATCACGACGCACTTACAACAGGAACCCGATGCAGTGCCTGCACCTGAGAGTGTTGGCGCGGCGCTCTCGGGAGGGGCAGAGCGATGAAGACGTTTCTTTCGCGCCTCCGGCGCTTCATCGTCGCTCGATCATTACCCACGGCTTGCGCCGTGGGCTGCATTCTTTCGCCGCTTTGCGGCTACGGCGCGATGGCGCCCGCGTCTCAGCAGAGTACCGCATCGAGCTCATCTTTTCACATTTCGGTTCTTTACACCTGGAGCGCAATTCTCGCTATTGTCTTCGCCTCCGTAGTCGGTGACATACTGCTGGCCCGGGCGATGAAGCAGGTCGGGGACGTGGGGGACTTGCGGCGCCGCGCTGGTCTGGGCGTGGTGATCGGGCGTACGCTCGCGAACCCGAACTTTCTCTTCGGCGTTACGGCCATGGCTGTCGCGTTTTTCAGCTTGCTATTCGCACTCTCCTGGGGAGACGTAAGCCTGGTGGCTCCCGCCGCCGCTTCTCTTACCTTTATTGGCAATGCCGTCGCCGCGAAGATATTTCTTCACGAGCGAGTGGACCATCGCCGCTGGATCGCCGTTGGTTTGGTGGCAGCGGGAGTGGCGCTACTGGCAGGGTGAATGCGGTTGGGATCGTGGCTTACGCGAGTCAAAATCCTAATAGGGTGAGTTTCGTGGAATCCCACCCTTCGCAAAGAACGCGAAGGATGGGGCACCCGGCTAGAGGGTTCAAAGCCGATGCCGTATCCGTCGCCGGTCGGGATCATTATGGCGTCGTTTGCTCCTTGCTCCTCATCCCAACGCAGACGCTCGAAGACGTCGTCAATCGTCTCCTGCAACCGTCGAACGACATTACGTAGGCCTTCGTTGTCGCCATGCTTAGTGAAGCCCACTATATCAATAAACATCACGGTCGCGGTCAAGTAAAAGAAGCGACCGGGCTTCTTCTTGAACTGCTTGTAACGAAAGTAATCTTCAGGCATTCAATGCCACCTCGCAAGCAGTACGGGGCCCGACTTGGTGTGAACTGTGGAGGGTTCGTAAACCGAGAACGACCCGTATGCTACCAAATCTTCCGTCGTTGTCAATGAGATAGGGGACGGGCAACCTCGCACTCCGGCGCTGGGACGCGGGTAGGGATGCTTCGACTGCGTGGGATTGTCCTTCGGACAAACCCACTGCGCTCAGCATGACAGGGGGGAGCAGGAGTACGTTCCTGCGAAAGCTTGTCAAGACCCTGAGCATCAGCTTTTTTGCGTAAGGCATTGGTTTCGTTCGGGAAATAAAGTGGTGAACTATGTCACTTTTACCCCTGTCGATGTGGTATAATGCTTATATAAAGTAAAGATTGGCGCACGCCTTCCGGCTTGCGCCTTTTGCTTTTCTGGCTAGATCTTCTGGTTGATTATTTCTTCGTAAGCCATTCATTTCGATATGGATATTCCTAGCTGCGTCCTGCTTGCCCGCTTAGATTTGACGTTCTGACAAAGAGTGGGAGTAATGGCGCGGGCCTGTCGGCTTGCGCCATTTTCGTTTGTGGCTTAGGCCGCTGTGCACGGGGGCTGAAGAGTGCGTGGGCTCGGTCGTCCCTACGGGACTAGGTTCCTTCTTTTTCACGCATACCCAGGACTTACGTCCTGGGCTAATATCTGCCACCCCTACGGGGTGGTTTTTTCA
>CAYOVU010000231.1:0-4295 GCA_964407505.1 uncultured Acidobacteriaceae bacterium | reverse complement strand
CTTCGAAGGCCCCTACGGCGTCTACCACTCGGCGTATGACGATTTCTTCTGGATGAATCATTTCGGCGATCCCGGCTACCGATACCACACGCTGATGTCGCAGTTGTGGGGCGTGCTCGCGTTGCGCCTCGCCAACGCCGACTTGCTACCCTTCGATTTCGCCAGCTACGCTGACAATATTCGGCAGTTCGTAAACGAGTTGACGAAAAACAAGGACATGAGCCAGTTGGATCTCAAGCCGATCCTCGATGCCATCGACGAATTCGAAGCCGCCGGCAAGCGACTCGATGAATCCGCGGGCCGCGCACTGACCTCCAGCACAATCGACCCGAAGCTCGCCGCGACCATCAATCACGGTACCATGCAAGTCGAACGCAACTGGCTCAACCCTGATGGAATCCCCGGCCGACCATGGTTCAAACACATTCTCTACGGCGCTCGCTTTACTTACGCGCACTTGGAGTTGCCGGGGTTAACCGAAGCCGTCGAGAAGCAGGACTGGGTAACTGCGAAACAGCAAGCGGAGATACTGCGTCAGGCGCTGGCGAACAACACGAAGCTCGTCAACGATTTGAACTCCAGCTTGAACGGCGAGAAGGCCGAAGCGGGAAAGTAAGTCCGAAGAACTCGCGCAGCACCACGAAGCCGCGATCCACGTATCTGCCACGGCCTCTATCTTCGCGTCATGTGGTGGCCCCAATGATGCATCAAGGCGCAACTGATGTGACCTAGTACAAACCAGAATACTGCCATCAGAACTGTCTTGAGAGTTGGATTCATGTCAGCAAGATTAACGTAGAGACAGTTTCTGTCAAGCGAATACGCAGCAGCCCTGCGGTGTTCAGCCTTGAATCGCCGCGTGGTCGAAGTCGAAAACTTCCTGCTCCACCGGACTACTCCAAACGGGAGCGAACGACTGACGGTGCAGCGGGGTTGGACCGTACTGCTGCAATGCGGCGAGATGCTGCGGTGTGCTGTAGCCCTTGTGAGATGCGAGGCCGTATTCGGGGAAGACTGTGTCCCACTCGCACATCATGCGGTCGCGTTCGACTTTCGCCAGGATCGATGCGGCTGCGATGGAAGCAGAAAGAGCGTCACCATGGATAATCGCCTTTTGCGACACATCGCAATCGAGCTTCACGGCATCCACCAACAGATGGTCGGCCGCGGGCTGCAATCGCATCACGGCTTCGCGCATCGCGACCCGCGATGCCTGATAGATATTGATCTGGTCGATGCGCGCCGCATCCACTGCCGCAACCGCCCACGCGATGGCATGCTCTCGAATGCGCGGGGCCAGCAGTTCACGACGCTCCCGCAGCAGCAGTTTGGAATCGCGCAGGCCGCGAATGCGGTACCTGCGGTCAAGAATCACCGCCGCTGCAACCACCGGCCCGAACAGTGATCCACGGCCCACTTCGTCGACGCCAGCCACCATCACCGCGCCTGACTCCCAGGCCTTTTTTTCATAACGCAGCGTGCAGCGCAGCTTCTTCAGCAGCCGGAGCTTCGCCGCGGAGGCGGAGAGAGAAAACTCGGAGGCGATCTTCGCGGTGGTCAGCATGGAATGCCCAACATTTAAGAGAAATGAAGTGTGTTGCACCATCTTTACTTGTCACAAGAGATTCTTGCAACCCCATAAAATCCACAGTCTGTGAGTTCTCCGGCTTCCTGCGGATTGTGCGCCTTGCAGCAAATCGTCACAGGCTTCCCATGAAGTAACGCTCGCTCAGTAACCATTACTTTGATTACGGACGTACATTGTCCGGTAGGGCATGTACTGCTATGTTGGCGTCAGATCGATTCGCGAGGCGAGCGTGAGACACGAAGTTATCCAGCCACGGCGGGTTGGCGAAGCGCCAGATGCCGCACCACCGGCCGTTGCGCCGGTCGAGAAGTTGATCCACCTGGCACTTCCGGTTCGCCTGATTCATATGCACAACGGCAGCCGCGGCGGTCCGGAACTGGCTTGCACTTACGATATTCATCCGCGCGGGGCGCGGTTGCTTAGCTGCCGCGATGTGAAGGTGGGAGATCTGATCACGATCGAGCGCGGACGGAACAAGTCCGTCTGCCAGGTGATCTGGACCGCGCATCCGGAGTCCGTGCTGCGTGGCCAGTTTACAGTGGAGTGCATCGAAGGCAGCAAGATTCCGTGGGAAGAAGAATTGCGGCACGCACAAGAGCAATATCTGCCTGTGGTTCCGGAAGGCGTCGGCCGGATGTCCAGGCTTAGCGCGGGACGAGTAGCCGGACAGAACCGCCGGCGGCGGCCGCGATTCGAAGTGGAAGGAGGCGCCGATCTGACCGAGATCGGAGGAGATTCTCGCGTGGAGGGCCGCCTAGAGCAGATTTCGGAATACGGCTGTCTCATCACCGCCGACGGCCTTCTCACTCCCGGCACCGGACTGAAGCTCGTGCTGAACATGTGCGACGTCAGCATCGCGCTGCGCGGGCACGTGAAATATACAGCCCAGAACCGTGCCATGGGCGTTGAGTTTCAGGGGATTCGGCAAGGTGACCGGCCTCTGCTCGATTATGTGCTAGACCGGTTGAAGAAGCCTCGCACTGAAGATTTCGCCGACCTAGAAGTGATCACCGAACCGATGGCCGAAGCCGCGGTGTAGGGGTTGCCACAAAAGTGCCGTGCACACGGAGTGTTCGCCAGGCTAAGCCGAGTTCAACTCGGTCTTTCGACGTCGCGCAGGCGAGCAGCCTTGCCTTTGAGTCCACGCAGATAATACAGCTTCGCGCGGCGTACCTTGGATGAGCGCAGTAGGTCGACTTTATCGATCACTTTGGAGTGGACGGGGAAGATGCGCTCCACGCCCTGGCCAAAGCTGATCTTGCGCACAGTGAAGCTGGCCTGTGGGCCGTTGTCGCGCTTGATGACAACACCTTCAAATGCCTGCAGGCGCTCCTTGTCACCTTCTTTAATTTTCACGTGAACGCGAATCGTGTCGCCCGGGTTGAACTTGGGGATGTCGGTGCGCTGCGTCTTGGCCAGCAGTTTTTCGATGATTAAGTTCGTCATGATTTGTCCTTCTGAATTCTGAAATCTATTTCTTAAGCTCTTTGTCCTGGATGTGTCGTTCCGAAGCGCGGTATTTTATCGCTCGAGGAATCTGCTTCTCTCCGGCTTACAGCAGATTCCTCATCGGCACAAAAATGCCGCGGAATGACAACCTGCTACTGAAACTGCGCCTTACTGACTCGTGTTCTTGAGCCCGGTCAGATTCTTGATCCCGATGAGAAACTCTCTATCTTCCTCACCTAGCGCCGCACCATCCAACAAGTCGGGACGGTTTCGTAGCGTCTTTTCCAGCGCCTGCTGCCGTCGCCATCGGCGAATTTCTTCGTGGTTGCCGGACATCAACGCCTCCGGCACCGTAATCCCGCGAAACTCAGCTGGCCGCGTGTAGTGCGGGTAATCGAGCAATCCATTCGAACCACAGGTCGAATCCGCACCGCCAAGGCTTTTTACCTTCGCGTCAACGGTAAACGATTCTTGCTGCGTCGAGGCTTCGTTTCCAACCGCACCGGGCAGCAACCGCAGCACCGTTTCTACAATCACGGCGGCAGCCAATTCCCCACCGCTCAGAACGTAATCGCCGATGGAAAGCTCGCGGTCGGCGAGATGATCTGCCACACGCTCATCCACACCCTCGTAGCGCCCGCAGATCAACACCATGCGGTTGAGTCGCGCCAACTCCGCCACAACTTTCTGAGTAAACCGCTGCCCTTGCGCAGAGAGCAGGATCACCGACTCTTTTGCATCTTCCGCCAGGCGCTCGTGCCGCGGCGAAACAGTCATTGATTCTAAACATTCAAAGAGCGGTTCCGGCTTCAGCACCATGCCTTCGCCGCCGCCGAAAGGGCGGTCGTCCACGGTGCGGTGCCGATCATGGGCAAACTTCCGCAGATCGTGGACTTCAATTGCCGCCAGCCCCATTTCCTGGGCCCGGCGGGTGATGCCGTAATCCAATGGTCCGCGAAAGAAGTCCGGGAAGATCGTGACTATGTCGGCCTTCATCGCAGAACCAGAACCTTAAACACAGAGCGCACTCGGTCGCACAAAAGACTCAATCTTTTTCTTGTGCCCCTCTTGGCTTCTTGCCTTTTCTTGCTCCTTGCGCCTGCTCTCGCTTTTCTTCTGCTGTTAGCGGAGCATTCACTTCCAGCAGGCCGTCGGGCAACTTCATGCGCACCTGCCTCCGCACTATGTCGACGGCATCGAGGTACGCTTCGGCGAATGGGACCTCGACCAACTTTGCCGCGGCATCGCGCACAATCAG
>CAYOVU010000230.1:0-12032 GCA_964407505.1 uncultured Acidobacteriaceae bacterium | reverse complement strand
CCACCTCTGGCTGCTCCTTCAGCAGCCGCTGCAACTCAGCCCGAGTCTGATCGATCAGCGCCGCAGCAAACTGCCGCGCCGATTGCTGCCGCTCCGCAGACAGGTCTTTCACTCGCATATTCAATAACGGAATATCCTGCTCAAACCAGCGGAGGGTTTTCTGTACGCGACTGATGCGGTACGCAGTGGGAAGCATGGCTGTAGTTCTCCAGTATCGACCAAGTTTGCCATGCGCAAATGTACCGCACAAAGTTCCCAGGTGGATACCTGCCAGACGACAGAGGGAAAAGTGGTCTATTGCTTGCCTTTGGAACCCGAAGCTGCGGAACCCGGCACCGCAGGCCCCAAGCCCGCCAGATTCTCCTGCACATTGAGCCAAATTTCAAGCACTTCGTAAGAACTTTGAGGTAGATTGCGGAACCGCAATCCGACATGCCCACTCGCATCCGACCACGCTACTTCCGCTTCCACGTCCAGCCCCAGGGTGGTCCCGGGCAGAGTAAAATGCAAGCCGAGAAGGGCATTCTTGGGAAGCGTCTCGCGCAGCAGAAGGGCGATTCCGCCTTCACTGACATTCGTGCTGGTCGCTGTTATTTCTTTTTCGCCCACGACCACCCGGACCGGCATCTTTAGCGGCTGGCGGAAATAGCGTCGCCGTTCTCGAACCATGAAACCCAGGGCGGCATGAAAGCAGCGCGAGGCATTTACCGTGCTGACGGGTTTCTGCAGAACAAAATTTACCCCCAGCCCAAAAGCTTCCTGCATGGTAGTCTTTTTGCCATTGAGAAGGGCAAAGGCCACACAATTCTTGTTGCTTGGAGTGACACGCAGGCCCTGCAGCACTTCTAGGCCGCCTTGCAGGTCATCGCAATCCACAATCACCGCATCGAATTTCTCGGCGAGCAGGATTTCGCTGGCCTTTTTTGCTTCGCCGCAGATTTCGACGGCAATCGAGAGCTTTTCCAGAGTCGGCCGCAGAACCCCAACGACATTCTCATCCTGGCTTAAGAGGAGGGACTCCAACGTCATGCGTGTAATTCTAAGTGGAAAACGACAAGGCTGGCTTAATCGAAGGTATCGGATGACGCGCGTCCGCCGCCGATAGGAACACGGACCTGTGAGCCTTGACGGCAGAAGTGCCGTTTTGTTCCACCTTGAAGTGGCCTGAAGCGGTGGGAAAGTCTGAAGCGAAAAATTAAGAGGGCCGAGCTCGATACAACCGGAATCAGGAACGATCATGCCAAGCGTTGTTTATCTCTCTCTCGGATCAAACGTCGGCGACCGTGAGGCGCAGTTGCGAGACGCCCAAGCTCGCCTTGGTACCGAGGGGCGCGTAGTAGCAGCATCATCTTTCTACGAAACCGAGCCTGTCGAGTTCACCGAGCAACCGTGGTTTCTGAATTGTGCTGTCGCGCTTGAAACCAACAGAACGCCGCATGAACTGATAAAAGCGATTCTTTCCATCGAAAAGGAAATGGGCAGGCGGCGTATTCAGAACAAAGGCCCGCGCACCATCGATATTGACATCTTGCTCTTCGGAGACACGATCCTCGATTCTCCCGATCTTACGATCCCGCATTCCGCACTGCACCAGCGCCGCTTCGTCCTTGAGCCTCTGGCGGAAATTGCACCGGAGGTTCTGCATCCGGTCTTCCGGAAGACAATTCATGAACTGCGCGATGCGCTCCGGGCCGGGCAAGCGGTTAGGCGGATCTCCCGATAATCGCCACCCGGCCGGAGGGTTTCTGCCGATGCGGCGTGGAAACCGCGATCCTACGAATTTTGAAAGGCCAGAATCGTTTTGATCTTTCGGGAGATCCCACCAAGGAATGCCCCGACAGATCAAGCCGAAGATGGGGTTGCAGTGAATAGTTGACGAAAAATCGCGATAACGCTAGCATGGGGTCAACGAGCACTTTGCCGTCTCCCCATTCGCAGACCAGCGCCTAAAGAAAATCAGGTTGACTTTCGGCGCATCCCGCGTCATAATTCGGGTCCAAATTTTGTATCTCCCCCATCGAACGTTTATCTGCGTTTCTTCCCCCTAGGAGTGTCGCTAATTAAGAGGTAATGAAGTATGAAGCTGATCGTCACCATTGTTCTTTCGTCCTTTTTCCTTTCCTCCTGCGGTGGTGGCAGCACGACGACCCTGTCTCAAACCACCCCCGCCGCTAATGAATGGACATGGGTGAGCGGTGCAAACGTTGTTAGTCAGCCTGGTGTGTATGGAACGCAGGGGACGCCTTCCGCCAGCAATGTCCCCGGAGGGCGGAACTCTGCCGTCGGCTGGACTGACGCGGCCGGAAATTTCTGGCTCTTCGGTGGTGTCGGTCTCTCCGCTACTACCGATACACCCGGGGCTTTGAACGACCTCTGGGAGTTCAGCGCCGGACAATGGACGTGGATAGGCGGGTCGAATCTCCCACAGCAACCGGGCTCTTACGGCACTCTAGGAGTCGCGGCCCCAGGCAACATTCCCGGCGCACGATCTGGTGCGGTTTCCTGGAAGGATGCAAGCGGAAATTTCTGGCTGTTTGGTGGATACGGCGAAGACTCGAGCGGACAATTCATGGCCGGGCTCAATGATTTGTGGAAGTACAGCTCCGGGCAATGGACGTGGATGAGTGGCTCGAATGCAGTCAATGGGCCCGGGACATACGGTACCCAGGGCGTAGCCGCTCCAGGCAACGTTCCCGGAGCGCGAGAGAGCGCCGTGAGTTGGGTCGATTCAACTGGAAGCCTGTGGCTTTTTGGAGGAAATAATTTTAACGATCTCTGGAAGTACAGCGGAGGTGAATGGACATGGGTCGGCGGGTCAAACGCCAGTAGTCAGCCTGGAACCTACGGTACTCAGGGCGTAGCTGCCTCCGGCAACATTCCGGGATCCCGTAACAGTGCCGTAAGTTGGACTGATGCGTCAGGAAATTTCTGGCTCTTCGGCGGCCGGGGCCTCGACTCTACCGGCGCATTCGGCGACCTAAACGATCTTTGGAAGTACAGCGCCGGACAATGGACTTGGGTCAGCGGATCCAATTTAGTCAACCAGCAGGGAGCGTACGGAAAGCAGGGCACCGCTTCTCCCAATAACTTTCCCGGGGCGCGTGACAGTGCTGTTAGCTGGACCGACGCCTCTGGAACCCTCTGGCTTTTCGGAGGGGAGAGTTTCGTCCCCCAGCCGCCTCAATCAGCTTACGTTGACCTCAATGATCTTTGGAAGTACGCTGCGGGTGAATGGACCTGGGTGAGCGGCGCAGACACGGCCAACCAACCCGGGATGTACGGAACCGAAGGGACCGCTTCCCCAAACAACGTCCCCGGTGCCCGAGACAGCGCCGTGGGCTGGACCGACGCCTCCGGAACCTTCTGGCTCTTCGGCGGATACGGGGTAGACACAGGCCCAACCCAAGGTGGCCTAAACGACCTGTGGAAGTTGCAATCCCAATAAAAATATTCTGCACGATTGTTCCAACTCCTCCAAACGAGGACGAACGCGGAGAGCCGCTGGGTAGCTGTTGTAACATCGCGATAACGCTCATTGAAGTCGAAGTGCCCGTTCTGGTCGGCAAGCGACTGCCCTACGGCACGATGATCCTGCTCCCCGCCTCCTGTGGCGTAAGCACTGCCGACTGCTTCTCCGGAAACTGCGCGTAAAGAAAATCGATGAACGCCCTCGACTTTGGCCGGCCAGAAGTGCGTCCATGTGCAAGCCGAAGCAAGAACACGAGCGCCTTGAGAACATCTGAGTCGCGCAGGTTCGAGTAACCCAATTCCTTCCGCTCCGCCTCGCGATACTGCTTTACCATCTCTTCCACCTGGGCCGCGACCGCATGTTGCCCGCTGCCAGTCAGCGGTTGCTCGTAGTGCAATCCCGAGTTCACCAGCCGCTCATAGCTGGTGCACATCGCCGAGAGCGCGGTGATGAGATCTCTATCATTCAGGCTGTGATCGGTGCGCGCCGCTTTCGCCAGAGCATAGGTGAGACCCATCAGCAAATGCTCGCGCTCATAGGTAAATTGCTCGGAAATTTCAATCTGCAGAAACAACGATGCGGCGTCAAATTCATTCGCGGAGCGCGGCTTCTCATGTTCGCGCGCCTGCTGCAAATACGGACAGTCGCTCGGACAATCGAGCGTCACCTCGCGCTGCTCGCCACAGCACTGCGGACAAATGCGCCCGTGTACTGCGGGGCAGAAGCGTTTTTCCTTGCGAGTCTCGCAGATCGCGCAACTCAAATTGTCAGCTCTCCTGTTCGAATCGGCACTAGCATTATTGCACCGGAGGCTGACAATGCGCCGCCGATGGATGCATGGAACGCTGCTCCCTAAAGAAAAGTTCGGCTCAGGACTTGCCACAGTAACTGCTGTGGTACCCATGTTTGGGCCATTTTGGGACGCTCCTATGCAGATAAGCGTGTGAAAATGGACCTTTTGGCGTACGATACCTATGGAACCCGCGTAAAATAAGGGTGTTTTCCACAGGGCGCCTCATGTAAGATCAAGCGCGCTGGAATTAAAAATTGAATTGTTTTTCAAGGAGGAAATATGGCTTCAGGTTTGACCAAGACTCAACTGGTCCGTCATCTGGCGGAAAAGACTGAACTCCCGAACAAGACTGTCGCGGGGTTCCTCGAGCAGCTCGCCGATGTTGCCGTGAAAGAAACCAAGAAGAATGGCGTATTCGTTGTTCCCGGCCTCGGCCGTCTGGTGAAAGCGCACCGCAAAGCCCGCGTGGGCCGCAACCCGCAGACTGGCGAGCCGATTCAGATCAAGGCAAAGACCGTGGTGAAGTTCCGCGTCGCCAAGGCCGCGAAAGACGCAATCGCTCCCAAGAAGTAGTTTTTGAATTCAAGATTAATATCGAAGGCCGGCTCAGGCCGGCCTTCGATTTTGCGTCAGCTTTTGCCCCCGCTTATGCGGAGCCTGTTACGCTGAACTGACTATGCTGAACTGGATCGTCATTGGAATCGGCGACATTGCCACGCGCCGCGTCATTCCTGCGATTCAAGCTGAACCGCGAAGCCGCCTGTACGGTTTAGTTACGCGCAATCCGGCAAAGGCCGCGCATTACGAAGCGAAGGTTTGGAACACCCTCGACCAGGCTCTTGCTGACTCTGCAGTCCAGGCGGTGTATATTTCCACTCCCGTGTTCCTTCATGCGCCGCAAACAATTCAATCTCTACGTGCCGGCAAGCATGTGCTGTGCGAGAAGCCGATGGCGATGAGCGAGGCGGAAGCCCGTTCAATGGTACAAGCCGCGGAAGCGAGCGGAACAAAATTCGGTGCCGCCTATTATCGCAGAGCTTACCCGAAAGTGCAGCGCGCCAAACAACTGCTTGCTGCTGGCGCCATCGGCCAACCGGTGCTCGCCGAACTCACGTGTCACGCTTGGTTTGACGGAAAAGAATATGATGGCAGCGACCGCGAGCGCTATTGGCTCATCGACCCCGCAAAAGCTGGAGGCGGCCCGCTGTTCGACATAGCCTCTCACCGCATTGATGTGCTGAATTTCTTGTTTGGTCAGCCGCTGCGCGTAAGCGCGCAACTCTCGAACGCTATCCATCACTATGCGGTTGAGGACAATGCCACCGTGATGATCGAATACTCCGGCGGCGTGCGAGGAATTGTGGACGTGCGCTGGAACTCCCGCATCAAGCGCGACGAGTGCCGCATCCGCGGCACCGACGGTGAAATGGAATTAACCCCGCTCAACGGCCTTGACCTGATTTACCCCGGCGGCCGCGAGCATCTCCCTATGCACCAAAACGTACACCTTCCCATGATCGAGAACTTTGTCGACGCGGTGGAAGGCAAGAGCTCATTGCTGGCGAGCGGAGAAGATTCCTTCTGGACCGATTGGATCATTGACTGCGCCCTGCGACAAAAAACCGCGGCCTAGGATCAGTGTGCGCTGCTCACTTCCCGTATTCGTTCCTTACCACTTCGCCGCCCTTCATCACAAACTTCACCCGCTCCAGCGTCGTTACATCTTTAAGCGGGTCACCTTCCACCGCGACAATATCCGCCCACGTGCCGGGTTCTAGGCTGCCCACTTTCCCGGACCACCCCAGCAAGTCCGCGGCATTCACCGTGGCCGCTTGTATCGCCTGTAATGGAGTTAGCCCAAGCTTCACCATCACCGCGAATTCATGCGCGTTGAGGCCATGCGGATAAACCGCAGCATCGGTGCCGAACGCCACCTTCACTCCGCTGGCGAACGCGTGTGCGATATTCTGGCGGGCAACGGGCATCACCGCTTTGGCTTTCACGAGATAAAAATCGGGAACGTGATTTTTCTCCGCATTCGCCAGAAACCAATCTCCCAAATAAAGCGTGGGCACAAGATAAGTGCCGTTCTTCTTCATCTCCGCGATGCCCGCGTCGTCAATATAAGAGCCATGCTCGATGGAATCGACGCCGGCTTGAGACGCCCACAAGATGCCCTGCGCTCCATGCGCGTGCGCGGCAACTTTTCGGCCCAGCCGGTGGGCATCGGCCACGATGGCTTTCATCTCTTCCAGGGTGAACTGCGAGGCCTGCGGGTCATCGCCCTTGGAAAGCACTCCGCCGGTCGCACAAACCTTGATCAGATCGGAACCATACTTAATGTTCTGGCGCACCTTCTGTTGCACGGCCGCGATGCCGTCGGCCACTCCATCGCTGGTAGCGTGATACTCAAACGGGAGCAGATTGTTGTCGCAGTGTCCGCCAGTAATACTCAACGGCGGCCCGCTTACCAACATTCTTGGTCCAGGTACGTCCCTGGCATTGATCGCATCCCGCAACGCAACATCGGTGTAGCCGGAGGCGCCGACATTGCGCACCGTGGTGAATCCCGCCTGAAGAGTTACGCGCGCGTTCTTGGCGCCAATGAGCGTTTCGCGTGGGATGGAAATCCCGAGTTCCTCGTAGCCGAAGCTAGGATCGCTGGTGAGGTGGGTGTGCGCATCGATCAATCCAGGCAAAACCGTCGCGTTCGAAAGATCAATGAGCATTGCGTCCGCGGACGCCTTTATTTCTGCGGATGAACCGACCCGCGCAATTTTTCCATCTTCGATAACGACCGTCTGATCTGAAAGTAGCTTACCGGTCTTCACATCGAGCAGATGTCCGGCGTGTACCACAACGTGTTTCGGGGCTTGTTGGGCAACCAGCTGCACGGCTAGCACAAAAAGAGCGATCAGCAGCAGTAGTGGACGTTGACGTTTCCTCACGAGCATCTCCTCGTCGTTCAAGCGAAAGCGATTAATTGTAGCGATTGAGTTTACCAATTCTGAAGACTGCAGAAAGACAATCTGCAGGCTCGGGCCCAACCCCGAGCGTAAATAGCTCCGCGGAACAACCCACGCATTCAGAAACTAGCCGCACCCCGACTTCTCCCTAGCCTCCGGGGCCGTCATTCGAGACGTACTGTTCCAACGATTCCAGTTCACGGCTCAAATCGTCGACGCGCCACTCCAGCAGATTGCGAATGGAGAGAATCCCCAGCAGCTTGCCATTGTCGTCGGCCACCGGCAGATGGCGGAAGTGGCGCTCCAGCATGGTCGTCAGCGCTTCGCCAGGTCCCGTGCGCCGGGTAGCCATCTCCACCGGCGTGGTCATCAATTCACGCACCGGCGTCGTCTGCGGGTCGGTGCGGCTGAGGGACATCTTCCGCAGGACGTCGCGCTCGGTAAAAACTCCGGCAACGCGGTATTCGGAATCGACGACCGCCACTGCCCCAACGTGATGGTCGAGCATTTTGTTGATGGCGTCGGCTACGCTGGCATCAAGCGGAACCGCAGCGATTTCCCGGTCACAAAGTTCCAGCACGCTCATGAATGCCTCCTCAGGCTCGGATCCTCTGAGCCGGTGCAGTTTGAACCAGAATTCCGGATGGATGCATTATGCTCACGCCAAAGCTGATGTCAAGCAAATTGAAACGATAGTGAGAATTTCTCTTTCTTATCCACCCGGACCGGGACTTCGCTCGCACGGCTGGCCCAGAACGCGCCGATTTGGCGACAGGCACTTGTAGTGGAAGGCGAGGAAAGGCCTTATGTGTGGTAGGAAACGAAAGCAGCCGACCCGCCCCGCGGCGGTAACCCACGGATGTTACTTTGCAGTGTCCGGAGTTTGCCTCTAATGAAGACCTTACCTTTTCGGCCTTAATCCGCCTGCGAAAAGGCCATCTTTTAGCAGCCAACACACGGGTCTGCCAGCAAAAATCCCAAGCAACTCGAAAAAGCTTGCGCACCACCAATGATTGGTTAAAGTGATGCGTTGGAGAAACAAAAGTCACTTGCTTTCGCATGCGAACTGGGATAACTAGTTACTAACGGTATCGGAAACCCGCTCTGCAATACGGGTTTCAGGGGGTCAACGAATATGATTCCGGAGTCTCACCCGCTGCGGCAGCTGTTCCAGGAATTAGTTGGACGCCATTACGCCGAGGAGATCGGCATCCGCGATCCCGAGGTCGTTGCTTACGTTTCTCACCTGTTGGCCGAATTCTGCGAGACCGATCAGCTGTTCAAAATTCACGACGTAACGGACCGCCCGATCACCGATTTGGGCGAGATGCTGGTCGAATCCGACCCCGTATATGGCCCGGCTGCGTCATTTGATCGCGAGCGCCAAGTCCGCAAACACATTGGCGATTACGCGCTGTTTTTCACCGGCATGTTTCCCGAGAGCATCAACCACTTCCGCCTACGCCGCCATCGCGTAGAAAATTTCGTCGAATGGATGAAAGCCGGAAAAGAAAGCTACTACATCGTCTCGAAGTTTGAGCACTTCGAGTATGCCAAGGTCGCACCGTTGTTTGCTCGGCTCTCTCGCGAGTTTGAGGGCTGCGTTTACGGCCTCAACATGGTGAAGAACGACCTGCAGGAGATGCAACACCCCATCGTTCGCCGCGATAACGAATTGCTCCCCTAAACCGGCGTCATTTGTTTAGGTCGGGACGTCCCCCGATCCGATAAAAGCTGAGCGCCGTATTTCCCTGAGTCAGCTTCCGGACTTTGCCCAACGATCCGAATTCCTGGTCCGGATCGAACTTCTTTTCATGCTCCGCGATCACCAGCGACATCGCCCAAACCAGCGATGAATTAGCCAGCGCCAGGAGCGTTTCTCCATAAGCATTCTGCATTCGATAGGGCGGATCGAGAAACGCTACATCGGCGGCCACATGTTCCCGCTGCAAACGCCAGATTGCAGCCGAAAGCTCGTCCCGCAGAATCTTGTATCCCTCGACAATCCCAAGACTTTGCAGGTTCTGCTCAATCAGCTTCGTCGCCGGAGCCGAGGTCTCCACGAAGTAGACCTGCCTGGCTCCACGGCTGAGCGCCTCAATGCCCACCGCGCCGGTTCCAGCGAACAGATCCAGCCACACGCTACCCTCGAGCGCGGTCGGATTGCCGGCTGTAAGCACATTGAATAAAGTCTCCCGCAGGCGGTCAGAGGTTGGCCGGACATCCACTCCCCGCAGGGAGCGCAACGTGCGTCCGCGGTACTTGCCGGCAATCACGCGCATCGTTTTGTACTTTCGAGTATCGAAGCCACTATATCCGACCATGTAAAATAACTGTAGTAGTTGGGGGCCCATGAGAAGCTGGTCGATTCACGTCGGGAGGCTGTTTGGGGTCGAAGTTCGCCTTCACCTGACGTTCCTGATTTTACCTTTATTCGTTTTCTGGACTGAGTATAACTCCCATGGCTCTGCGAACGGGCCGCGCGACTTGGCGCTGGTGGGTATTGTCCTCGCCTGCGTCGCGGCTCACGAAATCGGGCACATGCTGGTGGCGAGGCGCTATGGACTGGTTCCTAAAGCTGTAATTCTTCTGCCGCTCAGCGGCGTCACGGTTTTCGATGAAACCCATGCCGAGAAGCCGGCCTCCGGCGCAGCCGTCTGGAAGCGGGAAGTTCTCCTCGCCCTTACCGGACCTCTGGTAAATATTGTTTTAGCCACGATCGCGGCAGGCATTGTCTTCGCCGTCGTTCCGGAAGCAAATCTGTGGAAGTGGCCTTTCTTGCAGCCCAGCAACCTGCCGCGCAGCCTGGTTTGGGCAAATCTCTATCTGGCCGGTTTGAATCTTCTGCCCGCCTATCCTCTCGATGGAGGCCGAGTCCTGCGGGCATTTTTCGCGCGCACCATCGATCCCTCTGCAGCCACGCGACGCGCTGTCTCCATAAGCCATGCCATGGCGATGATGCTAATGGTCGCCGGTTTGTTCAGCGACACCTGGCTCACCATGGTAGGTGTCATCATCTTTTCCGCGGCACAACTCGAGGAACGCGCTGTCATCTTCCAGTCGGTCTTGGATAATGTGCGTCTCGAAGAAGTGATGCTCACCGACTTCGCGACTTTATCACCGGCGGATACGCTCGAAGACGCGCTCGAAAAGGCAGTCCATTCGCTGCAGGATGATTTTCCCGTAGTTCGAGGTAGCGATATGGTTGGCGTGATTTCGCGGCAGCGCATTCTCGAGGCTCTGCGCGTGGAAGGCAACGGCTACGTCCAGGCCGTGATGAACAAGCTTTTCGAGGTCTCCGCGCGGCAGGAATCCCTCGCTTCCGCATTTCGCAAACTCACTGCGCGCAATCTCAGCATCATCCCAGTGGTCGAAGATCAGCGCCTGGTGGGAATCATCACACTGCAGAATCTAATGCACTCGATGGCCCTGCTGGCCGAGAGCCGCAAGCTGCGGCGGGATAACGCGGAATCGTAAATTTGGTTCTTCCTGGTCTCATCGCCCGGGTGAGGAACAAACCTCAAAACAGCCGCACCGCTTTCGCTTTCTCCACAGCAGGGATCTCCTCCAGTTTCTTCAGCACTTCTTCGGGCACGCGTCCATCGACGTGGACTACGGCAATTGCCTCTCTTGGCTCTGAGGACGCTTCCACACTGCGCCTTCCCAAAGAAAAGTCAGCGATATTGATTTCACCTTCGCCGAGAATCGTGCCCACCTTGCCGATCACGCCGGGAACATCGCGGTTTCGCAAATAAATGAGGTCTCGTTCCAGCGGAGCCTCTACGTCAATGTCGTCGATATGTAACAGCCGGGGCGCGGTCCCGCGCAGTACGGCGCCTTTCACCATATGTTCTTCTTTCGAGCTCTTGAGAAAAATCGAGAGCACGCTCCCCGCGCCGCCGGTCGAGGCCTTTGCCTTATGAGCCTCGTGCACGTGCAGTCCTCGACTTTCCGCCAGAGCCGCCGCATTCACCAGGTTGGCTTTCTCCTCCAGCGCCTGGTTGAGGATGCCTTTGATCGCCCCGTTGCGAATGAGATCGGTCTTCCACTCCGCAATGTGGCCGCTATAACGCAGCGAAATTTCTTCGATCGATCCTTCGGAAATCTGCGCCAGAAATGCCCCCATACGCTCCGCCAAAATAATATAAGGATGCATCTCGGCGTACTCTTCGGCGGAAACCGAAGGTACGTTCACTGCATTCTGGATGACGCCGTGCTTCAGGTATTCCCGCACCTGTTGCGCAATCTGTACGCCCACAGCTTCCTGCGCCTCAAACGTCGAGCCGCCAATGTGTGGCGTCAGAATCACATTCTCCATCGAGACCAGTGGAGAATTCTTCAAAGGCTCTTCCACGAAAACGTCGAGCGCGGCGGCGGCAATGTGACCGTACTTCAGAGCCTCGGCCAAATCGCCCTCATGCACCAGTTCTCCACGCGCGCAGTTCACCAGCCGCACACCCTTTTTCATCTTCTTGATGGCGGCCGCGTTGATCATGCCCGCGGTCTGAGGCGTCAGGCCAACATGCAACGTAATGTAATCAGCCCCGGCGTAAAGGTCGTCCAAACTAACCAGGCGGATCCCTTGCTCTTTCGCCACGCTGACTGAAACAAACGGATCGTGACCGATAAGTTCCATGCCGAAGGCACGCGCGCGCCGCGCGACTTCCATGCCGATACGGCCCAGGCCGGCGATGCCCAGCGTCTTGCCGCGCAGCTCGGTCCCTTGCAGCGATTTCTTTTCCCATTTGCCGGCATGCATCAGCGCATCGGCGCGGCAAAGATGTCGAGCCATGGCCAGCATCAT
>CAYOVU010000229.1:0-3685 GCA_964407505.1 uncultured Acidobacteriaceae bacterium | reverse complement strand
ACGAGCTCCGACTCCGGGCGATGCAGCATTATTTCGAACAATCACAACAGCATGATTACCATCAATATTCAGGCCGAAGGCGATAAGACGAAGATTCAAATTACCAACGTGACCCATAAGCCCGAGTCGAACTCTACTTCGAATTAGGGGGTTGCATCCGAATCTCGCCGTAGACAAAACAGAAGGCTCGGCCAATTCTTTATGGCGGACAAACTTGTCGAACTCGCCGCAGCCTCAAAATCGTCCTCGGCGCATGTCGATACCTCAGCCCTGGCCGAAGCTTTGCGCACGCAGCTTCGTGGCGAAGTACGCTTTGATCGTGGAAGCCGCGCTCTCTACGCTACCGACGGTTCCAACTACCGGCAAGTTCCTATCGGCGTGGCGCTTCCTCGCGATGCCGACGACGTTCTAGCCACGGTAGCGCTGTGCCGCGAGTTCGGCGCGCCGCTGCTCTGCCGCGGCGGGGGTACATCTCTGGCCGGCCAGTGTTGCAACGTCGCTGTCGTTCTCGATTTCTCCAAATACATGGCGAGGATTCTTGAAATTGATCCCGCCCGCCGCATCGCCCGCGTAGAGCCTGGAGTGGTGCTCGATAATCTCCGCTCCGCCGCAGAAAAGCACCACCTTACTTTTGCGCCCGATCCCGCAACACACAACCGCTGCACGCTCGGAGGCATGATCGGCAACAACTCCTGCGGCGTGCATTCGGTGATGGGCGGCAAAACCGACGACAACATCGAGGAACTCGAGATCCTCACCTACGACGGCACGCGCATGAAAGTTGGAGCGACGCCGAAGGCTGACCTCGAACGCATCTGTGCCTCTGGGGGACGCCGTGGTGAAATCTACAGCAAACTGCGATTGATCGCGTCCTCCTATGGCGATCTCGTTCGCCAGCGCTTTCCGGATATTCCGCGCCGCGTCTCGGGCTACAACCTGAATTATCTTTTGCCGGAGAACTGTTTTCACGTTGCGCGAGCCCTCGTCGGCTCGGAAGGCACCTGCGTCACGATTCTTGAAGCGACATGCCGTCTAGTCGAAAGCCCTCCTGAGCGCGTGCTGCTGGTCGTCGCTTATCCCGATATTTACCAATGCGCCGACCACATACCGGAAATCATGACGCACAAGCCGATCGGACTCGAAGGCTTCGACGATCTGCTTGTCGGGTACACGCGCGCAAAAGGCATTAACTCGGAAGGCCTCGCGCTGCTGCCGGAAGGTGGTGGATGGTTGATGGTGGAGTTCGGCGCGGACACTGCGATCGAAGCCGAATCCCAGGTACGCGGTCTGATGCAGACGCTGGGTCGCGTTACGAACCCTCCAAACCTTGCGCTCTTCACGGACCAGCAACAAATCAAGCGCGTGTGGGAAGTGCGCGAATCGGCTCTCGGCGTGACCTCGCACGTTCCCGGCGAACCGTTCAACTGGGAGGGCTGGGAAGATGCCGCGGTCGCTCCGGAAAAACTCGGCGGATATATTCGCGATCTGCGCTGCATGTTTGCTGCTTATGGCTATAAGGGCTCGCTCTACGGCCACTTAGGGCACGGTTGCGTCCACACTCGCATTAACTTCGATCTGCAATCGAAAGAAGGTATCGCTAAGTTTCGCAAATTTATGGAGGAAGCTGCCGATCTGGTAGTGGGCTATGGCGGCTCCATCTCGGGCGAACATGGCGACGGTCAATCGCGCGCAGAGCTGCTGCCGAAAATGTTCGGCCCGGAACTGGTCCAGGCTTTCCGGGAGTTCAAAGCGGCGTGGGATCCAGAATGGAAGATGAATCCCGGCAAGCTGATTGAACCCTATAGGCTCGACGAGAATCTCCGCCTTGGCGCGGCCTATGCTCCGTGGGAACCGAAAACCAATTTTCGGTTCGCCGCCGACCATGGCAGCCTCGCCGAAGCCACGTTACGCTGCGTGGGCGTTGGCAAGTGCCGCCGCGAAGAAGGCGGCTTGATGTGTCCCAGCTATCGGGTCACGCGCGAGGAGGAGCAATCGACGCGTGGCCGCGCTCACCTTCTCTGGGAGATGACTCAGGGCGAGGTGATCCGAGACGGATGGCGCAGCGAAGAAGTGAAAAAATCGCTCGACCTGTGCCTTGCCTGCAAGGGATGCAAAAGCGATTGCCCGGTCGGCGTGGACGTTGCCACCTACAAGTCCGAATTCCTCTCTCATTATTACGAAGGCCGCATACGTCCCCGCAGCGCCTACGCATTCGGCAATATCGATCTCTGGGCGCGCGTCGCATCGCACGCGCCGGGACTGGTCAACCTAACTACGCAACTTCCCTTTCTGCGCGACATTGCGAAGCTCCTCGCTGGAATCCCCAGGCAGCGCTCGATTCCTGCGTTCGCCCCGGAAAGTTTCAAGAGCTGGTTCCATGGCCAGCGGCGGGGAGAACCGAAGTCAAACGCGAGCGCCCAAGCTGTTCTTCTCTGGCCCGACACCTTCAACAACTATTTTCGGCCCGACACCGCAAAAGCCGCCGTCAGCGTCCTCGAAGCGGCCGGCTTCCGGGTTGTCGTTCCTCGAGCCGACCTATGCTGCGGCCGCCCACTCTACGATCACGGGATGCTCGACCGCGCTCAGGCGCTCCTGCTTCGTATTCTCGACGAGCTCTCCCCCGAGATTGAAGCCGGTATTCCCATCGTTGGCCTCGAACCCAGTTGCGTCGCTGTGTTTCGCGATGAACTCGTCAACCTGTTTCCTCACGATGAGCGCGCCCAGGCCTTGTCGCGCCAGACTTTTCTCTTAAGCGAGTTCTTAGAAAATCACGCGCAGGATTTCCCTTTGCCTCATTTCAACCGCAAGGCGCTCCTCCACGGCCACTGCCATCACAAATCCATCATGAAAATGACGGCCGAGGAGGCCGTCCTGCGCCGTTTGGGCATTGACTTCCAAAGCCCCGCCCCTGGTTGCTGCGGTATGGCCGGCTCGTTTGGCTTCGAGGCCGAGAAATATGACATCTCGGTCGCGATCGGCGAACTAGAACTTCTCCCCGCCGTCCGCAAAGCTCCGCCTGACTGGCTCATCGTCGCCGACGGCTTCAGTTGCCGCGAACAGATCGCTCAAGGGACAAACCGCCATGCATTGCATCTGGCTGAGATCTTGCAGATGGCGCTGGGCGCGAATGAAGATGGCGGCAACGTTCCAGATTACGGAGCATACCCCGAGTCCGCCCACGCTGCCCAACGCGAGGCAGCCGTATTCACGTCCATGGCACGCGCTGGCCTGGGCTTGGCCGCCTTGGCAGCTGGCGGCGTTCTATTATGGGAATTTTCTAAAAGACGCTGATTCTATTGGAGTTAGACAAACTTCTGCCCTCCTTCTAACTTCCCCCTCTCGCCAGATTGCCGTTCTTCTGGGACAATAGAGTCCTGGCCGGTCCCTTCACAGGACCTATACACAACATCTTCAAGCTGGATTAGCCCGAATTGTCAGTTATGGATCCCGAAGTCATCGATCGTGAATTGCATGAACTGACGGATCGTGAAGTCCCGACTGGTGAAGCTATGGATCGTGACAGCACCATCAGCGTCCCCGCTATTGGCAAAGTTCCCGCCGAGGCTCTGCCGACCCTGGTGGCAGCCAAGTCGGCACACGCACCGCTGGCCGGCTCTGTGCTGGTTCTAATCCAGTTTGACGTTTGCGAAGAGATTCGCCTGGACCAGCTGCGAGAAATCTTGGG
>CAYOVU010000228.1:0-33310 GCA_964407505.1 uncultured Acidobacteriaceae bacterium | reverse complement strand
GAAATATTTTCGACCACATCTTTTACGCCCGGCTGGCTATAAATGTCGGCCAGCGCTTCATCGCGTCCCACGCCGGTGCGGTCCTGACCCTCCACCGTCACCACTCCATCCTTCACACTGAGCGCGAAGTAGTCGAACGTGCTGTCATATCCGGACCGTACGTACGTGAGCTTGCGAGCCAGTTTCTGCTCCAGTTGCTCGTCTGCAACGCTCGGCCCGGCCACCGTAATCAGGTTGCGCACGCCCTGTACGTCCGCAGTTTTGCGAGCGAGCTTGGCCGCGTCGAGTTTGCGCTGGTAGAGATCGACGGTCCCCGTAAGCGTGACAATGCCGTCTTCCACCGTGGACCTCACATCGCGAAACTGGCTCTTGACAGCCAGCTTCTGTGTGACCGTGTTTGTGATTTGATTGTCGTGGCGGGCCGCAGCCGCGGGCGCAGTCTCTGCGACCAGTGCCGCGCTCAACAATCCCGCCGCCAGCAGCGATCCCACCGTTCTCAACAAACCTTCCTTTGTTACGAAGTGTGTCATGAAGGTCACCTCCGACCCATTGACGAAACTTTACGAATTAACTGCATGGTTAATTCTTTCGATGCGGAGGGTTGTAGAGAAGATGCATCAGCTTAGCGGGAGGAAGCGACCGCAACTTCCTCAACTCGTTGGGGTTGAATCTAGGGTAGAGCTGCGGCTCGGATCGATCAGGCTCCCTTTCACTCACGATGACAGATGCAAAATTACTGCACTGTGACGGTGACCGTGGAAGTCGTCCGCCGAACTGGTTCGTGGGGTAAAGAGTGTACGTAGTAGTGGCGGTTGGGTTCACGATGACGCTGGAGCCGCGAACTGCGCCCGCTCCGGGCGACACGATGTTACAGGTTGCATCCGTCACTTCCCCCGCAACAGCGTTTTTGCAGCACCCATGTTGTCGTAGCGATCGTAAACGCGCACCACTACTACATGCTCAGAGGATGCTATGCCATCTTTTGCGGTTTCCGGCGTTATTTTGAAATCGTAGTTCTCTGTTTTTGCGTCGGAGAGCTGTCCGACTGGCTCGACGTACGTCCAGTTACCTGCATCCACCGAATATTCCGCACGCTTGATCGGGGAAAAACCATCGCCGGCGCGGAAGGTTACATGAATCTGTCCGCCCTCGACTACCGCCGCGAGATTCTCAATGCGTGGAGGCGTGGTATCGACCTCAAACCGGCGGCTCTCTTTCGATGCGGTCAACGACTCGCCGGGCGAATGCGAAGGCGAGTCGGAAGCGACCACCTTGATGATATAGCCACCATCCGGCAACAAACTGGCGTCGAACGAGTAGGCTTTATCGGTCAGATTGTCTTTCAGCAGCAGCCAACGGCTTTCGCCGTCGCCCCGGTAATAGAGGGAGTAAACGAGTTGGTCGTCGTTCTCATCGTGTGCGTTCCATCGCACCCCAATGGAATCTCGATCATGCGAACTGGTTGGAGACGCATCGTAATGGGCGCTGGAAGACATGGTCATGTCCGATCCAGTGCTCATACTCATACTCGTTCCCGATGTTTTCGTCGGAGCCTGGTACTTCACACCGACTTGCACCGCGACGTCGTCGATCTCAGGAGCGGCGTTCTTCGGAAGATAATTGAGCACGACACTGTCGACATGCGGCGCGGTGCTTCCCGCATGGAGTACGGCTTTCCACTGGGCATAGCGTGCTGCTGGAATTCCGGTTCCCGCGTCTTTGGAGAGGTCGATTTTTTTCCACGTGCACCAGTTGCGGTCGGGATTGTCTACATTTCCGCTGCGTGCGTAGAGTTCAACGTTCCCTGCGCCGCGAAACTCCGCGCGACCCCAGCGCGAGAACAGTCTTGCATCGAACACGTCGCTCTCGTAGCTCCCCTCGGATTCCGGCCCAGGTCCTAGCACGAATACTTTCCCCAGGTTGCTGGTCGCGGCATATAAACCTCCCCCCGAAGCTTTCGCAAAGGCAGTTACCTGCGAAACCGGCGCTTTTAGCAGATCGGAGAAATCGTCGAGACCGGTGACGGTAAAGATATGGCCGCGATTTCCCGTGCCGGCCAGCAGACGGCCTTGCGGATCAAACGCCAAGGCATACACGATGTCTTCGTGCGAGGTCCACAGCTTAGTGGGAGAACCGTCGGGCGCGATACGATAGATATCGGAACCACTGCTCACGCCGCCGCCCGGGAACGGAAACACTCCCGTGGTTGGGGGCGACCCCGGAGCGGGCGTAATCGTCATGCCTGGAACTTGCGGAGCAGCACTACCCAACGGAGTGCTGCCACCCATTGTGATCAGCGCGGCCACCGCACCTGAGTTGGAGCTACCACCGCGTTTCTCTCCGACCGCTGCGGCGTAGATGTTGCCGGCGCGATCGAGAGCTAGCGCGGTGATCTCTTTCTTGGGCGCGCTATACAATACAAAGCCTTCGCCCGCGGGAGAAATGCGGTAGACCAATCCACTGCCATCGGAGCCCGCGATCAGATTTTCCTTTGCATCAAAGGCCAAGACACGAATGTGGGTTTCATCGCTCTTGAAAAAGACCGAGTGTTCGCCTTTCGCAGTAACCCGAAAAATTTCGCCGTGATCGCCCGTTGCCACATAAAGATTGCCGGCCTTGTCGAGAGCCAGATCCCAGATATATTTCGTTCCCGGCTCGAAATAGACAGACGAAGTCCACGAAGGATCGACAGCAGGCTTGGAATTATTCTCGGAAGCAGACGCGGAATTCGACTCCGTTTTTGCCGGCTTCGATTTCCCGGCAGACTGATGTTCCAGCTTGTAAACTTTTCCGTCAGGAGCGGTGGCCGCAAAGATTGCGCCGCCAAGCCCCGCCCTGAGGGCTTGCACCTGCAGTTCCTTTGGCTCAAAGATAATCGATGCCTGGCCATCCGGCGTGATTCGATAAACCCTGGCCGGCGCACCTGCCGCCATGTACAGGTTGCCGTCATCGTCGGCCGCAATCGCCCAGATGTAGGTGGAAGGCGTGGCGTATAGATTTTTGAATGTGGGCGCGAGTTCCAGGCCGCCGGTGCTTTGGATCGCCACTCCCGAAGCAGTGCCCTTGGTTAGCTCGTCGAATTTCGATTGTTCCCATGTCCGCGTACCCTCAGCGAACGCCCTAGACGGCAGCGCCGAGTTGCAAAAGATGATGAATAGGAAGCCAATAGAAAAGAAGAAAAAAAGCTTTCGCGCACTCTGCAATTTCATACCTCGATGCGTCATTGTAGGGAGAATATTCAAGGTTATCACGCCAAACCGGACCCAAGCTGCTGGCCGCCCCCGGTGATTTCACCGCCCAATCCTGCAAAATTTGATATCGTAAGATTTCATGAAGACCTCCCGCCCGGACCTGCTTCGCTTGCTTGCCTATAAGTCCTTCCGCTTGGGTGAGTTCAAGCTTTCTTCGGGCGGGACCAGCGACTACTACATCGACTGCCGCACCACGACTCTAGACGCCAAGGGCTCGCGCCTTACCGGCGAGGTTTTCTTCGATGAAATCCGCGAGCGAGGCTGGAAGCCACAGGCTATCGGTGGACTTACGATGGGCGCGGATCCGATTGTGGTGGCGGTCTCGGTGGTGAGCGGTGAGCTGCACGGATTCTTAGTGCGCAAGGCTGAGAAGCAACACGGAACCGGGCAACGGATCGAGGGCTATCGCATCGAAGGTGCAAGAGTGGTGATTGTCGATGACGTTTGCACCACCGGCGCCTCCACCGTGCAGGCCATCGAGGCCGCGCGTGAATTTGGATTTGAGGTTGTCGGCGTCATGTGTCTGGTGGAGCGCGAAGAAGCGAAAGGAAGGCCTAACGTAGAGAAGGCCGCAGTGCCGGCGCCGTTCGTTTCCATCTTCACGGCGAGTGATGTGCGCGCCGAGCACATTCTGCAGACGGACGATACCGTTCCGCCGGTTTTTGCGGTTGCTGCCAATTGCGAACTGTGCGGCCGGCCAGCGGTTACGAATATTCCGGGAAACCGTTGTGCCGCGCATCGCGTGTAGTATTCACCAATTTTTCCCATATAATCCAAACTCTTATGATCCAAAGTATCGAGTGGACTGAAAACGGCGTGCGCTTCCTCGACCAGACGAAGCTGCCAACGGAAGAAACCTATGTCACCTGCAAGACCTACGACCAGGTCGCAGACGTGATCCGATCGATGGTGGTGCGCGGAGCACCCGCCATTGGCGTAGCCGCGGCCATGGGGATCGCGCTCGGAGTGAATGACTCCAAGGCTGATACCGTTGGCGAACTCAAGCGAGAACTCGACCACATGTGCGATGTGCTGGCCAAGACGCGGCCTACCGCGGTCAATCTTTTCTGGGCGATCCGCCGCATGCAAGACAAGTTCGAGAAGATCCGTATCCGGCCAATCGCGCAGATCAAGCAGGAACTCATCGAAGAGTCCAAGCGCATGCACGCCGAGGACATTGCGGCCAACCGGGCTTTGGGTCGCCACGGTGCCACGCTAATGCCAAGCCAAGGTGGCGTGCTGACCCACTGCAACACCGGCACTCTTGCTACGGCCGGCTATGGCACTGCTCTTGGCGTGATCCGAGCGGCGGTTGAGCAAGGCAAGAAAATCCACGTCTACGCCGACGAAACCCGGCCTTTTCTGCAGGGATCGCGGCTCACCGCGTGGGAATTAATGAAAGATGGCATTCCGACCACGGTCATCTCCGACAATATGGCTGGCGCCATGATGAAGCAGGGCAAGATCGGGGCCATTGTGGTTGGTGCCGACCGCATCGCCGCAAATGGCGATGTTGCTAATAAAATTGGGACTTACTCCGTAGCCGTATTGGCTAAAGAGCATGGGATTCCGTTTTACGTGGCCGCTCCTATCTCCACCATCGACTTCGCCTGCCCGGACGGCAGCCAAATTCCGATCGAGCAGCGAAATCCACGAGAAGTCACGCACATCGGCGGGAAACAGATGGTGCCGGACGGCGTATCAGTTGAGAATCCGGCATTCGACGTGACGCCGGCAAAATATATCGCTGCAATCATCACCGAGCACGGACTCGCCCGCGCCCCCTACCACGAGTCTTTGCAGGAACTTGCTGGCGGAAAAGAAAGCAAAGTCGAAGTCTAGTCTGCCCGAGCGCTGCTGAGTTCTCTCAAGACCAAGATTTTGCCAGTATGGCGTGATGCGGGTCACATCCGCCGAACGAAGGTCGCGTACAGTGCGATTGGGCATATCTTTTGTGGCCGCGCCGAGCGATTATCCGTCGTTCGCCATCTTCACGCTCCGTATGGTTCAAACGTGCTATGGGACGCTGCGCCCTACTGTGAGAAGATGGCCGCCTCTACTGTTTGCGTCCTAGTCCGGGTAAAGCGGGCACCGGATGTACCGTAGAGGAGGCAACGTGCATCTAATTGGGCAAGTGGCAGAACATACTTCAGAACAATATGTGCTGCTGCGGGTCCAAGGATTGAAGAAGGTTTTCCGGTCCGGCGAATCGGACCTTGTGCTCTTTGAGAATTTATCGTTCGAGGTGAAGCGGGGCGAGATGCTGGCCATTGTCGGAGAGTCAGGAGCGGGCAAGAGTACCTTGTTGCACATACTCAGCGCTCTTGATCATGCTTCCGCAGGTGACGTATACTGCGCCCAATTGAAGCTAAACTCTTTGTCGGCGGACGAGGCAGCGGAATTTCGCAATCGCGATGCGGGCTTCGTCTGGCAATTTCACTATCTGCTGCCGGAATTTACCGCGGCAGAAAACGTGGCGATGCCCCTCCTGCTGCGCGGGCGGACGTGGACCGAGGCAGAGCCGGAGGCCTTACGCTGGTTGCGCGAAGTTGGCTTGGAGCAACGTGCGTATCACCGGTCGGGTGAGCTTTCTGGCGGGGAGCAGCAGCGGGTGGCTCTTGCGCGGGCTCTCATCACTGGCCCGAAATTGCTTTTGGCCGACGAGCCTACCGGCGATCTCGATGGGCAAACGGCGGAAGCGGTTTTCGCACTGATCGCGCGGCTGCATCGCGAGCACCAACTCACTTCCCTCATTGCCACCCACAACCTGTCGTTCGCGCGCCGCTGCAACCGGGTCATGCGGCTGGAGCGGGGACGCGTAGAAGAGATTGAGCCGGAGTCGCTGCCGGCATAGCAAGACAAAAGCGGCAAGATTAGTTATACAAAGTGCAACAAATTTGGATGGTCGGCAGGCGGAAGAGATTTGAACAGGTTCCTTCAGTAACATTATAAAAACGTTTGAGTACTTGGGTTTGGTGGCCGTTTGATTGCATAATGAGAAAGTAATGGCAAACAGGTCGCAACGCAGAAACGTCATGGGGCGGGGATTTCGGTAGAGGTCGAGCGGGAACCAGCACCTTCTCGGCCAGAAAGTTTTAGGGGGAAGGGCATTATGTTTGAACGCTATACGGAGAAAGCCAGGCGCGTAATCTTTTTTGCGCGCTACGAAGCAAGCCAGTTCGGGTCTCCTTATATAGAGACGGAGCACCTTCTGCTGGGACTGCTGCGCGAAGACAAAGCCCTGACCAATCGATTCCTGCGTTCGCACGCCTCGGTGGAATCCATCCGCAAGCAGATCGAGGGTCACACCACCATCCGGGAAAAGGTTTCCACCTCAGTGGACCTTCCTCTCAGCAACGAGTGCAAGCGCGTGTTGGCTTATGCCGCGGAAGAAGCGGAAAGATTATCGCATCGGCATATTGGGACTGAACATCTTCTTTTGGGTTTACTGAGAGAGGAGAAGTGCTTTGCCGCGGAAATTCTGCATGAGCGTGGCTTGCGGCTTTCAGCCATTCGCGAAGAATTAGCCCGCACCAGCCAAGAAAAAGCGCAGCCGCAGCGGCAGCGGGAGTCCTCACTGCTCAGCGAGTTCTCGCGCGATCTTACACAGGCTGCAATGGATAGCCAGCTCGATCCCCTGGTCGGCCGTGACGGAGAGCTCGAGCGTGTCATCCAGATCCTGTGCCGTCGCACCAAGAACAATCCCGTGTTGATTGGCGAACCCGGCGTGGGCAAAACTGCCATTGTCGAAGGTCTCGCGCAGCGCATTGCCGACGGCGAGGTTCCGTCGTTTCTGGCGGACAAGAGAATTCTCGCTCTCGATCTTTCCCTGATTGTCGCGGGAACGAAATATCGCGGCCAATTCGAAGAGCGGCTGAAGACTATCATGAAGGAATTGATGGAGTCGCAAAACTCCGTCATCTTCATCGATGAGCTGCACACTCTTGTCGGCGCGGGATCGGCGGAAGGTTCGCTTGACGCTGCGAACATTCTGAAACCCGCATTGTCGCGCGGCGAGATTCAGTGCATCGGCGCAACCACTCCGGGCGAGTATCGTAAATCGATTGAAAAAGATCGTTCACTCGAGCGCCGCTTCCAGGCAGTTAAGGTTCCGCCGCCCAACGAAGCCGATGCCGTGAAGGTTTTATTCGGTATCAAGGACCGCTATGAGAAGTTCCACGCCGTCACTTATACCGATGACGCCATTAACTTCGCAGTATCGCATTCGAATCGCTACATTCCCGATCGTTTCCTGCCGGATAAGGCAATCGATTTGGTGGACGAAGCCGGGGCACGCGTGAAACTCCGCCAAACCTCGCAGCCCGAGGAGATCACCGAGGTTCAGAAGCGGATCAAGTTCATCGTACACCGCATGGAGAACGCGATCGCGAATCACGAATTCGAGAAAGCGCGCTTCTACTCGGATGAAGAACGAAAAGAGCGCGAGAATCTGCGCGCCCTGCGCGAGAAATACCATCTCGATGAATCTTCCACCGGTGTCGTCGGCCGCGAAGACATTGAAGACGTGGTTTCGCGTTGGACCGGCGTTCCCATCACTTCGATCAAGGAAGAGGAAACACAAAAACTTCTCCGTATCGAAGAAGAGCTGCACAAGCGCATCATCTCGCAGGATAAATCGATCAGCGCGTTGGCCCGGGCGATCCGGCGTTCACGCGCAGGATTGAAGAGTCCGAACCGGCCGATTGGTTCGTTCCTGTTCCTCGGACCAACCGGCGTCGGCAAGACTGAAGTAGCTCGTACTCTCGCTCAGTTCATGTTCGGAACCGAAAAAGCTCTTGTGCGCTTCGATATGTCGGAGTTCATGGAAAAGCACTCGGTTTCGAAGCTGATCGGCTCGCCTCCAGGTTACGTTGGGTACGAAGAGGGTGGTCAACTCACCGAGCGTGTGAAGCGTGCGCCGTACTCTGTGGTGCTGCTGGATGAAATCGAGAAGGCGCATCCGGATGTGTTTAACATCCTGTTGCAGGTTTTTGAAGACGGCCAGCTGACCGACGGCCTGGGCAACACGGTCGACTTCAAGAACACCATTCTCATCATGACCTCCAATATCGGGGCCCGGCACTTACAGAAGCGCGAAGGCTTCGGCTTCCAGTCAACCACGGATGAGATGGTTTCCAGCAAGGTTGAGGAACTGGTGAAGGGTGAGGTGAAACGCACCTTCAATCCGGAATTCCTCAACCGTCTCGACGAGATCATTCTGTTCCTGGCGCTGAGCGAGGCCGACCTGATCCAGATTCTCGAGCTCATGGTCACGCAGCTCAATACAAACCTGGCGCAGAAAGCGATCACTGTGTCGGTGGCGGATGAGGCCAAGAAGTGGATTCTCAACCAAACCCTCACTGACCGCACCTACGGGGCCCGCCCGCTGCGCAGGGCCTTGCAGAAATATATCGAAGACCCGCTGTCGGAAGCGCTAATTCAAGGCACGATCACGACTCGTCCGGCATTTATCGAGGTCTTCCTCGAAGACAACAAACTCTTCTACCGTCCGGTGGACGCGGAGAAGACCGAAGGCGTGCTGCTGTACGAGAATAGCTAGCTTTCAGCCATCAGTCCTAGCCGTCAGCTTTTGCTGGCGGCTTTTGTTTTTCCGGCTATTTTCGTTAGCGCGCGTGTATATTCCCGGATTGTTTCCGGCCGTGAGCGGTTATAGATGAATTGTCCTTGCCTGCGGGACTCGATCAGATTTGCTTCAGCCAAGACTCGAAGATGATGAGAGATCGTCCCCGGCGTGAGCGGGCACTTTTGCATTACCTCGCCACAAAACATCTGCCCGCGAGACGAAATGGTCTCGTAAATGCGCAAGCGGGAGGGGTCGCTCAAGGCCTTGGAAATCTTAGCTAAAGTCTTCTCTGTCATGCATGCACAGTATAACCCTTAACTAGCGGTGCCTAATTCTGAATCTTTGATATTTTGATATACATCAAACTGTTCAGATTCAGGCAGCGAGCGTTAGTGGCTGCTCTTAAAGATTTCTGTATTCGACGATTGGAGGGATTTATGGCGAAAAGATTTGAAGGCAAGAAAGTAGTCATAACAGGCGGCAACAGCGGCATCGGACTGGCCACGGCCAAGCTTTTTCACGACGAAGGGGCCAGGGTCGCCATCTCAGGACGCGATCAGAATACGCTGGATGAAGCTGTCAAAACCATCGGTAACGGCACCCTGGCCGTGAAGGCCGATGTTTCGAAGTTGGCTGATATCGATAAGTTCTTCAGCGAGGTGGGCGCGAAGTTCGGAAAGATCGATGTTCTGTTTGCCAACGCCGGGATTGCTAAGTTTAGCCCAGCAGACGGCAGCAGCGAGCAGCTGTTCGATGAGCAGTTCGATATCAACGTCAAAGGTCTTTATTTTACAGTGCAGAAAGCAATTCCTCTTCTTAACGATAACGGTAGTATCGTATTGAACTCGTCCGTAGTCGGCACGAAGGGTTACCTGGGTTCAAGCATCTACGCAGCGACCAAAGCGGCAGTGCGGTCGCTGGCTCGCACCCTCGGCGCGGAATTGGTGGGGCGCGGTATTCGCGTTAACGTCGTAAGTCCGGGCCCAATCGAGACCCCAATTCTTGGAAAAGGTGGAATGCCGCAGGCTGCTGTGGACGACTTCGCGGAGAACATCAAGAACCGCGTTCCCATGAAGCGTTTTGGCAAGCCGGAAGAGGTAGGGCGCGCTGTTCTATTCCTGGGTGGCAACGAAGCTTCATATATCACCGGTGTCGATTTGAATGTCGATGGTGGTACTGGACAGATCTAATAGGGACAACAGATCTCAGCCGTCGGCGGAAAAAGTCGGCGGCTTTTCCTTTTTGGCAGGGAGCCTCGGCGTGATCTTTGTAGCTCACTGCACCGTCACTTTCACCTTTGCCATCGACCGCCCGTAAGCGTTTGTTCCCACCAACGTGTAGGTGGTAGTCGCCGTCGGAGTCACAATCACGGAAGTTCCGCGCACGGCTCCCACCTGCGGCGATACCACAAAATAGGAAGCCCCAGAAACGTTCCAACTCAACGTTACCGGCTGGCCGGAGGATACGGTCTGCGGATTTGCCGTGAAGCTGTGAATTGCCGGCGCTGGTCCCGTCGGTACATCGTTTGGCGTGTACAAAGGATCGATCAGCACCACTTCGAATGCCGACGCCGGAACCGATTTCAAAGTGCCGAGATCGTCGTTGTTCCAGCGATTGTCCGGGTCGCCAGTAATGAACATCGAGCTCCCGTTGTCGGCCATGATCATGCCGTATTTCTTTAGCGCGGCAAGAATAGTCTGCGCCTGCGGCGGGAACGAAGAAATATCATAGGAAGCCTGCAACCGCATGCGCATGCCCATGGGTGCGGCATAAGGGTTGCTTGAGTTTCCCGCCCAGTGCGAAGCCGGCGGCGTGAACGCAGTCTCGCTGTTCTGCAGCGTGAAGCGTAAAGCGTGCTGGATCGCGCCGCTGGCCACCTCATCGTAGCGAGCCAGGCCCGCGAACACCGAGAGTCCGGCCGCATCGGCTGAAGTCCAGGTATAAGGCCGTTGCTCGTCGTTTAAAAGATCCCAAACCGCTCCCGAGGCGGCGTCCCAACTTCCATTCTTTTGCGAATACGAACTGTAGAGCTCGTAGAGCCAGCAGTTGTCGCGATCGAGCACAAGGACGTGCCGGTCGCCGTTGCCCGGATTTGGATAGCCTTCGATGGGAGCATTTTTCGGGACGGGCATCGGGCCAGGGTCGCTCTCGGAGCCATAGGCGGTATATTTGATCGGCACAAATGGCGATCCGCTGACCACAATGTAAGGAATGCCGATGGTTTGGCCGCCGTAGAGTCCGGCGCCAAAGTCAGGATGCAGTGGCGTGGAGTCGCCGATGAAATTTATGATGGCGCTGGAGTTGGGATCGACAGGAGCGGCAGAAATATCCTGATTCCACGCATTGTCGCTAGGGAACGGAATGAATCCGTTAAGGCTCGCGCCGCGGCCAAGGCTCATGCCACTGCAGGATTGAGCTCGCGCGGCGGATGAAAAATATGAGATACACAGTACGATGGCAAGCAGAAAACGGAGTCGCTGCATAGAAACACCTCGGGAAGGGAATTCGTTGAGGCCAGATTAGCACGATCTCAGCGCGCCGAAACCTTCGCATGAAACACGGAAGTTCAAGTGCGGCGAGATCGTCAGGCCATGAAGCAAGTGTCCGAACGGACGATGGGTCTCGAGAAGTTTTGCGACCCGGCTGCCGCACGACGAATCTGAATCCAGAGACCTCGAACCAAGAAACTGCGAGTGACTGGGGGAAAGCATGACGCAGAAAATCAATATTGCCGAGAAGTTCGGCAAGATTTCGGAATTCTACAAACCGCATATCGCCGCCGAATTAAATGGACAAATGGTGAAGCTGGTAAAGGCGAACACGGAGTTCGTCTGGCATCACCATGACCATGAAGACGAAATGTTCCTCGTGGTCAAGGGGCAGTTTCGCATGGAATTCCGCGACCACGATGAATGGATCAAGGAAGGCGAGTTTATCGTGGTGCCTCGAGGGATTGAGCACCGGCCCGTTGCCGAAGAAGAATGCTGGATTGTGCTTTTTGAACCGGCGTCCACGCTCAACACCGGCAACGTGATTAATGAGCGAACCTTGCCTGAGCTGCAGCGCGTGTAAGCGCGCTAGCGCGGCACGCGGTTTTGGCGTTTGCTGCCGGAGACTTCGTTTTCGCGAGCCTCATGAAAATCATTCATATCACGCTCTTTTGCGCCCTTGCGATCAGCGCCGTAGCGCAATCAAAATCGAACTACGAGATTTACGCGATCCGCTATGCAACGTTGCCGGAATACTCGGTTTCTGAGCTCGTGGCGGGTGCCGAGCCGGGCCGCAAGCTCGACATCGCCATGATGATCTGGCTGGTGCGCGGCAACGGCCGCAATATCCTGGTCGACTCAGGGTTTTATCACGATCGCTTTTTCAAGGACTGGCAAGTGAAGTACTTCACCAAGCCTTCCGAGACGCTAAGCCGGCTCGGAGTGAAGCCAGAGGACATCACTGACGTTATCATTACGCACATGCACTGGGACCACGCCGACGGCATGGATTTATTTCCAAACGCTCGTATCTGGATTCAGAAAGACGAGCTACAGTATTATGCTGGCCAAGCCTGGCAATCGAAGGACACTCACGGCGGCATCGACGAGGACAATGTGCTCACTCTAGTGAAACTCAACATGCAAGGACGCGTTGGCCTTGTGGATGGCGATGCTCAGCAGATTATTCCCGGCGTGACTTGCTACACCGGCGGCAAACATACTTTTCAATCTCAGTATGTGGGCGTGCAAACGGCTACCGGAACCGTTGTGCTAGCCAGCGACAATATGTATCTATATGAAAATCTCGAATGGCATGTGCCAATCGCTGCCACGCTCGATGCTGCGTCAAACCTCCGCGCGCAGGATCGCATGAAACAAATCGCTTCACGCCCGGAGTTGATTGTTCCCGGACACGATCCGGCAGTCTTCGCAAAGTTCCCGAATCCCGTGCCGGGAGTAGCCAAGATCCAGTAACCGCCGGATCCAGTAACTGCAGATCGATCAACCTCAAAATCCGATAAGCGCTGATCCGATAAGAGCAAGCTGCGACCAATGCCGCCTGGCTTTCATCTAGAATGAAACCATGGAGTTGACCGTCTATTCTGCAGCGTGGTGTCCCGATTGCCGCGAAGCCAAACGCTTCCTGGCTAAGCACAATATCCAGTACAAAGAGATCGACGTCCAATCCACGCCGGGTGCGGTGGAAGAGATCGTCAAACACACCGGCAAGCGCGCCATCCCGCAATTCGTGATCGATGGCGAGTGGGTACAACCCTATGTGCCGGGGCGCGGATTTCTGTACGAACAAATGGCAAAACGGCTCGGCATCGAAAAACCATAGCCCCACTTCCTGGCAGGAATCTTTTCTTAGGCACCTCTGATATCCCCCGGTCATCATCTTCCGTACCGTGGAAAAGCCTTGCCGGACAAGGGAAGATGACCAATCCCCCGCATTCATCGCTCGTCGCTTCCGTTGCGGAAAGGATCGAGCGCGGGGGCAATCCGCTCATGTCCGAACCGGAAGATCGTCAGGCATCGAACGAAGTTAGCGACAGCTGGCAGTGGATGGTGCAGTCCGTGCTGGGATTGGCATTGGTGGCCGGCACGTTCGCTCTCTTCCATTACTATGTGCCCGCCACAGCGCAGGCCCCGCAGCAGGAAGAAGAACTGCGAAAGCAGGTCGGCCAGCTTTCGCGGCAGGTCGCGGAACTCGAAAAAGAACAGGCGATGCCCGCCCTGGTTCTGGCTCACTATCGTAATTCGATTGGCTACATCCATGGCGTGTTCCAGGTTGGGTTTCCGAACCAGCCGGTTGCGATTCGGGCGCGCGTATCGGGAACAGGCTTTCTAGTTGGCAACGGACTTCTGGCCACCAACCGGCATGTGGCCGAGCCCTGGTATGGCGATACCGAGGCGGAAGCTCTGATTCAGCGTGGCGCCACAGCCCGCCTAGAGAGCTTGGTTGTATTCTTTCCCAACTCGCCCACGCCGGTGACGTTAACCCCCGGAACAGTTTCTTCCAGCGGCGATCTTGCCGTACTCAGGATTGAAGATAAAGAGGCTGTGAGCGGCCTTCCTATGCTTCCGCTGGCGAAAGGAACGGCATCGCCCGGAGAGTTGGTGACGGTAATCGGCTATCCCATGGGAATCGCCGGGATGGTGGCGAAGTCGCCGAGCGGAATTTACCAGCGGCTCGCGTACCGGCATAACGACATCAATGCTGCGAGCGAACTGGCAGCGTTATCGTTGATTCGGCCCTCCACGACCTGTGGGCACCTGGGCGATGTGGTGGGCGACAAACTCATTTACGACGCCCCTACAGCCCACGGCGGCAGCGGCGGCCCTGTATTTAATTCGAATGCCGAAGTGATTGGCGTGAACTCCGCCTACATCGACGGATTCTCCGGCGGCACGCTGGGAGTCTCGGTAGAAGCCCTACGCCCGCTGATCGATGCGGTCGAGAAGAAGTAGTAGAGATTCAGCTACTTCAACCCTGAAACATCAAGCCAGCTTTCCTCGGAAACCATCCCGGTTCGCGCACGTGCTCATCCTGGAAACGCCGGAGCCGCGCGGCCATCACGCCACTGCGGCCCAAATACCCCATAACTTTGCGATGGTCGGCGTGTTCAACCACAGGCAAGCGCCCGATGTCGTAACGCAGCATCTTCGATGCAGCTTCGGAGACAAGTTCGTCAGGATGAGTAACGACAAGTCGTGTGCTGCCGGCCTCCTCGACACTCATCGCTCCTGCGGAATCTTTGTCGAAAGCGCGGAGCAGGTCGCCACGGGTGATGATACCGGCAAGCTTCCCGTCACTGTCGAGGATCAGCAGTGCCTCATGGCGAGCTACGGTGGGGTCGTGTCGCGCGATGCGTTCTGCGAGTTCGCTAACCTTCGTCCCAGCCGCGACGGTAGGCAGTTCCCGGTCCATGGTCTCGCAAACTTTGCTTTGCGACAGAGTGTCAGCTTCGTAGTCCTGATGGACATGCAGCCCGCGGCGCGCAAGTTTTTCTGTCATGATCGAACTGTTGGGCATTAGGAGCATAGCGATGCCATCGGCGATGACGCTGACCAGCATGAGAGGCAACACGGAATTGTAATCTCGTGTGATTTCGAAAGCGAAGATGATGAACGTAAACGTGGCGCGTGACGCGGAGGCAAACACTGCACCCATCGCTACCAGCGCGAAGGCTCCCGGCGAGAGATGCGCACCGGGCAGAAAGTGATTGGATACCATGGCGAAGATGCCGCCCATCGCGGCGCTCCACATAAAGCAGGGCGCCAGCAGTCCGCCGGAGGTGCCGGAGCCGAGCGAGATGGCCAAGGCTGCGGCTTTGGCCAGCATGACGATTAGCAAAAGCTTCCACGCGAGCTGGCCGTTGAGAATGTCGCCGATGGTGTCATAGCCGACGCCGAGTACGCGAGGTACGAAGAAGCCGATGATACCCAGTCCGAGCGCGCCGACCGCCGGCCACCACATTTCATCGAACGGAAGTTTGTCGAATTGATCCTCCACCCAGTAAAGAAGCTTGCTGAAACCGACGGCGGCGAGGCCGCAGATCAGTCCTAAGACCAGATAAAATGGCAGCCCGCGGGGAATGGCAAAGTCCATCGGCCTGACCTGAAACATTGGTCCCAACCCCAGAAGCTGCATATGGACGGCGGTTGCCAGAGTGCTTGCGATTACCAGCGGGATGAAGGAACGCGATTTGAATTCGAAGAGCAGAAGTTCAATGGCAAGAATCACGCCAGCGATGGGAGTGTTGAACGTCGCCGACATACCAGCAGCGGCACCGCACGCGAGCAAGACTTTGCGCTCGACCGCGGTGGTGTGGAAGGCTTGTCCGACAAGCGATCCGATCGCTCCGCCGGTCTGAATGATTGGACCTTCCGCACCGAAGGGACCGCCGGTGCCGATCGCGATTGCCGCCGAGATAGGCTTTAGAATGGCCACACGCGGCGCAATACGGCTGCGGTTGAACAGCACGGCCTCCATGGCTTCCGGGATGCCGTGGCCCTTAATTTTCGATGTGCCGTACTTGGCCATGACGCCAACCACGAGGCCGCCAATCACCGGAACGACGATAACCATCCAGCCGAGTTGGTTGTGCTGGGCGCTGGAGAAGTCGGCCGACCAGCGATGAAAGAAGAAGAGGTTGGTAAACAGGCCGATCAACTTATAGAGCGCGAAGGCCACGAGGCTGGCCACCAGGCCAATCCCGGCGGAGAGAAGTGAGACCAGCAGCATGCGGAATGGCGCAGGCGGCGCCGCGTCGATTGCCGTTCGAGCCCTGTCTCGCTCTGAGGCGGCGGAGCCCTCGTTTGAGTTTGCAGGGAAGACTGAATGTTTTGAAGTTTGGTTGTCGTTCGTGCTCATGAATGTTTTACTGTCCTTCGTTTTTCGCGGGGAAGGGTCGAATGGGTTGCAGGAGCGTCGTTACCGTCGCGCATGATACGCTGAAGAGCAGCCACGAGTTCAGGTCCGGTCGAGCGTAGTTCGTCGTGATGGTGAATAGCCAGTTCGCTGAGGACCTTTTCCCCTTTGGCGGTGAGCGCGAGCAGCACCTCTCGGCGGTCGTCATGGGCACGTGTGCGATGCACAAATCCTCCCGCCTCCAGGCGGTTCACCAGTTCCACAGTGCTGTGATGGCGGATCTCCATGCGGCCGGCTAATTCGCGAATGCGAGGCCGCACTTCCGCTGGCATGCCCTTGATCGCGAGCATGAGCTGATACTGCCCGCGTTCCAGCCCCGACTGCTTAACCACCTGCTCACTGAAATGAAGGAAGCGGCGGATCTGGTAGCGAAACTCCGCCAGAGCTTGGTAATCCGATAAAGTGAGCTTCTTCATGCCGCCGATTGTATTGTGATGCGATCCAGCGTCGAATCACGACAAACTATATCGTCTAACGATATAATACCAGAAGGCCGGGCAAGAATCGATTGTTGATTGCTAACTGCTGATTGCCAATTTTCCAATGAACCCGCCCGTTCGGTTTTAAATCGGCAATCAACGATCAGCAATTGCACCTAGCGCTGGCCTCTTTTTGGCACTCCAGTTAGAATCCTCTGTCCCACTATCACCGCAATCGACAGGAGCGAATCGACTTTGATTCCGCGCTACACCCGCCCTGAAATGGGCCGCATCTGGAGCGACGAAAACCGTTTCCGGACATGGCTGGCCGTGGAGGTCGCTGCCAGCGAAACGTTGGCCGAAGCTGGCATGGTTCCGAAGGAAGCGGTGCGCGCGATCCGCGAGCGTGCCGATTTCCGTGTAGAGCGCATTCACGAGATCGAGACCGAGGTGCGCCACGATGTCATCGCCTTTACCACCGCCGTGGCAGAGATCGTCGGCCCGCATGCCCGCTGGTTTCACTATGGCCTTACCTCGAACGACGTGGTCGACACCGCGCAGGCGTTACTCATTAAGCAGGCTTCGGCTCTCATCGCAAAAGATCTTGAGCGATTGGCCGATGTGCTGGAACGCCGCGCCTGGGAATTCAAAGACACGCCGATGGTGGGCCGCACGCATGGAATCCACGCCGAGCCCATCACCTTCGGCTTCAAACTGGCCAACTGGTTCTCTGAAACGCAGCGCAACATCGCGCGCTTTCGTTCTGCTGCCGAAGACATGCGTGTGGGAAAATTTTCCGGAGCGGTGGGAATCTTTGCCCATCTCACGCCAGAGATCGAAGAAAAAATTTGCGCGCGCCTCGGCCTGAAGGCGGCAGCGATTTCATCGCAAGTCATCCAGCGCGACCGGCACGCCAATTATCTGGCAACGCTCGCCGTGATTGCCTCGACCCTTGACAAGATTGCAACAGAAATCCGCCACTTGCAGCGCACCGAGGTCCGCGAGGCCGAGGAGTTTTTCAGCGAAAAGCAGAAGGGTTCCTCTGCCATGCCGCACAAACGCAATCCCGTGACCTCTGAGCAAATCAGCGGTCTGGCGCGCGTGGTGCGTGGCAACGCGCAGGCAGGATTTGAGAACGTCGCCCTGTGGCACGAACGCGACATCTCGCATTCTTCGGCAGAGCGCGTCATTTTGCCGGACTCAACAACGCTCGTCGATTACCTGCTGAATAAGACCACGAATCTGATCGAGACCATGTTCGTCTATCCCGAACGTATGCGAGCGAACCTTGAGAGCACGCATGGGCTGATCTTTAGCGGGCAACTTTTGCTCGACCTGGTCGAGCACGGTGTCTCACGCGAAGATGCCTACCGGCTGGTGCAGGGCCACGCGATGCGCGCCTGGAAAGAGAATCTCGACTTCCACCAGCTGGTTCTCGCCGACAAGCAAATCACCGGAAAAGTTCCCCGCAAACAGATCGAATACGCCTTCGATTTGCAGCGGCAGCTGAAGAATGTGGATAAGATTTTCGCGCGCGTCTTTAGCAAGGGCAGTGATCGATCCCGAAAACAGAGCACTTCAAGAAAAAGAGTGAAGGCGGGATCGAAACGTTCCCGCCACTGAATCATCAGGCCGTTTTTATAGGATCTTCCAGACGTCTCGTCTTCATGGCGGTGAGTTCCCCTGCCTGCCGCAACGCCGGGAACACCCAGGCCCATAGAGCGATTACGAAAAGCGTTCCTACGCCCCCGAGCACCACTGCCGGAACTGTGCCAAACCACTGCGCGGTCAGGCCCGATTCGAACTGGCCAAGTTCGTTCGACGTGCCGATAAAAACCATGTCTACGGCCATGACTCGTCCCCGCATTTCGTCCGGCGTGCCGAACTGCACCAGCATCGCGCGAATGATTACGCTGACCATGTCGCATGCACCGAGCAGAATCAGCGCCGCGAGTGACAGCATCAGGCTGCGCGAGACCCCAAAGATAATCGTGAAAACTCCGAATCCGGCCACAGACCACAAGAGCGTCGGCCCCGCGCGCCCGCGCAAGGGACGATGAGCCAAGGCCACGGCGGTGATCGCCGCGCCCACTCCCGGAGCCGTGCGCAACAACCCAAGTCCCCACGGTCCAGTGTGCAGAATCTCCCGCGCATACACCGGCAAAAGAGCGACGGCTCCGCCCAGCAGCACCGCAAACAGATCCAGCGAGATCGCTCCCAGAATGAGCTTCTCGCGCCAGATAAAATGCAACCCAGCAAGCACCGTCTTTCCGGTCAACGGCTCACGGCGCCGTGCTTGCTGCTGCGCCTTGATACGGAAGGCGGAGAGCAGCGCGCCCAAAGCGGTAAGCATGGCCAGCGCATAAACAGCCTTGGGGCCGTGCGCCAGCGCATACAGAATTCCGCCCAGCGATGGTCCAATAATCACCGCGGCTTGAAAGGTCGTGGCATTCCAGGTAACAGCGTTATGGAAGTGTTCCTCCGGAACGAGTTGCGGCAGAATCGATCGGCTTGCCGTTCCGTTGAACGATCGCACCACGCCAAGCATGATCAGAACAACATAAATCGGTTTGACCGAATGCGTGCTGCGCTCCGCAATCACCAGCAACAGCGCCGAGCACAGTGCGAATCCCGCATAGCAGGTAGCCAGTACCTTGCGGCGTTCGAAGCGGTCGGAGGCGTGCCCAGAGGCCAGAAACAACAAAATTCCGGGAAGAAACTGCGCCAGCCCAACCAGTCCCAGATCGAGGGCGCGCTTGGTAATCTCGTAAACCTGCCATCCCACCGCGACCGCCTGCATCTCGATCGCGGCGACAATCAGGAATCGTGCAGTCTGAAACAGCACAAAATCCGGATGCGTAAATGCGATGAGTCCAGCCTTGGAGTCGGAAGAGGCGGCCATTTGAGGTCGAGTAACTGATCTTTAAATAATACGATCTTCTAATGTGCCATAGAACGTGATCGCGCGTGCGTGAGGCTTCTGCGTCGGAAGTTTTATTCGCCTGAATCCCGCACGTCCCGGAACCGATCGTTATAATCCGACTTGGCTGAAGGCCAGCCTGCCCTAGGCCGACAGGCGAAGGCCGAAAGCTCGTATGCGCTTCGAACTTTTCATTGCAACCCGTTACCTTCGCGCGAAAAGGCGCCAGGCCTTTATCGGCATCATTACCGGTATCTCCATCGTGGGAGTTGCCGCAGGCGTGGCGTCGCTCATCGTAGCGCTCGCCATCAACAACGGTTTTCGCCAGGACCTGCAGGAGCGCCTCATCGGATCAACTTCGCACGTCAGCCTCCTGCGCATCGCCGACGATGGCATCAAGGACTGGCCGCCGTTGTTCGAACGCCTCTCCAAACAGCCCCATGTCGTTGCCGCCGCCCCGGCAATTTTCGAACAAGTTCTCATTTCGCGCGGACCGCGCGCCCGGGGAGCGGTATTGAAAGGCACGATCCCAGTCGATGAGCGCAGGGTCGGTGATCTGCTGAATTCAGTGAAAGAGGGATCGGCAGCTGAATTGGAACCCGCTCCGAGCAATAACCAAGGTACAAACGTGGCGGGAGCGTCGTCCGCTTCCACACAGGAATCGGCAACGTCGTCGGCTGATTCCCTCGCTGACGTGCACGCGCGCGTCGCAGCCATGCCTCCCATCATTCTGGGCAAAGACATGGCTGACAATTTAGGCGCGGCGGTCGGCTCCGTCGTGCTGGTCACCAGCCCGCAGGGCGAACTGACTCCATTCGGCATGGTGCCCAAGTACAGCCGCTTCCGCGTCGTAGGAATCTTCAATTCGGGCTTTTTCGATTACGACTCGTCATGGGCCTTCACGCGGCTATCGGACGCGCAGCGCCTCTTCGGACTCGGCGATCTGATCTCGGTCATCGAGTTCAAAGTCGACGACATCTACAAGGCCGACGAAGTTTCGCGTGAACTGGAAGATGCGGCCGGCAAAGGCTTTATGACCACCAACTGGATGGAGCAAAACAAAGCTCTGTTTCACGCTCTGCGCCTGGAGCGCCTGGTCACGTTCATCACCATCGGTCTGATTGTCTTCGTTGCCGCCCTGAATATTTTGATTTCGCTAATCATGATGGTCATGGAAAAAACCAAAGACATTGCCGTGCTCATGTCGATGGGCACGCGCAAGTCGCAAGTGCGCAACGTATTCATCGCTCAGGGAGTTCTGATCGGCGTGATCGGTACCGCCATCGGCCTGCTTCTCGGCTATGCCATTTCCTACGCCGGCGGCCATTACCACATGATCTCTCTGTCGCCGGAAGTCTATTCGATCGACTACGTCCCCTTCGCCCCGCGCCTGATGGATGGCCTGCTCGTAGCTGTCGTAGCAATCGGAGTCTCGTTCGTAGCGACGCTCTATCCGTCGTGGTCTGCCGGCAGAACCCTGCCCGCGGAAGCCTTGCGCTACGAATAAGCGCTCCCTCAAAGCCCTGTCATTCTGAGCGAAGGGCGAGCGATAGCGAGCACAAGTCGAAGAATCCCCATTGTCGGCACGACCGACGGCGCCGCGAGGCATCCTCACACGGAACTTTCCCCACTCCCTCACCGTACAATTAACCAGAAAGAAATAAAGAGGCCTCCTATGTTCACGTTCCTCCTCTGGTGCATCCTCTTCGTAATCTGCTGGCCGCTAGCCTTGTTGGCGCTGATCGCCTACCCATTCATCTGGTTGCTACTGCTCCCATTCCGCATCGTAGGCGTAGCCGTCAAGGGAGTCCTAGAAGTCGTCTACCTAGCCATCACACTCCCATTCCGCCTGCTAGCCGCGCCGTTCAGGATTTAGGAAGCAGCATTGCTCTTGTTCGCTCGAAAAAGTTTTATTGATACGGACGAGGTGTTTTTGCGTATATAATTTCCGGGCAGTTTTCCCCACCTGCGGCTGCCACTTTGCTATGCGATATCTCTTTCTTGCGGTATTCGTGCTCTCCTCAGGCCCAATTTTGTGCGCGCAAGATACGATCTCCGTTGACGCCGTGTCGGTAATGCCGGTCTGCAAGCCCAAAGGGTCAAGTTCGAATGATGACTCTCCTTGTGCTGAGCCACCGCGGGTTTCGAGTAAGATCAATCCCATCTATCCAGAGAAGGCGCGGCAGTCGCGCATGGAAGGTACGGTCGTTGTTGGGCTGATCGTAAAGGCTGATGGAACAACGGCGAATGTTCATGCCGTCAGCGGACCCGGTGATTCGCTCAACCAGGCAGCAGTAGATGCCGTGAACCAGTGGAAATTCGCTCCCGCAACCTACCAGGGCAAGCCGGTTGATGTGGAGATCAAAGCTTCGGTGAATTTCAAGCTGGAAGCGAACCCGCCACAACCGACGCAATCTTCTCAGCAAGCTGCTAGTACTCGAGACCAAATCAGCAATCTCTACACAAATGCGGCTGAGGCTTCCACTCGTGGCGACTATCAGACGGCAGTCAACATCTGTCAGCGGATAGTCGAAGTGTCGCCTCAGGATTCAAACGCCTGGAACATGTTGGGGAGGTCGCTACTCGCGCTTAATGAGCCAGAGGCTGCCGCTAACGCGCTCGAGACCTCAATCAAACTGTATCCTGCGAACTCAATGGCTTATAACAATTTGGGGCTGGCCCTCTGGCGGCAATACAAGTATGACGATGCTGCCGTGCAGTTCCGCAAGCAGATCGTGATTAATGCGGACGATCATTACGCACACAGCAATCTGGGGATGATGTTGCGCGACCAAAGAAAATGCAAGGAAGCAATGCCTGAACTTGAAAAAGGTCTGGCGATTTCTCCCAACAGGCCTGATGTCCTGATCGCGCTGGGAGACTGCAACATCGATCTTGGAAAACGCGAACAGGGCATAGCGGAACTGGAACAGGCAATCAGCGCGTCCTCATCCCCCGGTACCCGCAACAATGCGGCGTACGTTCTAGCAAAACAAAACATCGAACTCGATCGTGCCGAACGGTGGTCAGATAGCTGCCTCAGCATGGAATCGCCTCGGCTGCAGAATATCTCTCTCGATCGGCTGACGCCCGAACAACTGAACTATGTAACGTCGATCACCGCAAATTGGGATACGCGCGGTTTTATCTACTTCGAACGCGGCGACTACGCGGCTGCAGAATCGTACCTCCATGCCTCGTGGTATTTATATCCCTCTGTGGCAACCGGAAATCATTTGGCGCAAGTATACGAAAAGACCAATCGAAAAGATGAAGCAATTCGAACTTACGCTATGGCTATCGCTTCAGCCGACCGTCTAGCTCGCTTCAAAGCGAATGAACAAGACGTCGCCGATGCGAAGGAACGGTTGGCCAAGATCGATCCCAACATAAATAAGCTTGTCTCCCGTGGGCGAACGGAGCTAGCTGAATTGACTACGGTTTCATTTCCTAACTCCGAGAAAGCTAACAGCCAAGGCGACTTCACTCTCTTGCTCTCTGGCGACACACTAGTCGAAACGCGGCGCATCTCCGGCGACGTTGCGCTCGATGCTTTCAAAGGTCCGCTTCAGGCTGTGCATCTGTCGATAAAGCTCCCTAAGGATGCTAAGGTGCAAGTGCCCTTGCGTGGCACGCTGACCTGCAAATCAAATGAAAGCCAATGTAGGCTCGCGTTTTTCACTCCAGACGCAGCCGTCGATTTGGCACGAAAGGAAATGGCCACCAACGTACCGCCATTCGTTGGAAAATCGGAAAGTGATCCGCACATTTATGACAGTCACGCGATGGGCATGCGTATCACTCTGCCCGACGAATGGGTTGTGATAAAAGACGAACCTGGCAGTTTCAGCCGCCCGCACACCGTTATGTTTGGCAAGCCGGGATCCTTGGCTATGTTTATGCTTGCCCGTGAGCACTTGGAGGGAACTCCAGAGCTTTACAAGAAGGCGCTGGAGGCAGGGTTTTCGCACGAAGAGCAGTATCAGCGCAATGGCGAGGAAAGTGTAACGCGTGACGGATTATCCGGCACACGCTGGAGCATCACTATGAACAAAAATAACATTACATACTTTTTTTTAACTGAATTCTTTACCGTTGGCGACGATCATTACCGTCTTACTGCATTTGCTCCAAAGGAGATATATGATCGCTACGCGGAGGGCTTTGCGAACATCATGCGCTCGGTAACATTTCCGTTACTGCATACCGAACCGAGAGTTTTAGAGGGGCAAAAATAGAGCAAATAGCTTACAAATTTACACGTAGAGTACGCTTCTAGACGATTAACTCGCTAGGGCTGCCGTTAACTTTCCATCACCTTCAAATTCCCGCTCACCACCAACCGCGCATCCGTAGCCCGCTGCACATCCTCCGCCCTCAATCCCGGTGCCACTTCCTCCAGCACCAGCCCACGCTCCGTCACCCGGATGTACGCCATCTCGGTCACAATCGTATCCACCACGTTTACGCCGGTCAGCGGCAACGTGCATTTCTTCAAAATCTTCGGAGCGCCGTCCCGCGTCGTGTGCTCCATCGCCACCACTACGCGCCGAGCCCCGGCCACAAGGTCCATCGCGCCGCCCATCCCCTTCACCATTTTTCCCGGGATCATCCAATTCGCCAGGCTGCCGCTCTCATCCACTTCCATCGCGCCCAGCACGCTCAAATCAACGTGCGCGCCACGGATCATGGCAAACGAATCGGCGCTCGAGAAATACGACGTCCCCGCCATCTCACTCACCGTCTCCTTGCCCGCATTAATCAGGTCGGCGTCTTCCTCGCCCTCCACTGGATACGGCCCAATCCCCAGCATCCCGTTCTCCGACTGCAGAACGACTTCCATCCCCGCTGGAACATAATTCGAAATCAGCGTAGGCATGCCAATGCCCAGGTTTACATAGAACCCATCTCGCAGCTCGCGCGCAATCCGCTTCACAATGCGTTCACGCTTATCGACATCTTTGCCCGGTTTATTCATCGTCTTTAACTCGTCGTGGGGATAGCCTTGTCATCCTGAGCGAGGATTTTGCTTCGCGAATGCGAGCAAAACCGCAGTCGAAGGATCCCTAGCACCTCAACCGCACGATCGCTCCGTCGGGGAATTCTCTCGCAGCATTCCAAGCGCTCAACTCGCCTTTCTAACCGTGCGTTTCTCAATCCTCCGCTCATACAACTCCCCTTGAAAAATCCTCTTCACGTATACCGAAGGCGTATGAATTGAATCTCCGTCCAATTCCCCCGCCTCCACCAGATGCTCAACCTCCGCAATCGTCACCTTGGCCGCCGTTCCCATGATCGGGTTGAAATTGCGCGCCGTCTTCCGGTACACCAGATTCCCCATCCGGTCACCCTTCCATGCCTTCACCAATGCGAAGTCTGCCTTCAACGCCCGCTCCATCACATAAAGGCGTCCATCGAACTCGCGCGTTTCTTTGCCTTCGGCAACAATTGTGCCGACACCGGTAGGAGTAAAAAACGCCGGAATTCCCGCACCCGCCGCACGAATCCGTTCCGCAAACGTACCCTGCGGCACCAGATCAAGTTCCACTTTTCCTGACAGCACCATCGATTCCAGCAGCTTGTTCTCTCCCACGTAAGTCCCAATGTGCCGCCGAATCTGTCCCGCCGCAAGCAGCAGCCCGGCTCCAAAGCCATCGACTCCCGCGTTATTGCTGATCGTCGTGAGATTCTTTGATCCCTTTTTCACCAGCGCGCGAATCAGGTTCTCCGGAATCCCGCACAACCCAAAGCCGCCGATCATAATGACCGCGCCATCGTCTACATCGCGTATCGCCTCATCGGCATTGGCCACAACTTTATTCATAGCGTCCGCATTCTAAAATCAAACTCACCACAGAGACACAGAAAAGCAATTCGCGTCTCTGTACGGAATAGTTTAGTGCGAGTTGTTCTTCTTTTAGCCTTTCTCTGTGTCTCTGTGGTGAAAACCCTATTTCTTGCTCCCCGAACTCTTCTTCAGTCCATGCGCCAGCTCAAACTCCTCCGCCAATTGCCTCGTCGCCAGATTCTCCCGAATGTGAGCCAGCCGCTGCTCAATTTTCAACAGCGCGTCCTCCAGATTCTTCTTGTTGCTGATCGCAATATCCCGCCACATCGAATACGGACTCGCTGAAATCCGTGTCATCTCCCGCAAGGCCCGCCCGCCCGTGGAAAGCAGCGGCGCTTCCTCTCCAAACTCCTCGACCAGCACCGCCGCCAGTGCCGTCGAAATCATCTGCGGCACGTGGCTGATCCAGGCACAGAGCCGGTCGTGCTCATCCGGCGGCAGCATCGCAACTCGCGCTCCTATCTGATCGATCCATCCTGCAAATTCCGCGAACAATCCCTTCTGCAAGTTTTGTCCGGCTACGGGCGTCAAGAACCAAACTGCATTCTGAAACAAATCGGCATCCGCAAATTCCACGCCGCTGCTCTCTTTCCCCGCCATGGGATGCCCACCCAGAAATCGCTTGGCCGCATTCTTTCCGAACACGCTGCGCGCCTGCTCCGTCACCGCCATCTTTGTGCTGCCCACATCCGTCAGCAACGTTTCTGCCGGAAGTATGGGGCCCAGTTGCCCAATCAAATCCACGATAGCCAGAACCGGTGTCGCCAGCATTACCAACTGGCTGCCGCGCACCGCGTCAGCAGGTTTTATAAACCCGTCGTCGATGACCCCGCCTGTTTTCGCCCGTTTCAGAGCAGGCTCGCGATCGCAACCGACAATCCGCCCTTTGAATTTTCTCTTCCGCAGCGCCAGCGCAAACGACCCGCCGATCAACCCCGTGCCGACGATCGTGATCTGCCGAATGGCCATAAGAGAAATTGGGTAATTGGGTAATTTTGTAATCGGGTAATTTAAAAACAACCGGAGAATGTTAATTGACAAAATTACCCGATTACCCAATTACCAAATTTCTTTACGCAATGGCTCTTCCCACTGCCGGCGCAATCATCCTAAGCTCATCCATTAGTTTCTCGAACTGTTCGGGAAACAGCGACTGCGCGCCATCGGACCAAGCTTTGTTCGGGTCGCAATGTACTTCGATCAGCAGCGCATCCGCCCCCGCCGCCACGGAAGCTCGCGCCATCGGCGGAACCTTGTCGCGCCGGCCCGTACCGTGCGAAGGATCGGCCGTCATGGGAAGATGCGACAACTTGTGGATAATCGGAATCGCCGAAATGTCCATCGTGTTCCGCGTGTAGGTCTCGAACGTTCTAATCCCACGCTCGCACAGGATAACGTCATAATTTCCGCCCGCCATAATATATTCCGCCGAGAGCAGCAACTCTTCCAGCGTCGCGGCAATTCCGCGCTTCAGCAGCACCGGCTTGCGAACCTTTCCCAGCTCGCGCAGCAGATTGAAATTCTGCATATTGCGCGCGCCCACCTGCAAAATATCCACATAGGGCAGCATCATTGGAATTTGCGAGATCTCCATCACCTCGCTGATCACCAGCAGCTTGAACTTCTCCCCGGCCTCGCGCAGCAGCTTCAGCGCGTCTTCTCCGTGACCCTGAAACGAATAAGGAGAACTTCGCGGCTTGAACGCTCCGCCTCGCAGCACCCGCCCCCCGGCCTTCGCCACTATTTCGGCCGTCGAAAAAAGCTGCTCTCGCGACTCAACAGAGCACGGCCCCGCCATCACCACCACTTCATTTCCGCCAACGCTGATTCCATTCGCCAGCTTGACGATCGTTCCCTCCGGGCGAAAACTTTTTCCCGCCAATTTGTATGGGGAACTGATGCGATGGACCGCCTGCACCCCCGGCAATAGCTCAAGGTTGCGGATGTCAAAATCGATTACTGCTCCCACTGCGCCCAGCACGGTTTGCCGGGCGCCAGTCGAGCGGTGCACTTCAAAGCCCATTTTCACCAGGTGCTCAATCACCTGCTGCACCAAACCCTCATCCGCCGCTTCCTGCATTGCCACAATCATAAGAATCTCTGCTTCTAGACCCTGGCTTCTAGCTTGGAGCTTTAGCTTCTAAAACTTGTCATCCCCCTATCATTTCTCATTCACTAACCTGTTTGTCACTCCGGGCAAAGCGATGGAACCGCTTTCGCGTCCGACGCCACAATCCTTCCACTCCGCCAACACACCTGGCTTGCCTCAGCGCCCCACAAGAGAACCCCGCATTAGTCATTCACTTCCGAATCCAACTCCGTCTCCGTTTTTGTAGTCTCGGTCGTCGGCCCAATTCCTTCTTTCTGAATATTCCGCATCACATCCATAATGCGTTCAAAAATTCGAACCAGATCCTGTGCCGGAAGCGGCCCCGGATTTATCTTCTGCACATTCTCAAACACAATCCGCTCCCGTTGCGGCTCGTAAATCGGCAAATTCGTACCCCGCTTCAAGCGACCGATCTCCACTGCAGCCCGCGCCCGCTCACTCAGCAACTCCACCAGCCGCCGGTCAAGCTCATCGATCTTCTCTCGCCAATCCGCGATGTCCATGAAATCTCTTAGTCCAACTTGTCATCCTGAGCGAGGATTTTGCTTCGCGATAGCGAAGCAAAACCGCAGTCGAAGGATCCTAGCACCGCCGCGGAACCGTCTGCCCCGCAAGGCATTTCTATGCCTGCTGGGCTTCTACATTCTCCCGCGCGCGCGATCAGTTCCTCGGTGAGCTATTAACAGTCAGCCTTCCCACAAACTCCCCCACCGCATGCGCTTCCCGTCCTCGATTCCGCTCAATCGTCTCTACAATCGCGCTTCCGACTACCGCCGCATCCGCAAACTTGCCGACTTCCGCAAACTGCTCGGCATTGGAAATCCCAAAGCCAACCGCAATCGGCAATTTCGTCACGCGCCGCAGCCGCTTAACCAGTTTTTGCGCATCGTCCGCCAGTTGCTGCCTGGCTCCTGTCACGCCGGTGCGCGACACCGCATATACAAATCCTCGCGACGCTTCCGCAATCCGCTTCAACCTTGGATTCGGACTGGTGGGCGCCGCCAAAAACACCGGCGCGAGGTCGTTGGACTTCATGGCCCGCAAGTATGGCCCCGCTTCTTCCACCGGCAAATCCGTGAGCAGCACGCCGTCCACTCCCGCATGCCGCGCGACTGCGCAAAACTTCTCGATCCCCATCCGCAAAATCGGATTCAAATACGAAAACACAACGATCCCGGTCGACTGCGCATGCTGCCGAACCTCCGCCGCCAGCGTCAACACCTGTGCCAGACATGTGCCGTGTTTCAGCGCCCGCTCACTGGCCCGCTGAATCACCGGGCCATCCGCCACCGGATCGCTGAACGGCACGCCCAACTCAATCACATCCGCGCCCGCCTCAATAGCAGCCAGGACGACTGCTCGCGTAGTCGCGAGATCCGGATCGCCACACGTCACATAAACCACCAGCCCTGGCTTCTTGTAGAAAGATAAAGGCAAGCTTCCTCTGTGAACCCCTGTGTCCTCTGTGGTTAAGATTTGGACTCTGACTTTAACTTTTACTCGACACTCTGAAGTCTTAATCCAACGCAAGCGACTCGCGCATAATCCCAATATCCTTATCCCCGCGTCCGGAAACATTCACGATCACGACATCAGACTTCTTCATCTTCGGCGCGCGCTTTATCACTTCCACCACCCCATGCGCCGACTCGAGAGCCGGAATAATCCCTTCGGTTCGCGCCAATAACGTAGTTGCCTCCAGGGCTTCGTCATCCGATGCGGAAACATATTCGGCCCTACCCATGTCTTTCAACGCCGCGTGCTCTGGCCCAATCGAGGGATAATCCAGTCCCGCCGAAACCGAGTGCGTATTCGCAATCTGCCCCGCAGAATCCTGCAATACATAAGAAAATGTTCCCTGCAAGACTCCTGGAGACCCTCCGCGAAAGCGCGCCGCATGTTCACCCAGCGCCTCGCCGCGGCCGCCAGCCTCCACTCCAATCAAGCGAACTTTCTTGTCTTTTATAAATTCGTAGAAAATTCCAATCGCATTCGATCCCCCGCCCACGCAAGCGATCACTGCCGTTGGCAATTTCCCCTCAGCTTTCAAAATCTGCGCCCGCGCCTCGCGCCCAATCACGCGATGAAAATCCCTCACCATCGTCGGATACGGATGCGCCCCCAGCACGCTCCCCAGCAAGTAATGCGTTGTCCTTACATTCGTCACCCAGTCGCGCATGGCTTCATTGATCGCATCCTTCAGCGTCCGCGATCCCGATTCAACTCCGCGCACCTCAGCGCCCAGCAATCGCATGCGAAACACATTCAGCTCCTGCCTCCGCATGTCCTCGGTGCCCATGTACACCACGCATTCGAATCCCAGCAGCGCGCAAACCGTTGCTGTCGCCACACCGTGCTGTCCCGCGCCAGTCTCGGCAATCACGCGCCGCTTACCCATTCGCTCCACCAGCAACGCCTGCCCCAGGCAGTTATTAATCTTGTGGGCCCCAGTGTGCAGCAAATCCTCGCGCTTTAAATAAATTTTGGCCCCACCCAACTTCTGCGTAAGCCTTCGCGCAAAAGTCAAAGCGGTAGGACGCCCCGCATAAGTCCGCAGCAACTCTTCCAACCGTTTTTTAAATTTCGGATCGCGCTTCGCCTTTTCGTACTCGCGCTCAAGTTCCTCAAGCGCGGCCATCAAAGTCTCCGGCACATACCGCCCGCCATAAACCCCAAACCGCCCAGGCTCATTCGCGTGGGCAAGCGCGCGCCGCGCCGGGGCAAGAACGCGCCGGGTGCCCCATCCTTCTCGCGTTTTTCGCGAGAGAGCCTGCCCTGAGTTTGTCGAAGGGGCGGGGATTTTGACTTTCGTAGTTCGTGGAACCGTCGCCATCGCTAATTCGCTTTCCGATCCGCGTCCCGCACCGCTCGCACAAAGGCTCGCACTTTCTCCGGATCTTTTTTCCCTGGGGTGGCTTCGACCCCTGAAACCACATCCACTCCCCAGGGCGTGAGCACTCTTATCGCTTCGCCCACGCTCGGTGGTGTCAGCCCTCCTGCAACGATTAAATTTAGGCCGATGTGACTCATAAGATCCGTCATGGGGGCCGCGTTCTGCCAATCAAACTTCTTCCCGGTACCACCTGGACGATTTGACGTTCCGGAGTCGAGCAGCATGGCCACAACACGCTCACGGAATTTGCTGGACGCGCGAAAGCCCGCAATCATATCGGAATCTTCGGATTCTTCTTGCTGCAGTTGACTTGCCGGGAGAGCAACAATCAGTCGGAGCGACGCTTTCTCTAAGAATCGATCGTCCGGAATCGATAGCGGATTGCGAAAATCCGGATAGGTCTGCGCGATGGTTAGCTCAGCTTTCTCCGAGATTTCAAGCACTTTTTCCGCCGTCTCTCCGACAAACACTCCGACCTTCTCCACGCTCTCCGGCAGCTTCTCCACAATCTCCCGCGCCGCCTCCACCGAAATATTCCGCGGGCTCTTCTCATAAAATACAAAACCCACCGCATCCGCCCCCGCATCCACCGCAGTCAGCGCGTCCTCCAAATTCGTCATCCCGCAAATCTTGACCCAAGTCATATACAAAGTTGTCCGCTGCAAGTAAAAATTGAGGGCTATGTCGCGCCTCTTTTGCGAGACATCGGACCTTATTGTTAGCTCGACGCTCGCGCCTCGTGGCTCGCAACCAGCTCCCGCAACGCCCCGCCCGGCGAAACCGCCCGCATCAGCGACTCCCCAATCAAAAACGCCTGATACCCCGCTTCTCGCAGCCGCGCAATATCCTCTCCCGACTGGATCCCGCTCTCCGCTACTCGCACCACATTCTTCGGAAGCCGCTCCGCCAACCGAAACGCCGTCTGAGGATCCACTTTGAACGTCCGCAGATCGCGCGTGTTCACTCCAATCAAATCGCAGCCCGCATCCAACGCCAGCTGCAACTCTGATTCGTCATGCACTTCGCATAAAACATCCAAATCGCGCGAACGCGCACCCAGAGCCAGCGCCGTCAACTCTGTCTGCGTCAGAGCCGCCACAATCAGCAAAACTGCATCTGCCGAATGCGCGCGCGCCTCCAGCAACTGAAATTCATCCACAATAAAATCTTTGCGCAGACACGGAACCGTCACGGCCGCCGACGCCAACCGCAAATTTTCGAGCGATCCCTGAAAGAATTCCTCGTCCGTCAGCACCGAAAGCGCCGCCGCTCCCGCCGCTTCCAACTTCGCTGCTAATTCCTCCACACAAAACTCCGCCCGGATCAATCCCTTCGACGGCGACGCTTTCTTCAACTCCGCAATCACCGCGATCCCAGCCCTGATCTTTTCTTCCAAAGCCCGCCGAAACCCGCGCGGCACATGCCGTTCCGCTCGCCGCTCCAGTTCGCGCAGGTCGGCCGTGCGTTTCGTTGCTGCAACTTTCCCGCGCGTCGAGTGGACAATCTGATCAAGGAACACGGGCATAAACGATCCCTGAATTATACGGGAAGGAATGATTCGCCAATCGAGACGGGCGCTACTGGCAGGCGCTTTCCAGCTCTTTATAAGGCTTGTCCGTGTGCTCGGGATACTTGATCTGCTTCACTTGCATCCACTGGTCTAGAAACGTGCCGGCATCATGCAAACCGGCGTCCGGGTCGTCCTCATACGCGGCGTCACTCTCTGCTTCCTGCAACGTCACCAGCTTAAAACCTTTCTTGTGCAGCAGATCCAGCGCCTCCGGCAGAATGGTGCTGCTGAACGCTCCCAGATGCAGCAGCAACACGTAACTGATGTCACGCCCGTAAATCAGCTTCGCCTGCGCCCGGCCAAGATCGAGAAATTCCGACGCCGTGCTCAAGTAACTCGACCGCAGCCACGCAATCGATTTCTGATCGTTTTTCGCGGCGCACTTCGCATAAGCAAAATTCCACAGGTAGTCTTCCCAGTCGAGCGTCACCTGCGCAATCCTGTAGCCATGCGTCTTCAGATAAGCCCGCACTGCACGCCGCTTCTCCACCGTGTCTCCCTCATGCAGATACGGATACCGCAACCAGTGCCAGTCGTCCTTTGCCTGGAGCAGTTCGAGCACCGGTTCGTTCTCCTCAATATCGCTCTCGAATGCCTCGGGAGTGTTCTTCTCGAGGTCCATGTGCGAATAAGTATGATTTCCCACCGGCTCTGCCGCCACCCACACCTTCATTGCCTCGGCCCCATCCGGATTTCCTTCCAGCTTTTTCGCGTTAACGAATCCGTACACCGGAGGCACATGCTTCTTCTTCAGAATCGCCAGCACATCTTTGGCAGTTTCTGTCAGCGTCACCCCCGGTGGCAGCGCGCCGCTCATCGGCAGATCGTCGAAGGTAATTGCGAGCTTCTGCGCGGCGCAGATCCCCGCTAGCCCCAGGAAAAAGACAAACAGAGACGGAGTCTTCCAGAAGATCAACCGAACTAGATTTTTCATGAGAAGAGTGACCTCACGTGACGCACCGGCTGGCTGTAAACCTTGGGGAAATCTCGATGGAAGAGAGACTCTAACCCAGACTTGCGGGAGCCATAACAATATTCTTTGGTGCCATCGAAGGGACTCGAACCCCCACACCCTTGCGAGTACATGGACCTGAACCATGCGCGTCTGCCAATTCCGCCACGATGGCAAGTAGACAGTCAACTGCGGCGGTCGGAACGCCGCCGCATCAGGAAGACCTGCGCCTCTATTTTACAGTGATGATCTCAACTGTCAAACGCGACCGTCTATAGACGAAACAACCTGCGTGCATTGCCGCTGGCAATTTTTGACCGGTCTGCCTCGTTGATTGC
>CAYOVU010000227.1:0-14754 GCA_964407505.1 uncultured Acidobacteriaceae bacterium | reverse complement strand
ATTTCTTTGATGCTGGCGCCCATCTCTTCGGCGCCGGTGGCGACGGTTTGCAGGTTCTGGCTGACGGTTTGTGCGGCGGTGGAAACGACGTTGGCCTGAGCGGAAGTTTCCTCAGAGTTGGCGGTGATTTGCTGGCTGGTGCTGGAGAGTGTTTCACTTGCGCCGGCAACGCTCTTCGAGGCTTGCGCAATCTGGCGCAGGATATTCTGCACTTTATCCACAAACAGATTCAAAGACCGGCCCAAATCGCCAATCTCATCATTTCGATCCTGATCGACGCGGTCGGTGAGGTCGTTGGCTTCCGCCATCGCTTTGAAGCGCAGTGAAAACGAATCCAGGCCGCGAGTCACCGAAATGGTAATGCGAACCGCCACGATCAACAGCAGCAGCAAAGACAATCCACACATCAGGAACATGGCGCGCGTGGCCCGCGCAGCTTTGGCCTGGGCACCAGTCTCGGCATCTTTGGCGCTCTTGGCTAGCTGGTCGCTGGTGGTTTCGATCTTGCCCTGTAGATCTTTGTAAAGCTGGAGGTAGGGGCCCAGTTGCGAAGTGGCGGCGCTGGGGTTGTGCACGATAGCATCGACCAGCGTCTGGCCAGCCTTCACGTACTGATCGCCCATCTGAGTTTCTTCATCGAGCATGGTGCGGCTGGCAGGATCGACCGCAAACTCGCGCGCCTTGGCAATCCGGTCCTGGAGTAATTTGCAGTGCTGGGTGAATTCCTCGACCTTATTTTGCTGCTCGTCGCCTTTTTGCGTGAAGACCGCGGAAACGTCGGACCGGGTGAGGTCGTTGAAGACGCCGGCTTCGATGTGGTTTCGGATCGACGAACCGGTCGCGGCTACATCGACGGTGGTTTTTTCTACCGAACTGATTCCCCAGTATCCGGTGGCACTCACTCCGGCAACGAATGCCAGACTGGCGATGGTCAAGCCGAACAGCTTCGTCTTGATGGTGAATTGCATCATGACTGTTCTCTTTCAAAGTCTACTGCCAAAGTTCGCCGCCGAAGCCCGCCGCGTGGTTACATTCTGAGTTTGTAGCTGGCATCGCCCGCGGCTGCGCCATCCACTTTGACCGCTTTTACCCCACCGTCGCTGCCATCGCCATGGAAGTCAGCTCCCTTGACAAAGCCGATGGCGCCGGGAGAACTGGCCACAACACTTTTGACACTTGCGGCGCTGCCAACCTCTTTGGGTGGAGTTGCTGATTTGCCGGTAAACGCCGCCTGCACAAAATATTTGCCGAAGTCGGAGTCATTCATGCCGCAGACCTGCTTCAGGAAGGCGGTCCGCTCGGGCGCGCCGGCCGCGACCATCACCGGCGCCACGGCTTTGCCGGTATCCCATTTACTGCGGTCCGACATGAAAAGTTTCTTGAGTTCACCCATGCTCAGATTGTCGACGGGATTGGCGGCGTTGACGATGACCACGATAGGATCGCCAGCAGCTTCGACCGGAGGAGTTAAGACCGGTGACAATACGACTGCAGCCAGCAGGGCAATTGCGGAGAGCAGAAACAAAATCACATGTTTGTTTTTCATCGCCGTCTCCGTTAGAAGGTAAACGCCACTTGCGAAGTCAACCCATTCGCCGGTTGCAGGCCGCGCATGTCAAAGCGGTCATATTGCAGCTTGAGTGCGGAGTACTGAGAGAAGTCGTAGCGCACACCCATGCTCGGGCCATTGAGCCTGCCGACGAAATTCGTGTCGTAGAGGGGCGCGTATTGGTTCACACTCGCGTAAATCCAAACCGGATCGTCGCTGGGAGCATTGAAGTACTGATAGCGGAAATACGGCCGCCACTTCCCATAGCCCCGCGAAAATTGGGTGTAGAAGCCACTGGTGCGAAAGATGGGGCCGGTGGGCTCGATGTGCCGTACCAGAACTCCCTCGTTGAGGATCTCGTACTTGCTGTTAATGAAAACCACGTGCGCGGTAGCGATGGTCTCCGACACGGCCGGCCCAGGGACGGTGAGATTGTCGTGGCGGTAGGAAAAACCCGCCTGCAATCCAGAAACGGATTCCGGACGGACGAACAGACCGCCGTTTACCGACTTGCTGTCGTTTGCATCCTGATTGTTCTGCGCCGGCTCCGCGCTCGGTCCCCAACCCCGCCCGTTGCCAACTTCGAACACATAGTTCAAGCCGAGCCTTCCCGAAGGAATTTTTCCAGTCGCAGTGACGCCGACCTCCTGCATGGGCAGGAATCCGCCGGTGTCATCGAATTGGTAGAAGAACGGGCGATCGACCGTGGTCTCGAGGAATTCTCCTTTATTGAAAGCGGTGTTGTAATAGCCGACCCAAGTGTGGTACCGCCCCATGGCGACGCTGAAATAGTCGCTTTGGCGGTAGCGCAAGAGCAGGCGCTCAACGTCCACTCCGATGCTGTTGTCGCTCTGCGCAATAAACAGCACCTCGCCGAGGGCGGAAACCTTATCGGCGAGGCGCGCCGTCATGAACAAATCAAGGGAACCGAACTCGAACGTACTTGGCATGTGGCTCAGGACTTGCGCTCCGACGTCGCCGAACATCATGAGTTTTAGCCGTGGTGCGACCTCATTCACCGTGGGGGCCTCGGCTACCGGTTCAGGTGGCGGAGCGGGAGAAGGAGGAGGCGGCGCAACCACGGGTGATTGCGGTTGGCCTTTGAGGGACTGAACTTCTTTTTCCAGCTCCTGAATGCGCTGCATCAGTTGCTGATTGATTTCCGCCTGACTTACAGGAGGCGTCTGTTGCGCGGTCGCTGAAAGTGCCAGCGCCCCAAGCAAGGCCAAGCAAGAGAGTGTAGCTTGGAATGTTAAAGAAACTTTATTCATATCGTTTTCCGGGAGCGTTCCATACTTCTCCGCAGGAGCGTGAGCATGGATGAGGCCACTCACACAACTTCGGCAGAGAATCACAGGACTTTAGGGCGGAGCTCAGCAAGACTAAAAGGCCAAGGGGAAACTGAAGGGCGTTACGAGACAGCAATTTCCCGGGACCACTTTGGGAGTAAGCGGCGGTAGTAGTCCCGTGAGGGCGAGTCGAGAGCCGGCATGGGGGGCGGTCTAGCCGCTATCGCCATCAGCCAGCGGCCGCTTCGCTGGCTGTGGCCATTTGGCAGGCTTTGTCAATGTCGAGCACATGCATGAGCCGGTCATTCAGTTTGTGGACACCGAGGATCATGACGCGGATCGCTCCGCGCAGAGTTTCGGGAGGCGGTTCGAAGGTGTCTTCTTCGACCTCGACGACGTCGCCAATTTCATCGACCAGCAGGCTGACGGAGCCGTCGTCGGAGCGCACCACGACATTCATGGGGAGAGCACCGGGAGGTGCGGGTTCGAGTTCAAGGCGCCGCCGCAAATCGACCGCGGTGACGATTTGGCCGCGCAGGTTGATGAGGCCGCTGACCACCTCTGGGGCCAGAGGAACGCGGGTCATTTCAAGCGAGCGAATGACCTCTTGAACGCCCTTCAATTCCACGCCAAAAAGAAGTTTGTCGAGATAGAACGTGCAAAACTGCGAAGTGTGTGCCATGGTTTAATTTTGAATCTCCTAGTTTTGAACCACCTAGTTATAAGCTCTAAGTTCCTAGTCTCCTGAGTAGCCTCCTAAGTTCCGGGCCACCTAGTTTCAAACTAACTAGTTCGGAACCAACCTAGTGCGACCACCTAGTTCTGAACCTTCCAAGTTATGAATCACCTAAGTGAGCCACCTAGTTCCTCTGAGTTAAGAGCCTCCTAATTAGTGAACTTCCTGAGTTCTGAACCTGCTAGTGCTGAACTTCTGCCGCGCCGACCGCCAGACTCTTCGCCGCTTCGTGGCGCGAGAGACTCGATTCCGCTGTGCGCAGAATGGCCGGGATATCGAGGAGTTCTGTGACCCGCTCGCCGATCACCACGGAATAAAGAACCAAGGGGCGGGTTGCGGCCGAGCGTACGTCCGCGCGGTCTTCGATGATGTCGAGAATCTGCTCGACGACCAGACCGAAGGAGCGCCCCTCATGATTGAGAACAAGCACCTGCAGAGGAGGGGAATCGACGGTGGGCGGGACTTGCAGCGCACGCAGCCGGTTGCGCCGTTCTTCAAGCACCACGCTGAGGCGAACCAGGGGCATGATCTTGCCGCGGTATTGCGTGACCCACTGACTGCCTGACATTTCCACCTGCGCGACGGGAAACTCTTCGAGGCGCGCAAGGGTGCTGAGAGGGATGGCCATGCGCGAATCGCCAGGGCCGGCGAAGAGCAGGAAGGTTTGCTTCTCCGCTGCGGTGTCCGCCGCCGCGGTGGTTTTTGCGGCGAGGGCGCGATCGCGGGTTTCGGTGATTACGCCGGCGCGCTGGGCGAGGCCAAGCACGTCGAGAATGAGCGCCACTTTTCCATCACCCATGATGCTGGAGCCGGCAAAAGTCTTCACCGTTTTGAGCTGTTTGCGAAGTGGCTTGACGACAATTTCTTCGGTGTCGTTAATCTGATCGACCACGAGACCGAATTGCCGGCCATCGGCTTGCAGGACGACGATGTTGACCGCGCTGTCCTGTTCCGCGGCGGGACGGGCGTCGGCTGCGAGTTTCAGTTCGCGGCTGAGATACACGAGCGGCAGGAGTCGTCCGCGCAGCCGGTAAACGGGGGCACCGTGAACCAGTTCGATGCTCTTGGCCACGTCCTCTGACTTGATCCGTACCAGTTCAAGCAAACTGACCTGAGGGATGGCGTAGCGATCACCACCGCAGGTCACGACCAGGGCGGGGATGATGGCTAAAGTTAAAGGAATCTTTACCCGCACCGTGGTACCAGCGCCGGGAGTCGATTGAACGTCGACAGTGCCTCCAATCTTTTCTACGTTGGTCTTTACGACATCCATGCCGACACCACGGCCGGAGACATTCGTTACTTTTTCGGCAGTTGAAAAACCGGGAAGGAAGATAAGGTTGAAGACTTCCCGCTCGCTCATACGGCCCGCCTGTTCGGCGGTGATGATGCCGCGATCGAGCGCCTTCTGGCGAATGCGGTCTGGTTTTAAGCCGGAGCCATCATCTGTAATCTCGATGTTGACCTGGCCACCTTCATGAAAGGCGCGCAGAATCAGGCGTCCGACCCGATGTTTGCCGGTTTGTACGCGGACCTCGGGAAGTTCGATTCCATGATCGACAGAGTTGCGCACGAGATGGGTGAGAGGGTCTTTGATGGCTTCAATGATGGTCTTGTCGAGTTCGGTTTCTTTCCCTTCCATTTCGATGGCGACTTCCTTGCCGCAGCCGAGAGCGACGTCGCGAACGGTTCGAGGAAACTGTCCCCAGATGTTTCCGATGGGCTGCATGCGGGTCTTCATGACCTGCTCCTGCAACTCGGTGGCGATCAGATTCATGCGTTGGGAGACAGCTTGAAGACTGGTGTCATCGACAGTGTTCGCGATCTGCAGAAGCTGATTGCGCGCCAGCACCAGTTCACCGACCAGAGTCATGAGCTTATCGAGAACGCTAACGCCTACGCGGATAGTTTCTGCGGCGGCATCGCGCGGCTTTGCTTCGAGTGCTTGCTGCGCTCCTGTTGCTTCATCCTGCTTCGTAGCGCCTTTGGACATGAGAGTCTCCGCTGATCGCTTAGAGTCGCCTTTCCCTTGGTCCGGCGAGGCAGGATGAATATCTTCTGGCTGCGCTGCGGCGTCGTCGACCGGATCGCCACCAATCTTGCCGCGAGCGGGACTACGCTTCGACTCGCTTTTTCTTTGCACAGGCGCAGATGGTTGAGCCGCAGCTTGTGTGGATAGGGTTGGCGCAGGCGGGGGCTCGTGCGCGGAAACCGGAGGACTTTGTTTAGCGGGAGCCTGCGGCGGTGAGGTAGGGCTAGCTTTGGCAACGTCTGGAGTTAGCAACCGAGTGAGAGTTTCCCGCAGCTCCGGATAATCGTTTGCACCATCGTGCCCAGTCGTTTGTATTTCTTTGAGCATCTGCCGGACCACATCTACCATCCCGAGCAGTGCCGTCGTAATTTCTGGGTTGAGCGTCAACTGTCCATCGCGGAGAAGGGTGAGTAGGTTTTCGCCCACATGGGCGACCTTTTCCAATTTGTTGAACCCCAGAAAACCGCAGGTGCCCTTAATGGTATGAATGGTGCGAAATACCCCGGCCAGGGCGGCTTTGTCCTGGGGATTTTTCTCCAGGCCGACTAAATCGCGGTCAAGGCGGTCCAGGTTTTCGTTGCTCTCGACCAGAAAATCCTGGACGATATCGCTTTCGCTCATGGCTGAAGATCCTTTCCAAACTGGGAGTCATTCCAGGCAAGGCACGAAGTCAGGCCTCGTGATGTTTCCGGAAACACTTGCGGGACCGGGATAATGTGGAGTGAGTGAGATTTCATCTTCGCTGAGGAACGCTCTGGTGCGTCTCTTCAAATTCTCCATCGACCAGGCGAAGGACTTTCATTAGGAACGATCCGGAGGGAGAAGCAAAGGAGTGAAGAAAGTAAGAAGTTGCCTAAATATACTGAGGGCAAACCTCAGTTTCTGAGGCATTCCTAAGAATGGAATTGTGAGGGATATCTTCGGCGTTATCCGAGTCGTTGCCAAGCCGCTTGCGATTGGCAACGCCCCTTCCGCTAATTTTTCTCCGGCTCTGCTTTCTCCGGTTCTCGGGGCAGGGCCTTCTCGATCGGCTTGCGGGGGAGCATCTGGTCGCGCATGGCGGCGTCGTAGACGAAGCCAGCGACGATTACGGCTGCTTGTTTCAGGTCTTCGGGTTGCAGCCGGTCGTAGACGTCCATATTCGAGTGGTGGGTACGGGTTTCGTATTCGAGAGGATCCTGAATGAACTGAAATGCCGGGATACCGACCGAATTGAATGAGAGATGGTCCGTGCCGCCGGTGTTGCGCATGGTGAGCGTAGTCATGCCAAGATCATTGAAGGGTTTCATCCAGGCTTCGAAGATGGGAGCGACGGCTTCGTTCTCCTGCAAAAAAACGCCGCGAATCCTGCCGCTGCCGTTGTCGATGTTGAAGTAGGCTGAGATTTTGGCCTGTTCGGGCTTCACGGTGACTTCGCCGGCTTCGCGCCGATTCACAGTCGGCATGCCTTTCATGGAGGGATCGTCCATCGGGGGACGCGAGCCGAAGTGATGCTCGACGTAGCTTTGAGAGCCGAGCAATCCTTGTTCCTCGCCGCTCCATAGGCCGATGCGAATGGTGCGGCGGGGTTTGATGTCGAGCGCTTTGAGAATGCGAACCGCTTCCATTGTCACGATAGTTCCGGCGCCGTTGTCGGTAGCTCCAGTGCCGGCATGCCAGGAATCCAGATGCGCGCCGAGCATTACGACTTCATCTTTTTTGTCGGTGCCGGGAATTTCGGCGATGGTATCGTACTGCATGGGATCGTCGTCGTAGAAAGTATTGGTGACGTTCAATTCCAGCAATACGTCTTTTTTCTGCTGCAGCAGGCGTACGATGCGGGTCCAGTGCTCGAGCGCCATGGTGAGTTGAGGGACGGTGGTGGTTTCGCCGGTTTTATAGGAACCGCCGGACTGGACGAATACGGTGCCGCCGCCGGAGGTGAAACGGCTGTGGTCGATGACGGCCAACACTTTCTCGTCGGCATAGAACTGGTTCGTATCTCTGGTCAACTGCTGGCGCTTGGCGAACTCGGCAAAGCGCGAGGGCGGGTGTTCACCCGCGCTCTGGTATTCAGCGAACTTAGCGAGATCATCGTCGCTGAAGCGTTTAGAAGGAGGCTCGGTGATCAGCTTGGCGTCGGCGTCGGTGCCGGCGATCACAATCATTCCTGCGAGCTTGCCTTTGTACTTGTCGAAATCCTTTTTGTCTTCAACGATTACGCGAATGCACTTGCCCTGCACCACACCGCTCGTGCCCGGTGTCCAGGCTTTTGGGTAGGCGATCAGGGGGACGACGTCGGGCGAAGTCATGCGAACGTTGACGTACTGGTTGGCCCAGCCGCGGCCGAACGGTCCCCAGGGTTCGAGGTGGGAGTTGGAGAGACCGATGGTGGTGAGTTGGTCGCGTGTCCACTCGTTCGCGCGTTTCATGTTGGGCGAGCCGGTGAGCCGCTCTCCGATGGAGTCCATCAACCCTGTGGCATAGTCCATTACCTTGGAGTTGTGAAAGCCCTCATAGCGGATACGGCTGGTGGTTTCGAGATCCACCTTTTCCTGAGACTGCAGGGTTGCCACTGAGGACAGCACGAGCAGACAGCACACCAGCCGGGTGGACTTCTTCATTAAACGAGCTCCTGGAGAGAAGATCAGACCGGCGATTATACCGCTTGATTGCGCGGTGAGAATGAAGCTGAATGTAAAGAAGTTTCAAGACCGTTGCGGATCACTCTTTCTTGGCTGATCCCGCCGATGGTTTGCCGGGGTTTTCCTGGGGCTTTGGGCTCTTTTCTTCCGGTTTGGAATTCTTCTCTTCTGGTTTTGCGCTGCCTTCCTCCGGCTTTTTTCCTTCGGCGCCAGCAGACTGTTTCCCCTCTTTTCCTGCTGCCTCTTTCATTTTTTCTTTGCTCACCGGTATGTATTGCACGATGAGAGAAATGCGGCGGTTGGAAGGGTCGAGTGGATCCTCGGCCTTGCGCAGGCGTTGATCGGCAAATCCGCGGACCTGGGTGACTTGGGTTTCGCTCACTCCATTCGCTTGCATCAGGCGGCGGGCGGCATTGGCACGATCGGTGGAAAGCTCCCAGTTGCTGTAGTTGCCGGTGGTGGCGTAGGGCTTGGAGTCGGTGTGGCCTTCGATCGAGATTTTATTGGGCAACTTTCCCAGTTCCTGGGCCAGCTTGATCAGCAACTCGCTTCCATCCGCATTGAGTTTAGGTTTGCCGAGGTCGAAGAAGGTTCCAGATGCGGACTCCGAGAGTTCGATGCGCAAGCCTTCGGTGGTGATCGTCATTTCGATGTGGCTCTTGAGTTTCTCGAAGTCGTCCATCTCACGAATCGATTGCTCGAGCTGGTCTTTCAGTTGCGGCATATTGTCTTTGGTGAGAACAAGATTTTCGCCCGCGCCTTGCAGATTTGTGCCTGCTTTTGACCCGGTGCCATCGGGATCCCGGAAGTAGCCGCCCACAGCCTCCTGCACCGGCTTGCTGCTGCTGAGCAGCCACAAAACAATGAAGAGGGACATCATTGCCGTAACGAAGTCGGCATAGGCAACCTTCCATGCGCCGCCGTGGTGGCCGCCATGGCCGCCTTTTTTTTTGAGAATGATGATGGGGCGCGTGTTCTGTTCCATAAAATTGGGTTACAAGTTACGCGGAGGCGGCAGCGGCGGCTCCTCCGCCTCGGCAAGCTGCTTCCAGTTCTTTAAAGGATGGGCGAACATGGCCGGGCACGGCGCGCCGCGCCACTTCCACAGCCATGATTGGCGCAGTGCCTTTTAGAAATGACACCATCAGAACGCGCAGCACATAGAGGTAAGCGTGTTCATCATCGGCAATTTTCACCATGTTGGCTGCGATGGGACCGATCAGGCCATAGCAGAGAAGAATTCCCAGAAACGTGCCGACCAGCGCGGCCGCTACTTTTTTCCCAATCTCTTCCGGAGGTCCGCCGAGGGCGCCCATGGTGATCACGATACCTAAAACGGCGGCCACAATTCCCAAGCCCGGCAACGAATCGGCCATGCTGCTAAGGGCGGCTGTGGGCAAGGCAGCTTGATGATGATGGACCTCAAGATCGAGATCCAGCATCTGGTCGAGATCGAAAGCGTCAACGCCCGTGATGGCCATGCGAAGCGAATCGCAAACAAAGTCCATGGCATGATGATTTTTGAGAGCCTTGGGAGCTTTCGAGAGCAGAGGACTCTTCTCTGGCTCTTCCACGTCGCTTTCCAGCGACATCAAGCCATCCTTGCGGGCCTTGTTCAGAAGGTCATACAGCGTTTTAAGCGACTCCAGATAAGCCTGTTTGTTGTACTTGGAGCCTCCGAAGACCCCGCCGATACCACCCGCAATTTGCTTGAGAATGTGAAGCGGATTGGCAATGAGGACGGTGCCGATGGCCGCGCCGCCGATGGTGACCAGTTCAGCCGGCTGAATAAGCACTTTGAGATTACCGTGCTCCATCAGGTAGCCGGCCACCACACAGCCGAAAACAACGACAATGCCGATAATCGCGAACATGAATAGCGTTCTCCGCTCAGCTCCTTTGCGGCGAATCGACCCCTGCGGACGCAGCCGCACGTGCGAGGTTGATTTGATTTCCTTGTGATGCGTCTTGCGCGCGCTGCAGGATGGATTCGACAGAATCGCCGGGCAGAGCCTGGGCGCATCCAATCGAAACTGCTACCGACAGATCCTCTCCCCACCACTTAATGCTCACACTCGATAACATCCTGAATATGCGGCCGCTGATCGCGTGCATCGCTTCCTCGCTACAACCCGACAAAATCGCGAGGAATTGGGTTTCATTCCAGGTACCTACCGCATCGGTGGCGCACACCGTATTTCTCAAGGTTCGGGCCAGCACCTGCAGAAGGGAGCGGGCTGCTCCATGGCCGTACTTGGAGCGGAATTGAGGCAGATCCTTGATCTCCACGCAGACGATGCCGAACGGAACTCGGAGTGTGGTGAAAGTGCCCAGAGATTCCCGCAGGTGGGACTGCATCATCGCCTGATTGGGCAAACCCGTTACATCGTCCAGCCACCTGTGTTCCTTCATACTGAGGTCGCTGGGGTCTGCATTGTGAACCGCAGATTCGCCTTCGAAGGTCTGAATGACGCCGATGATTAATCCATGTTTATCGCGCAGGGGAATTACCCATGAGTGCACTTGAGTTCGATATCCCGCTTTGTGGTGAATGAAGTTCACTGCTTCACTGGGTAGGGCATCGTGTAAGGCGGTCGAGAGGGGGCAATCCTGCGTGCACATTGCACAACTGATTTCGTTGCAATGAAGAAGAATGTTGTCCGTGCAAAGATGGCCGAGCACTTCGATGCGTGAATAGCCGGTGATTCGCTCCGAGCCGTCGCTCCAGAAGACAATTCTTTTTTTCAGGTCGAGCACGCTGATGCCAATTGGCAGACCGTCGAGGATGTCGCGATAGATATCGGGATCTTGAAAGGGCGGCATGAGCTTCGCTGGATTGCTTAATTGCTCATCGGCAGGGAGCCTTGGCAACTTCACACGGAGCGGAGTCGTAGGTGGAGCAGAACTCCCTGGCTCAAGGTGATGCAGGTCTGGTTTTCTCAAAATTTAGGCAGATGGGCAGATAGCACTTTAGGGCACTTATGTAGCACGGGAGTGCCATTTGCAGAATCAGGGCTTGAGTTTACCTTCGCAAGTGAGCAGTTCTGGGGGAGGGCTGCCCGGGCGCCTCAATCTCGAAAGAGATCGAGGCGCTCGTCATTTTGAGGTAAAACGGGTCTTATTGGGGTAAACGGGTCTTAGGTCTCAGGGTGTGTTTTCCTAACACATGAGGGCTAAGACCGAAAGCCCGCGCAAATCAGTTGGTAGAAATTGTGAAGTTAACCGTTATTTTGGCTTGGGTCTCGACCGGCTCGTTGCCCTGAAGATGCGGTTTGAAATGCCATTGCCGGACTGCATCCTCGGCGGCTGAGGCAAGAATGTGCGGGCCGCTCACCAGGCGCAGATTTTGAATGATTCCGTCTCGGCCGATCATCGCCTGCAAAATTACTGAGCCCTGCACCTTCATCTGGCGTGCGAGCAATGGATAGCTCGGTTTTACAGGGCGAGCCACAATGTCGGACGCGTCGGCGGATATTTGCATTCGGTCGGCGGCATCGCTGGTGACGTTCGCCGCAGTCTGGGTGTCGGCGGTACCCACGTTGGCCACGATCGACTCAGGAGACGTTCCTGGCTGCAGATTCACCCGCACGGAACTGGTGTTTGGGTGAATGGTGCGATGACTATCGCCGGCAACGACTTCCACTTCAAGGGGCGGCAGCACTGTCCGTGTCACGGCTACAGGAGGCGGGGTCGCGGCTGGAGTGGATGACATGGCGGATGCTGTTGAAGTGGGCTTCGTCGCCACAGCCAAGGTCTTGTTCTGCCGGGTCGCCGCGTGCTTTAGATTGGTAGAAGGCGCGAGTTTAGCGATTGGTGCGGCAGGCTGCATGCGGACATCCTGCGCGACCGGTGTACTCTCAATGGGCTGGTCTGATTCCGTATCCGAGACAGTATCAGGAAACCATAAATCGCGGTTGTGCCATATGACGATGCCCAGGGCCAGCAGCAGGAGACAAAGAGATCCCAGCATTAAGCCGCGCTGTTTGGGGTCTTCGTTCGGGCGCTCGAAGTTCGGGTGTTCGGGAACGCGGTCGGGGGACCCGGCCATAAAATCGCGCTCCGCTTTCGGTGCGATGGTCTTAAACTCTAATTCGGACATGCGGAACCCGGACCTTCCTGGGGGAAGCTCAGACGACAGTATGCCTCGAAAACCCGCGAAATGCCAGTAAAACGTGCAATCCAACTGGGCCGGAAGGGCAGTCATTCTCAGGTCCGGACCGAATTGGATGGAGTCTTTTTTCAGGGGAATTGGGTCGAAACTTCCAGCGGTTTCGCGAATCCCATGTAACGGATGGGTTGAGCTTTGTTCTCAGTAAGATGCAAACGATGAGCATATGGATCGAGAGATGAATGATCAAGAAATGAGCGGCGAGAAGCCCGGCGTCGCGGCCAATGATGGCAAAACATACAGTGGGGAAATCGACGACGTCGAGGTTGACGACCAGAAGGACAACGTCAAGGTTGACGACAAGAAGGTAGATGAAGCGAACGTCGCCGAAAAAGAGATTGCCGCGAGCGCGATGGACGAAAAGAAGTTCCGGCTTGTCAGCCGGCGTGAATTGCTGAAGCTTGCGCCTGTGCTTGCGCTGGGAGCATTCGCCATTCCGGGCCTGCAGGAGGGGTTGCTGAAGAAGGGTCTCGGTTTTAGCGACTGGGTTTCGGCGCGACTGTTTCGCTCCGAGCATCGTGCGACGACTTTTGAGAATGCCGACGTGGCGCCGTTCGATAAATTTCCTATCAATGGTTATGACGTGGACGATCCCGGAGTCGATTTGGAAAATTGGAAGCTGACCGTGAGCGGAGCCGTAAAGAAGCCGGGCCGATATACCCTCGCACAAGTTCAGGCACTCCCCGGTATTCGACAGAACACGCGCCACGTTTGCGTCGAAGGGTGGGACGTAATCGGCAGATTCGGCGGAGCGCGGCTTTCCGATTTTCTGACGATGATCGGCGCCGATCCGACTGCGAAATACATCACAGTGAACTGCGCCGACGATTATTACGAATCTCTGGATATGGCGACAGCGCTGCACCCTCAGACTTTGCTTTGTTATGAAATGTACGATCAGCCGCTCACTCGTGAGCACGGCGCGCCGCTGCGATTGCAAGCTCCCACCAAAGTTGGCTACAAGCAGGCCAAGTACCTGATGGAGTTGAAAGTTACACATGTGCTCGATAAGGTTGGATATTGGGAAGATCAGGGATATTCGTGGTTTTACGGGCTGTAAAGTCGGCGTCTCGCCGGCTGCCGCCAGAGTGTCATTGGAGATGGAGGTTTGAGCGTGAGCGGTGCGGTCATCGAGATCATTCAAGAAAAAGGTAAAGAGAAAGATAGCGATCCAATTGTCGTGGCGCGAGCGGCTTACGAACATCCTCTCGTGGTGAGGCTGTGCCACTGGATCAATACGGTCGCGCTGTTTGTGATGGTGGGCAGCGGCTTGCAGATTTTTCGAGCCTTCCCCAGCTTTGGCGCCAAAATTCCGCAGAAAGATTTGCTGCACTGGCCGAAAGCGTTCGCGATTGGCGGCTGGCTGGGCGGGGCGTTGCAGTGGCACCTCACCTTCATGTGGATCTACATCGCGACTGGGGTTTTGTATCTCGGGTATCAGCTTTTCAGCGGGAACTACCGCCAGGTGTTATTCACGCATCGTGATATCCCCGGCGTTTGGCCGATGGTTAAGCATTATTTCTTTTTCGGGCCGAAACCGGTCGTACGCGAATCCTACAACCCGCTGCAGAAGCAGGCTTACACCAGCGCGATTGGTCTGGGAATCCTCTCGGTGCTAACCGGGCTGTGCATCTGGAAGCCGATTCAATTTTCCTGGCTCGCGTGGATGATTGGAGGTTTTCACTACGCGCGCATCTGGCACTTCGCGGTAATGTGGGCCATTTTGTTTTTTGTGCTGGGACATCTGGTGATGGTGATTCTGCACGGCTGGGAGAATTTCGTTTCCATGCTGACGGGGTGGAAGAAAGATCCGGAGTACTGAAGCGAGGTCTCAGGTCTTAGGTGTGCGGTCTTGGGCCTTGGGGACTCGTGCTCGGGAGCAAACCAGAGACCTAGCGCCTAAGACCGAAGACCCGAGACCGCGAAGCAGATGCCGAAAGTAAGAATGGCCTTGAACATTACCGTCAAAAATCCGGAGCAGACCGGCAGCGTGCGGGACGCGGATCTGATTGCGAAAGTGCAGAGCGGGCAGCATGAGCTGTTTTATGAACTGGTCCAGCCGTATGAGCGGCGGGTGTACGCGGCCGCTCTGGCCATTTTGCGCAACGAAGAAGATGCAGAGGACGCGGCACAGGAAGCGATGCTCAAGGCGTTCGCAAATATTCGGAAGTTCCGGGCAGAGGCGCGCTTCAGCACGTGGCTCATTCAGATCACAGTGAACGAGGCCCTGATGCGGCGGCGAAGGGAGCGAACCGTAGTCATGGAAGGCATCGACGATCGTCATTCCGGCCCGGGCGAGGCAGAGAGTGACTATGCTCCGCGGGACTTCGCCGACTGGCGCGAGATTCCCTCGGAA
>CAYOVU010000226.1:0-19671 GCA_964407505.1 uncultured Acidobacteriaceae bacterium | reverse complement strand
CAGAGGCTCCGCATGGGCCGAGTGCCAGCGGTGGCTCTGGCGGTGCTGATTTCCGTGGCGGCGCTTGCAGGGGTGGGGTGGGTGGTTGCGAGGCAACTGCTGCAAGTTGCGAACGATCTGCCCAAGTATCGTCTGAATATTCACAATAAGATCGAAGCTCTTCATTACCCGCCGGAAAGCGCACTGGGACGGGCAACCGAGAGTGTGAAGGAAATTGGTAGCGAGCTTTCGGACTCAGGGAACGGCGTTGACATTTCCTCTGGCAAAGATGCTGCGCATCCAGCGGCGCCCGTTCCAGTGCAGGTAGTGACGGTTCCGACTGGGGGCTTGCCTTACCTGCGAGAAGTGCTGGCGCCGGTGCTTGTGCCGCTGGCGACGGCGTTCATGGTTCTCATATTCACTGTGTTCATTCTGATCAAGCAGGAAGACCTGCGCGATCGCTTTCTGCGCCTTGCGGGAGTGGCCCAGTTGCATGCCATGACACTGGCTTTGGATGACGCGGGCCGCCGCATCAGTCGTTATCTGGTGATGCAGTTCCTCGTGAATGCGGGTTACGGTATTTGCTTCGGTACAGGTCTGTTTTTAATGGGAGTTCCGAATGCCACTTTGTGGGGAGTGATTGCCGGCCTGTTGCGCATTGTCCCTTATGTGGGGGCGCTGACTGCGACAGCTTTTCCCTTGGCGCTCGCCCTCGCGGTGTTCAACGGCTGGGGCCCGCCGGTCTTGATTTTTCTGTTGTTCGCATTTCTTGAATTGATCACTTCGAATGTTGTTGAGCCGTTGTTGTATGGAGCGCACACTGGAATCTCTTCGCTCGCGCTGCTGGTTACAACCGTATTCTGGACGACGCTTTGGGGATGGGCCGGACTGGTTTTGGCGATTCCACTCACCGTGTGCGTGATTGTGTTGGGACGCTACGTGCCACGGATGTCATTCCTGCATGTTCTGCTGGGCGATGAGAGCGCATTGTCGGTCGAGATTCAATTTTATCAGCGGTTGCTTGCGCTTGATCAGGAGGATGCGAGACTGATTGCAAATACTTTTCTGAAAACTCATCCCCTGGATAGTTTGTATGACACCGTGCTGATCCCGGCGCTCACTTTGGCCGAACAAGATCGTCACAAGGGCGCGCTGGACGAAATGCGGGAGTCGTTTTTGTTTCTCAGCGTGAGCGAGATTATCTCGGAGTTGACGGTTTACGGAACGGAGGGAGCTGTGGCAAAACGGAAAAAGCTCAGGTCGCTATGGACGCCAAGCGGAGCGCGCGAACTGCCATCTAGCCATCCGGAACCTGCCGCCTCCGGGATTCGCATCTTTTGTTTCCCCGCCAACGATCAGGCCGATGAAATCACGTCTTCGATGCTGGCGCAATTGCTGGAGCGTGCCGGTCACGGGGTGCTGTCTTTGCCTGTTGGTTCTCCGTTCGAAGAAATTTTGACCCATCTTCCGCCGGAGCCTGACGATGTGGTGTGCATTTCAGCGCTTCCGCCTTTTGCCTTTGCACAGTCGCATGCGTTATGCCAGCGGGTCCGCATGCAATTGCCTCAGACCAAGATTGTTGCCGGCATTTGGGGATATACCGGCGACCTCGACAAAGCCAAAGAACGTTTTGGAAGCACGCAGCCTGATCGAGTAGTGGCTTCTCTGGCCGAGGCTGTCGATCAGATCAACGAATGGAACAAGGCTAAGCTAGCGTCGGAAGTGGTAAGGTAGCGCAGCTAACGCGTGTCAGCGGCGAAGGAAATAGATTCTGTTCGTCCAGTCCCACGTCCCCATCACATTCACTAGTCTGGCGAGGGCCAGGACCAGGGCGCCGATATCGGCGGGCGAGATTGTTTTTTCGTCTACGAAGATGACACCGCCGTGGGTGCGGCCTTCCTCGGCCCAATTTTTGAGCAGAGGGGGGATCGTCCTGCGATCGTAAGTCACGAGAGTTAGTTTCTGAGCGGCGGCTTCGCGCAAGCAAGTGTGATCGTCCTGTCCGAGGAAGCGCCCGTTCTCCCAATCCACCATCGAGCGAATTACTAGCGCACAGTGGCGGCGGTGCAGCCCAGTCGCGACTCTGGGAGAGATGTGCTCATCGAGAAGAAGCTTGAGCATTTCGGTTCTTCAGCGTTCTCTTCGAAATAAACTCGGTGGCCTGGGGCAGCATGCGTCTCAGTGCTTCAAAATCGGTGGTCTCATTCTCTGCGATTGCCTCATCGATTTCTTCGGGAAAAGCAGTCGCGTAGTTGACAGCCGCCTGCACTTTTGACAGCGGCCACTGGAGATGACTGGCAACTTCCGGCAAGTCTTTTCGATAACTTCGGACGAGCAACATGACCTCCCACACGGCGAGCGTGCTGCCTTGCAGGCAAGCCTGGCGGCCGGCGGGGGAATCGCGGAAGTCGATGAAGGCAAATTCCGAGCGGCGCAATCCTTCTTCGACGAGGCGGGCGCTAGCGTCGCTGGCGGTCCAGCCGTGGCGGTTGGCCATGCGTTTGAGGCGCCTTTCGCTGGCTGCGGGCAGGCGCATGCTGATGACAGTTGATCGCGGCGATTTCATAGTAAAATCTCGGTGTAACTGTTGTAAGTATTGTAACATAACACTAGCAATGGTTTGACAGCACGATTCTAGGTCATGCTATTCCTGCTTGCCGCATCGCACGCCGTTTGCCCGCGACGTAAATTCCGACGCCTACCAGCAGTAATGCTCCCGTTCCTCCCACGATCTTCAGCAGTGCCAATAGTTGGTGCGGTTCATCCGGCTGGGGAATCAGCGACAGGGCGATGGTTAGCACGGTGGTGAGAAAACCGAGTGTGGCGACCAGCTTCGCCACGGTGCTTCCGCCCGGCACGCGGATCACTTCCGGGCCGGCGGGCTCACGCTGGAGTTTGATCATGGCGGCGAACAGATACAAGTAGGGAATGAAGTAGACAATCACTCCCATGCTGACCAGCACGTCGTAGGCGCCTTTCACGCTGGTTCCGGCCTGACCTAGAAAAATAAAAACCGCTCCGAGAACGAATTGAGTGAGCAGCGCAACCCAGGGTGTTTTCCAGCGCGGGTGAAGGGTGCCAAAGGCGGGTGGCAGAAAATGATCGAGGCCCGCGACGAACGGCAATCGAGCTACGGCTGCGAGGTAGGCGCCAGCGGCGCCGATGTTGCTGAGCGCGATCAGGAACGCGGCGACGGGCAAGACTCCGGGGAAGCCCACCCGGGATGCGGTTTTCGAGATGGCTTGCACCAGACCCTGCAGATTGCTGACTTCGGCGGAAGGTAATGCGAGGAGGATGCAGGCGGTTCCGAGGATGTAGCAAAGGGTTACGGTGACGCCGCCGAAAAGCAGTGCGAAAGGTATCGATCGCCGCGGATTCTTGATCTCTTCACCCATGAAGGAGGCGGTTTCGCATCCGCCGAAAGCAAATGTCAGCACCGACCAGAAGATGAGGTCGTTCAAATGTGTGCTCGGCGTCATCGAGTGCATGGTGAACGAAGTGGCCGAGCCGTAGCGGTACCATGCGATGAGTCCCATGACGATGATGATGCCGACCGGAATCCACATGGCAAGCGCGCCAATGTTGTGCAGCCACTTGCCGACATCGAGGCCGACGATGTTCATCAGTGTGGCTGCGCTCAGGGTGAGAAGAGAGAAGACGATATAGAACGTGGCATTGTTTGAGAGATGCGCCCATGCGTTCTGCCGCATAAACAGAATGTTGCTGGCGGCGAAGTAAAGTACGGCGGGAAAGTATGGGAGGTTGCTGGTCCAGTAAGTCCAGGCGGACATGAAGCCGGAGAAATCTCCGAAGGCACACTTGCTCCAGACATAGAGGCCGCCTTCACTGGGATAGCGGGAAGAAAGCTCGAGCACGGAAAGTGCGAGAGGAGTGTAGAAGCAGATCCATGCGCCGATCCAAATGACGATGGAACTGGGACCGACCGCGGCGGCGGTGGCGATCCAGCGAAGGCTGATGCCGGTTACCACGTAGAACAAAACCAGGTCGCGAAAGCCGAGGACGCGTTTCGGACGGTTGGGATCTTTGCTGGCTTCGGCGATGGAGACAGGAGTCAAGTTGTGGAGCGATGGGGAAAGTCAGGAATAACATTCAGCGGTGATTCTGGGCAAGGCGAAAGTTCTCGGGAGTTGCCTGGGAATAGCCGCATGCAGAAACCAAGGTCCCTCGCTGCGCTCGGGATGACGAACCGGTGATGACTGCGCTCTGCCACTAGCGTGGGATGTAGTCATCGAGAAGCGGGACGATGGCGGTGGTGAAGGGAAGAAGACGCTGTTGGGCGGCGTCGGGGGTTTCACCGGGGAACATGTCGGTGACCAGGCGAACCAGGGCGCCGTCGCTGCGGTGCATCACAATCGAGTCCCTCACCAGATAATACTTGGCCCAGTATTCGCTGGCCACACCGCGATCGTGCGCCCAGTACCAGTACAACACCAGCCGGCGCGCACCGGCCTTGGAAATGAGATAGCGATTGGCCGGAAAAGAGGCGTGACCCGGAACAGAAATCTGAACCCGGACATTTTCGTCGGGATTCCATCCAGAGCCGGGCAGGCAGTGTTGAGGAGAGTGAATCGTATCGCCTGCACGTTGGCTGGGAAAGTACGCGAGGAACAAGTCGACGTCGGGCAGCCTTCCGGCTGGGTCCTGATAAACGCGTTCCAGAAAATCACCGGCCCCTAGTACGTCGAGCGTTGCCTGATCGAGCACCACCTCGTTACTCGTCCGGTTCGCGAGCTGTGAGGGAAAGGACAATAGCGGCAAACCGTGCGGGATGATTTCGCTGCGTCCGCGCGCTTGCAGCACAATCGCGGTCACGGCAATCAGCGCCGCAGCGAGAACGAAACGCAGCATGCTGGACACCTTCATGACTTCACTCCTTCCTCCGGCCAAAAAATACAGACGGCGCGATGAAGTAGATAGATCATCAGCAGCGACGCAACAAACATAAGCCATCCCTGGAATTCGTGAAAGAAGCCCTGCGCCTTGTCCGGATCCCAATACTGGACGAGCAGACCCGTGCCCACAACTCGAAGGCTGTTCGCAGCCACGGCGACAGGAAGCGAGGCTAGCGTCAGGAAAACACGAACAGAAACTCTGCTTTCCATGAGATATCCGTAAATGATCGCGAGCGTGGTTAACGACATCAGAGAACGAATTCCGCTGCAGGCCTCGGCCACTTGCAGAGCCATCGCCGGAAGGACGATTACATTGCCCTCGCGCAAGACGGGGACACCCATCCACGGCAAGGTCGTGCTGGCAACCTGTGAAGCCAGCAATTGCAGCGGGAAGGTGACCTGGTTGAAGACGATGGCTGGAATGGGGATCATTAGCACTAGGAAAGCCCAGGGGAACAGAAGGACGCGGAAGAAGTTCCAACCCAAGAACAAGACAATGATGCCTGCCAGTACCAAAAGCAGGGAAGAGCGCGACAGGAAGAGCTCGGCGCCCATGCGGCCGACCAGCAAGATCACCATGCCAAACGCGAGCAGCAGCAGGCCCCACCATGAAGGCTGGAGCTCTAAGCGGGCTAGTCTGGGGCGCTCTTGCCAGATTACAAAGGCAGAAAACAGGGGTACGAAAAAGCCATGCGAAAAATTGGGGTCATGCCACCACTGTCCCACCAGGTGGTAAATCGTGGGAACGTAGAGCCAGAGTAATAGTCCGCCAAGTACGGCGGCTTGCCACGCCGGCGGCCATGCCGGTTCGGTGGCGAGCGACTGCGCAGGTGGTTCAGCTTGCAGCACTTGGCTCACTGGAACGGTTCTCTCTGCCGGGGAGACCTCAGCATAAGCCAAGTAGTGAGAATCCCGCAACGAAATCGCAGGATCGACTGTCTACACAAGGAACCACTCGGCGGAAAGGCGTAAGCGGCAAAGAACGGATATCGCTCCGAATGTCGCGCCCCTCAAGCTTAAGCCCGAAGGCGGCACACAGGGTAGAACGAGCGGAGACGAAAGTTTCACGGCTCAGCCGTCAGACAAATTCATCTTCTATTAACATCAAAGGGCTAGGATTGGCCGGTATTTTATCCCTCCCCAGTGCGGCTCTGTCCTATAAACTTTTGAAAGCATAGAGTTAAAACTCGTGGCGTGATTCACCCGTTCATGTGAAGATATTCCGGCTTCGATGGAACGTTTTTCTGCGAGAATACAGGTGTGACTTTCTGCGGTGGTGGTGCCGTTGTTAGGGGTGGAGATCTTGGGCCGGATGCGGTGTCCCCGGCCACGTTTCGTTCGTAAGGCAGGCAGCGCGGAGCTTCTCGCCTAGAGAAGGATTGGTGTGCCGACGCGAGCGCCTTGCCGTTAGAGCCCGGCGCCGGGTCGAGGTACAGTTGCGGATCAGCCATAAGTCTTGGCTGTATAAGGGTTGAGTAGATGGGATTCCGACGCGCCGGGTCTCCAAAAGCTCTGCAGGAGAATGGATGAAAGAAGCAATGAAGCTTGCCTGCGTGGCATTGTTGATGGTGTTGGCAACCCAGAGCATGTGGGCCCAGGACGAAGTGTATGCGAAGCCCGCCAAGACTCCCAAACCCACCGACACTTCCAAGTCTGCGTTGCCGGCGGTTCCGACGCCCACTGCGAACGCTGCCGATAACGCGCCCGCCGATTATGTGATCGGAGCCGACGACACGCTGCACATCTCGGTTTGGAAGGAACCTGATCTTACCGCGACACTACCGGTGAGGCCGGACGGGAAAATTTCCCTGCCCTTGCTGAACGATGTTTCGGCCGCGGGTTTCACGCCGATGCAACTCGCGGATTCGATTACCGAGAAACTGAAGAAGTATATTGCGGACCCCCGCGTTACCGTTGTGGTGACCGCGATGAATAGTCGAAGAATTTTCGTGACCGGCGAAGTCACGCACTCGGGAGCGATTGCCCTCTTGCCAGGAATGACCATTCTGCAGGCGCTTTCCAGTGCGGGCTTCACTCAATTTGCCAACGTGAAAGGTATTTACCTGTTGCGCATGGAGAACGGCAAGCAAGTGAAGATGCCTTTCAACTACAAGGAAGTGGTGAAGGGACGGCATCCCGAGCAGAACATTCTGCTGCAGCGGGGCGATACCGTGGTGGTCCCTTAGCAAAAATGAGTATGAGTAGACGTCATTCCATGGGGTTTGTGATGATGCTCGCCCTGGCGCTGAGCGCAGCCTGGGGCCAGGACAGTGCCAGCCAACAGGAGCCGGCCACTGCTCCGGAAAGCAGCCAGCCTCAGCAGCCGGTACCGGCCAATGGACCGGACAACCCGGTGTCTCCGATCATCGAAAATCCTCCAATTTCAGGACTGGACCTGCCAAACCTCGAGCCACACGCCGCTCCGTTGAGTTATCTGCAACTTGGCGGGCATGCGAGCGAGTCCATCGATTCGAATGTCGAGGACAACCTCGGCGGATCGGGCACCCATTCGGTCTCGTTCGCTTTGGGCAGTGTCGACTTGCAACACCTTTGGAAGAACTATGATCTCGCGCTCGACTACCTTGGAGGAGTGGGTTACTACAACGCTCGCGGTATCGGCCTGAAGCAAATAGAGGAGCTTGGTTTAGACCAGCAAATCACGTGGAAGCGGGGGAAGCTGGGGATTCGCGATGCGTTCAGCTACCAGCCCGAGGGCACGTTCGGCAGCGCCTATGGTGCCGTGGGATTGACTGGCGCGGGTCTGAGTTCGACGGGACTCACTGGCTTTACCAGTGGGACCGTCCTTGGAGCGCTGGGACAGGTTCCCCGCATCATGAACTTGGCTATTGTCGATGCGGTGGAAAATCTGACGCCTAAGTCTTCCATAACGATCACGGGCGGATACGGTCTTGTGCACTTTTTGGACAATGAGCCCGGCACCCGTAGTTCATTTATCGGAAGCAACGAGGTTTCAGGAGAGGCCGGCTATAACCGCATACTCGGACGGCACGACCAGGGAGCGATCGTGTATGCCTACCAGGGATTCCAATTCTCCACCGGAACGAATTTTTACAGCCACATCATCCAGCTGATGTGGGGGCATCGAATCACCGGGCGCATGGATTTTCTGATTGGGGTGGGGCCACAGTTCACGCAGATTAACCACCTGCTTCTTCCTTCGACAGCGTTTCAGAACCCCACCACCCCACCGTGCGTATTTGCGGCTACATCGCAAGGTACTCCAGAGCTGGTATGTCCACAGAACGACCTTCGCATCTCTGCCGCCGGTCGCGCGATGCTGCGCTACCGTTTTCCCAAGGTCAGTCTCGATCTTACTTACGCGCATTACATCACAAGCGGGTCTGGCTTCTTCGCGGGAGCCGAGAGCGATATCGCGCAGCTTAGTGCCAGCCGGCCGTTGAACCGAGTCTGGAGCGTGGGTTCCGACATTGGATTCTCCCGCAACAGCCGCGTGCTACCGATTACTTGCCCGGCTACCAGCACGGCGACTTGCCCGGGAGTGAGCGCCAATATCTACGAGTATGGTTTTGCCGGGGTAAGTTTTCACCGGAAGTACGGGCGGACTCTGCACGCTTTCGCCAGTTATCAGTTCAATTATTTGGCCTTCGACGATTCGTATTGCCAGACATTCAATGGCCCGTGCAACCGGATTGCACAACGAAGTGTGGGGACGATTGGAGTGGATTGGACCCCCCGGCCAATCCGGCTTGACTAGTCTTACGGCTGGCGTTGCAGGCCAGCGAAACGAGTGAAACGATGGAAAACCGCGAATTAACGATGGATGATTATCTGGCGATGTTGCGCCGCCGGATCAAGGTGATTCTGATCCCGGCGCTGGTGGCACCGCTCGCCGGATTTCTGGTTTCGTATCTTTTTGCCGCCAAATACACCTCGAATTCTCTGGTGTTGGTGGTGGGCCAGAAAGTCCCCGAAGGAATCGTGCAGTCAGTCGTCACTGAGGATTTGGCGCAGCGCATCGCGACGCTGCAGCAACAGGTGCTCAGCCAGGAGCGCCTGCAGCCCATGGTGGAGCGCCTGGGGTTGGCGAAGCCTGGCGAGGATGCCGATGAGGCAATCGAAATCATCCGCAACAACATGACGGTCGAACCCGTTATCACCGATCTTTCGCAAATTGCCAGCAGCGGCAAGAAAAAGCCCGGTCAGAGCAGTCCGGTTCCGGGGTTCACAGTAGGTTATACCGCTAGGTCGGCCCGCCGGGCGCAGTTGATTTGCAACGAACTTACGTCACTTCTGCTGACGGAGAACCTGAGGTCGCGCGAAGACGTGGCTCGCGGCACGACCGACTTTCTCAGCAAGCAAGTAGAGGACACCAAGCGGAATCTCGACGAGCTGGATAGCAAGCTGGCAGACTTCAAGAAGCAATACATGGGGCAGCTTCCGGGCGATGAGGACAATAACTTAAAAATCCTGATGGGGCTGAATTCGCAACTCGAAGCCAACACCCAGACATTGAGCCGTGCGCAGCAGGACAAAGCCTATACCGAGTCGCTGCTGGCGCAGCAGTTGACCGCGTGGAAGAATTCGCTGTCGTCCAACAATCCTCAGACTCTGCAGCAGCAGCTCTCGCAATTGCAGAGCCAACTGATTGACCTGCAAGCCCGCTATACCGACGACCATCCTGATGTCATCAAGACCAAGGCGGACATCGCGGAGGTCAAGAAGAAGCTGGCCGAAGCGAACGCCCCGAACAAGAGCACGGATAACGTGGCCGATAAGGGGCCGGGATCGGAGCCGCCCGAGCTCCGCCAGTTGCGCCTTCAAGTTCATCAGTACGAAGATTTGATTGTGCAAGGCACGCGCGATCAGAAAAGACTCACTGAAGAAATCGCGCTGTACCAGGGGCGGGTGTCGCTGAGTCCTGCGATCGAGGAACAGTACAAGCAAATGGCCCGCAATTACGAGAATACCCAGAAGGTGTATCAAGACTTGCTTGCCGACAAAAGCAAGTCTGATATTGCTCTCAAGATGGAGCAGCAGCAGGAGGGTGAGCAAATGCGGATGCTCAACCCCGCCAACCTTCCCGATCTTCCGAGTTTCCCAAATCGCTTACTGTTCGCTGGGGCGGGACTGGGAGCCGGGTTGGCGCTGGGTTGCACTCTTGCGCTGTGGCTGGAGTTTCGCGACACCTCCATCCGCACTCAGGCGGATGCCGAAGCCGCTCTTGAACTCCCCATGCTGGTCGCGGTGCCATGGGTGGCGGAGCCGGTGCAGGAGAACGGCAACGGCAACGGGCGTTTCTGGAACCGGAAACATCCAAGTGAGAGTGAGCAAGGAAAGGAAGCTGCGAGGTTTTGAAGCAGTGCAGTTCCAGGGAAGAGCATTTTAAGCGAAGGCCATGTACAAAGAGTTCTTTGGTTTGCGGGCGAATCCGTTCAATGTGAACCCCGATCCGCGTTATCTGTTTCTGACGCGGCACACGGAGGAGGCTCTGGCCTGCCTGACTTACGGCATCCAGAGCCGCAAAGGATTTGTGCTGCTGACCGGAGAAGTGGGAACGGGCAAGACAACGCTCATCAACAAGCTGCTGGAGTGGTTGCGCCTGCAGCAGGTAGCAACCGCGTTCGTCTTCAACTCGCGCCTGAACACGGCGCAGTTCCTGGATTACATGATGGCGGACTTCGGCATTCCCTGCGATTCGAAGGACAAGAGTCAGATCCTGCTGCGGCTTTACAACTGGCTGCTGGATCGCTACCGGGCAGGTGAAACTGCTGTACTCATCGTGGATGAGGCGCAGAATCTAAGCGAAGAAGTGCTGGAAGAGATCCGAATGCTGACCAACCTGGAGACTTTCACCGAGAAGTTGCTCCAGATCGTGCTGGTGGGTCAGCCCGAGCTCGAAGTAAAGCTAAGGCAGCCCCAACTGCGGCAGCTGCGGCAAAGGCTAAGCCTGCGCGCCAAGACACACGAGCTCACGCTCGCCGAGACCAAGGCCTATGTTCAGCAACGCTTGCGCATTGCAGGGTCCAATGGGCAGGAGATTTTCGATCCCGAGTCAGTCATCGCGATCCACCGCTACGCCAACGGCATTCCGAGGGTTATCAACTTGCTGTGTGAGCACTGCCTGGTGAGCGCATTCGTAGACCAGCAGAATGTAATTAAGCCTGCGGTTGTAGACAATGTGGCGCGAGATCTCGATCTGGCCGACAACATGGCTGTGCGGGCAATGATGCCGCCTGCAGCAGCGGGGCAGGAAAAGTTTGACCTGGTGGAAACCTTGCGGTCCCTGGCTAATTTAGCCGACCGCTTGCGCGAAGACGACAAGGATGTCTCCAAGGAAAGGAAGATATGAGCAGAATTCACGAAGCGCTGAAGAAGGCGGAACAGGAGCGGGCGGCTTCACAGGTTCCAGCCGACTCCGGCTTCGCGACTGTGCCGCCAATGGCTCAGGGTGAAGATATCCCTGGAGACGGACACGCGGACGTCGTTCCTCTCACTTCCACGATGCCTTCATTCGCCAGCCCGTTTAGCCTGGAGAACCTGTTGTCGCGCTGCCCGCAACTGCAGTGGAAGCCTGACGGGAAAACCATGCTGTTTTTCAATGGCGACGACGCGGCCCGCGGCACCGAGGAATTTCGCACCCTGCGTTCGCGGCTTTATTCCACACGCGAAAAGATGCCGCTTAAAAGGATTCTGGTAACCAGCGCGCTGCCGAAAGAGGGCAAGTCTTTCACGGCGGCCAATCTCGCTCAAGTGCTGGTGCGGCAGCATGGGCGTCGTGTGCTGCTCGTCGACGCCGACCTGCGCGGTCCGCGGCTGCACATGATGCTCGGCACAACGTCATCTCCTGGGCTGGCCGATTATCTGCTTGGAAGCAGTGACGAGTTTTCCATCATGCAGCACGGACCACTGGAGGGCCTGTTTCTGATTCCGAGCGGCCAGGAAATCACAAATCCCGCGGAGCTGATCTCAAACGGGCGGCTGAAGATCCTGTTGCAGCGAATTGATGCTCTCTTCGATTGGATCATCATTGATTCGCCGCCGGCGGTGCCGGTTTCCGATGCCGGAGTACTGGCCAAAGCCTGCGATGGAGTGCTCATGGTGGTGCGCTCGAATGCGACCCCGGTCGATATGGCGCGCCGCGCGCGAATGGAATTTCCAGATCAAGCCCTGGTGGGAGTAGTGCTGAATGGCACGGACGGTGCGGCCATCCCATATACGCGGTATTACTACGATGGCGACGGAAAGAATGCGAGCGAGTCGAAATCTTAAAAAACCAGTTTTAATCTTAAAACCAGTCTTTGGGGAACGAGTCTTAGGGGCAGGGAAACGTGATCCGGCTTTTCAAAGTGTACTACCCGCTGCGAACACTGGTTCTTCTGGCAGGTGAGGCACTGATCGTTTGGGTTTCGTTTGTGCTGGGTACGATGTGGCAGAGCCAGGATAGCTGGCTGCTCCTGAATGTCGAAGGTGGATACCTCAAGATTCTTGGAGTGACCGGAGTCGTGTTGCTGCTTTCCCATTGGCTCGATCTCTACGATTCCACCAATTTGGGCGAGAAGTGGGACCAGGTTTTTCGCATGCTGCTGGTGCTGGGCGTAGTTGCGCTGGCTCTCTCCGCAGTGGGCTTTGCCTTTCCCACTCTCTTGCCTGGAAACGGCTCGGCTCTTGCAGGGCTTCTAATCCTCACCATCACCCTTTTTTGCTGGCGGACGGCTTATTCCTGGATGGTGAAGCAGTCCTTCCTGCGGGAGCGTGTGTACGTTCTGGGTACGGGAGAGCGCGCAGAGCGGCTAGTCCGGGGTTTGCGAGAGCGTTCTGCTCTTGGGATCGAAGTAGTGGGCTGGACGGGAAACGTCGACGGTGAATTGACCCGCGACAGTGTAGCGGCGCACCTTCTGGCGCTGGTTCGCGCCAAGGGCGTGCATCGAGTCATCGTCGCAATGCTGGACCGTCGCGGCACTTTGCCGGTGGAGGAATTGCTGGACTTGCGGCTGACTGGAGTGAAGGTCGAAGAAGCCACTTCGTGGCTTGAGAGGATTTCAGGAAGAATTGAAGTGGAGCAGTTATACCCGAGTTGGTTGATTTTTGCCGATGGGTTTCGCTTCAGCAATTTCTTCCGGCTGGTACGGCGAGTGCTGAACTTTTCGGTGGCGCTGGTGGGCCTACTGCTCTCGCTGCCTTTCATTCCTTTCATTGTGCTGGCGGTAAAGCTGGGTTCTCCCGGTCCAGCGTTGTACCGGCAGGAGCGTGTGGGGCGGCGTGGTAAGCCGTTTTACTGTTACAAGTTTCGTACCATGCGTGATGGCGCCGAGGCGGATACGGGCGCGACTTGGGCTGCGGACGACGATCCGCGCATCACGAAGGTGGGCAAATTTCTGCGCTCTTCACGGCTCGATGAGATTCCGCAGTTATGGTGCGTGCTCAAGGGCGATATGCATTTTGTAGGTCCGCGACCGGAACGGCCGGAATTCGTGGAGTGGCTGAGCAAAGAGATTCCCTATTACGGTGTGCGCCATGTGGTGCGCCCGGGAATTACCGGTTGGGCACAAGTGCAGTACAAATATGGCAATACGCTGGAAGATGCGCGGGAGAAACTGCAGTACGATCTGTTTTATATCAAGAACGCATCGCTCGGGCTGGATTTCCTGATCATGTTCCAGACCATCAAGATTGTGCTGCTCGGCCGGGGTGCACAATGAAGTGGTTGTTCTGGTGGTCCGCGGCTTTGATTGCATACACGTATGTGGGATATCTGGGTTGGTTGTGGATGCGGGCGCGGCTGCGCCCCTGGCCGCCTCTACGCGGTGCTTGCGAAACATCAGTATCGATCGTGATGGTGGTGCGCAACGAGCAGCAGGTTCTCGAAAATAAACTTCGCAATCTGCTGGAACTGGACTATCCGGGCGAGCACTGGCAAGTTGTCGTGGTCTCCGATGGCTCGACGGACAGGACGGAAGCGATTCTTCGAGCTTACGCGAATCATCCGCGGGTGCGGCTGGTGATGAATCAGCTCTCGAGCGGGAAGGCGTGTGGACTGAACGATGCGATTGCCTGGGCAGAAGGGGAAGTCGTGGTTTTTACGGATGCGCGGCAGCAAATCGAATCGAGCGCTATTTGCAGGTTGGTGGAGAATTTTGCCGACCCGAATGTGGGTTCGGTCAGCGGCGAGTTGATGTTAGGGAATTTTGATTCGGGAGAAGTGGTACGGGGGATGGGCCTCTATTGGAAAATCGAAAAAGCGATTCGCGAGCTGGAGTCAGCTTCCGGATCCGTGGTGGGCGCCACCGGGGCCTTATATGCGGTGCGGCGGAATCTATTGGTTCCGCTTCCGGAGCGGACGATTCTCGACGATGTGTATTTGCCCATGCATGTTGTGCGGCAGGGCTCGCGAGTCATTTTCGATACGCGGGCTCGAGCATGGGACGCCCCAAGTCTGGGCGCGCAGCGAGAATTCAGACGTAAGGTGCGGACGCTGAGCGGTAACTATCAGCTGCTACAACTAGCACCGTGGCTTTTAAGTGGAGCAAATCCTATTCTCTTCGAATTTATTAGTCACAAAATCATGCGCCTGCTGGTGCCGTTCGCTTTACTTGCAGCGCTGTTGTCTTCGATCGCGCTGGCGCGTCCGTTCTACCGCGTTGCCTTGGGAGTGCAATTGGCGTTTTATTTATTGGCGGTGCTGGGCATGCTGAAACTGAAGCCGGGCGCGGTTTCTCGCGTGGCGGATGCCGCACTTATTTTTGTAGTTTTGAACGCGGCGGCATTGGTTGCCTTCACCCATTTTGTAACTGGAAGGAAGGCAGTATGGAATTCGTAGTTTTTAAATCGAGCCGTCAGGCATTGTTCATGCGGGTAGGGAGTATTTAATGGCCACGCTTGCCCTAGGTTTTCAAAAACCGAAAGCAAAGAACTCCAACGCGCTCGCATATGGAGCGCTGGTGGCGTTTTCGTTTTTGTATTTTGCCCGGCCGGAAGATTTTGTGCACGCGCTCGGATTTATTCCGATCGAAAAAATCCTTGGAGGCATTGCTCTTCTTGCTTTGCTGTTTGGCATCCGTGGGCGAGCAAGGTTTGCAAAATGGCCGCGGGAGCTGAAGCTTCTGGCCGCCATGCTCGCCTGGCAGACTCTTTGCGTGCCGTTCTCCTTTTACATCAGCGGAGCGCTTTCCGTGGTCCTGGATAAGTGCTGCAAGGCATTGATTGTCGCTCTGCTCGTGGGCTTGGTGGTCGATTCCATAAGCCAACTTAGGCGGTTGATTTTCATCCAGGCAGCCTCGGTCGCGGTGATGACCCTTGTCTCGGTGCTGATCTACAAGGGTGGAAGAATGGGCGGTGTGCTGGGAGGCGTGTTCGACAATCCCAATGACCTCGCTATGAACATTGCCTTGAATTTTCCGCTGTGTCTGATGTTCTTGATGTTGGAGGAGAATCCGCTGAAGAAATTGTTGTGGTTTGCCGGACTTCTTGTAATGGGGCGCGGGCTGATGTTGACTTATTCGCGCTCCGGATTTCTCGCGCTAGGCGTGGCCGTTATCTTCAGTTTGTGGGAGTTTGGAATACGAAACAAGCGCTATTACCTGCTGGTGGGCGCTGCATTTTGCATTTTGGCGTTGGCGGTCGTAGGGCCGCAGAGTTACGGCGATCGCATCAAGAGCATTTTCTCCAACGATGTAGAAGTTTATGGCGATGCCAAGGAAGCCCGGTTCGAAATTCTGATGCTGAGTCTCGAAACCACAGCGAAACGCCCGATATTCGGAGTGGGGCCCGGTCAGTTCGCAAGCTACACGGATCTGTGGCATGTTACGCACAACACGTACACGGAACTGAGCTCGGAATGCGGAATCCCCGTCCTCATATTATTTCTTCTGGTGATGCGCGAGTGCTTCAGGAACTTGATTAAAATCCGCAGCACGGCACTTTACGCGGCGGACTCAGACGTGCGCATGTATACCAGTGCCCTCTGGGCGGGATTTGCCAGCTATCTTGTGGGCGCCGCATTCGCCAGTACTGCGTATCAACTTTTCCCGTATTTTATGGTCGGCTATACTACGGCTTTGCTCCGCCTGTGCAGCGAAACGGGTGTGAGCGCGGAAGAAGAGCGTAAGCCGATAAGAAGCTGGCTGACAGGTCCAAAACTTCCCGAGACAGCACCAGCCGTGGGAACGGTTCAGGCGGCGCCGTTAAGTCTGAGACAGCGTTTCTAGCGAGGTTTACTTTAAAGGACTGGCGGTGCTGGGTGCGGCGCTGGAGGAATGAGATCCGGTGACCAAGCCGATGGCAAGGCCTCCTACGGCCCCGGCGATAATCCCCATCAAGGCCAACGCGAGGGTGCTTTCTATCAAAGTTGCCTTCTTGCGGTTGTTTCCATGATTCGACATGTTGATTCTCCTCGCTGACTTTGAATGCCGTTTATCTTAGACGAAAGCTGCCGTCGTCGCTATGTACTTTAGCCTCTAGGCCGCGCAAGGAGTGCAGCAGGCCGGCTTTGTAGAGGGCTTCTGGAACCCCATGATGATCGTCGCGGCAAAGTGGTTCAGGGGACGCGTCATGGTAGCTCGCATAAAGAGAAGCTCAAAGAATGCAACTGGCGCAAAGAAGCGGCTGTAGGGCTGGGGTTGAGTCAGGAAGCGCACAAAATGGGGTTGCAGCTTCGCAGAATCCCCGAGGCGACGTAGTGCGCGCTCATTGTTGGCCCGGTAGTAAGTGGGATAAATATCTTCTTCTTCCCGGCCATCGTGCACCAGTTTCAGAACGAGTTCGCGCGGCAGGAGCTTCTTCGCGAGGATATTCGCGAAGACCAGGTAGTTTCGAGTGTTGGGCGTGTGCACCATGAAAGTGCCGCCAGGAGCGAGCACGCGGGATATTTCCTGAAAAATTGCCGAGGGGTCCGGAAGATGCTCAGCCACCATGTTGCAGGTGATCAGGTCAAAGCTGGCATCAGCAAAGGGAAGCGCGGCCAGCGATGCACAAGTGCGCCGCGAGATGTTGACGTGTTTGCCTAAGTGGGGAAGGTCGAGATCGACACCGACTACCGTGCTGGCGCGGCGGACCAAGTCGTCCTCCAGTGGATCGAGATCCTTGTCCAGGAGACGCCAGCCACAACCCGCATCCAACCAGCGGACGGGGCTGGTTAGCTGCTCTCGTACCGTTTCACCCCAGATTTCCTGATTCCAGCGCAGATCAGGCAAAATCTTGCGCGCTAATCGCCGAGTGGCCTTGCGACCCAACCACTCGTCCCATAAAGGCTTCGGCATTATTCGTATCCCGCCTCCAAAAGGCCCGTCTATCTTAGATGAACATGGGTATTTTTTTACATCGATTCTTGAGAAACACCGCTGAGCCTATATTAATTTTCGATGAAAAAATGGCGGTTCAAGGAGCTTACGAAGCGGTGGTTGATGCGCCTGAGTTAGCTTTCTCCTCTTTGCCAAACCTGGTCATAGCTCCATGCGCCGAAGCATCCTAAGAGAAGGTCGATGCCAATTCGAAAACGAAGATCGGACCAATAGAGAACGGCCATGATTGATAAAAAACTAAGCGCGATCATGAGCGCAAGGAAAAGAGTCTTGGGCTCGGGCCGTCTTAGTCGCAAGAATAGTCCGATCATTCCCGCAGGAAATATCAAAAGCCAGTAGAGCGTGAGAACGATTCGTTCGTATCTCCGCTGATTTCCTCGGGGAGCAAACGGCAGCAGGCTGGTCCAAAGCCGGCGAATTGCCAGTTTCGCGTAGGCCGCAGGATTTTCGGTGATGAAGTGGATTGCAACTCGTCGCGACAGCCGGTCATATTGGACGCCGACGGGAAGATCCAACATCGGCGTCATCGCGCGGGCCGCAATAATTTGCCTGTTCAAGTCAATGCAGGGACCCTCCGACCAGTAGGAAGTGAGCAAGCTTTCCCTGGCCACGCAGTCGTTATTTCCGGTCGCCAGGTCTTCCCCCACGATGGCTGCGACCGGAATGAAGGCATGAAAGCGAATGTAGTTGCGGAGCGTCCAGGGTGCAACGACCGCGAAGGCGCTGAGTGCGATTGTGCCGCACGCTACCCAGGCTTTGAAATCACGCGGGGTCGAAAGAATACCGATGGCTCCCATCGCAGCCAGCAGCGGAATGCCGCTTTCCCTCGTCAAGGTGCACAGGCCAACCATAACCCCACACGCTACAGCCCACTTGATTTCTCGCGTGCGAAACCAGACAAGAAAGGCCCAGATTGCAGCTATAAACAAAAAGAAGAAAACATCCTCGTTGTAGGGTTGGGAGGCGGCATTAACCAGCACAGGATGCATCGCGCCCGCGATTCCCGCGAGTAAGGCCGCACCTGGACTTTTAAACGTTTCCCAGGCAATGAGTCCGACAAGGCCGCAGGTAAGCCCCCCAAACAGTGCCTGCAACGGGAAAAAAAGCTTGAAGGAAAAGCCGGAAATCGCAAAAACCCCAGCGAGAAAGTACTGATAGAGCGGTGCTTTGAACAGCGCATCCTGTCCGGCGTAGCGGACGTGTTTTCCCGGCGGCAGCGGAAAATTATCCATAATGTAACCTTCGCCTGAGAGAATAGCCTTCGCAATGACCACGTGTTCCAGGCCGTCGTGGCTCCAACTGGTAATGAAGGCTGGTCCTGTCAGGTGAAGGAGCTCGCCGCGATAGCGGACGATGCCGAAGGCAATTCTTAATCCAAAACCCAGGATCACAAGAATGAGAAACAAACGCAGCGGAGAGAAGGCCGCACCTGATTTAAGATTATGGGGATCTTTCATGAATGGACGATATCCTAAGAGCATGAACAGAAGGTGAAACGCGGTTCAGGCCTCGGGGCGAGGTAGAGAATACCACATCAAAAATCAACGTTTGTAAACAGTCGCTGATCCGCGACCGGAAAACACAGTAAGGGAGTGTTCTTTCCAAAGGGATGTCGCAGACAAAAGAAATCTAAACTATGGGGCAGATTCCGGATCAGAACGGCGACGAATTCGCGAAAGGAATCCTTTCAATTCTCTGCTGCTTGAAGTGTCAGTCAGAATTGCAACGGCAGGATAACGTGCTGGTCTGCCTGAGTTGTTCAGAGCGCTACCCGATCGTCAAGGGCGTGCCTCGTTTTGTCGGCCAGCAGTTCTACACAGGAAGTTTCGGGTTTCAGTGGTTAAAGCACAACACGACTCAACTCGACGACGAAAATAGCAAGCGTTCGGAAAAAGATTTCATTCTGAAGACGCGGTTAACGCCGGCGGATCTGGACGGAAAGCTGATCCTCGACGTTGGTTGCGGCATGGGCCGCTATGCGGAGGTGGTAACTCGCTGGGGCGCGCGTGTGGTGGCAATCGACCTGAGCCAGGCTGTGGAAGCTGCCGCGATTAACATGACGGATCGGGAAGCCGCCATTCTGCAAGCAGATGCTTTTTCCCTCCCTTTTGCGCCGGACAGTTTCGATTACATCTACAGCCTGGGCGTCCTCCATCACACTCCGGATTGTGAGAGAGCGGTGAAAGGTTTGGCGCGTTTTCTAAAGCCGGAGGGTACGCTTGTGGTCTGGCTTTATAGCGCGTACAACCCCTGGTATCGCATGAGCGATGTGTATCGCAAGGTGACGCGCCGCATGTCTCCGCGGCTGCTGCATAATCTCTGTCAAGCGGCTATTCCTCTCTATGGCGTGCACCAAGTACTGCGCAAAATTCCGCTGGCTGGGCGGCCCCTGAGCGGAGCGCTGCGCTACATGATTCCCATGTCGTTCAATGCCGACCCGCAGTGGCGGGTGCTGGATACTTTCGACTGGTATTCTCCGTGGTATCAATCGAAGCACACGT
>CAYOVU010000225.1:0-15070 GCA_964407505.1 uncultured Acidobacteriaceae bacterium | reverse complement strand
TCCCGCTCCATGGCGTGAAGGTCGCTGAAAACTTCCATGCATTCGGCGAAAACGGTGCGGCCGGAAAGCGTGAGGCCATCCTGTGGCAAATAGCCGGCAGTCGTGCCTTTGGCGACGCTGATCGAGCCGTAGTCGAAGGTGTCGAGGCCGGCGAGAATCTTCATCAGTGTGGATTTGCCGGTGCCGTTACCACCGACTAATCCGACGCGGTCGCGGGGCGTGATCAGCCAGTCAACGTTCTCGAAAAGAAGTTTGTGGCCGAAGCGTTTTCCGGCGCCAGAGAGCTGAATCATGCTGCAATTATCGTCTCATAAAAGCCAGTACCCGGTACCTTGTACCCAGTCGCAAGCTTCATCTCGATCGCTACTCAACTGATTGTCATCCTGAACGCAGTCTTCCGTCCGGCGAAGCCGGATGGAAGCAAGTGAGGGACCTATGCGTTTCGTTTTGCCGCGTCTGTGCTGCCGCACAGGACACATACATGGGTCTTTCGTTGGGAGATCTGCGCTTTGTGCGCAGGTCTCCTCTCCTCAGGATGGCAGCATAAAAGATGACAGCATAAAAAATGTGATTCAGGAGCGAGCGGCGGCGGAAACTTGGCGATTCTCTTCGCCGCCCCACAATGCACTATGGAAGTGAATGCGTTCTAGCGCGCGATCGATGGCAGCTTCCAGTTCGTGTGCGTATTTTACCTCGCGGCCTTTCGCTAGCCGCCGCCGCGCTTCTTCGGGGCTGAACCACGTGGGATGCCGCATCGGTTCATCGGCCCGGCGCTGCTGGTGGACTTCCATCAGAAAAGCTTTCACCACGAACTCCTGCACTCCGCCGGGCTGCCAGAACACGCCCTTCGAGTGAATGTAGAGATGAAAATGACGCGGTTCGATTGTGCCGATGGCGCCGGCTTCTTCGGCGGCCTCGCGCTCGGCAGCCTGGCTGTGTGAGAGGCGTGCGTCAGGCGATCCCTTGGGGAAGGTCCACTTATTGCCGCCATTGGTGTTTACCAGCAGGAACTCCACCGCGTTGCCACGCCTGCGGAAGCAGACCGCAGCCACCTGTAGCGGCAGAGATTTCGAAACGCGCGCGGAACCCATGGCGGATCTCCTACGAATTATGTTACTCGGGAGATATTTCACGAATGTTAACGTGCAACAAAAATTGTGCACCCAAGGTAACCAGTTACCAAATTGGACACGGCCCTAGAGTCCGCCGCCATAGACGGGGATGGCGGCTCCGGTGACGTCTTTGCCGGCATCTCCCGCCAGCCACAGGATCAGGCTAGCCACCGACGCGGGTTGCACCCACTGCGAGAGGTCGGCCCCGGGCATATCCTTTCTGTTGTTTGGCGTGTCCATGGTGCCGGGGAGGATTACGTTGGCGGTAATTTGTTTGTCTTTATTTTCGAGCGCGACCGTCTTCATTAGCGATACCAGCGCGGCCTTCGACGCGCTGTACGCGCCGATGGTGGGTGCGGGATCTTCGGCCTGACGGCTGCTGATCGCGATGATCCGCCCGCCTCCGGCTTTGCGCATTTCAGGGATCACCGCGCGCAGCAAGTGAAAGGCGCTGTTCAGATTGGCGTCGAACATGCGCTGCCAGGTGGCGTCGTCCATTGCAGCGACAGTCTGGCCGCCGGTGAAGCCGCCGACCAGATGCGCCAGCACATCAATCTTTCCACAGCGCGCAATCACGGTGGCAATTGCTTGCTTCGCGGTGTCAAGGCTGGTGATCGTGGCTGGAAGTGCAATGAAATTCGGATGGTCGAAGTCAGACTGCTGGATTCTCGGCGCGAGGCCGACGACCGTGAAGTTCGCATCCAGCAGTGCTTTCGTGACATGAGTTCCGAGGCCGCCATTGGCTCCGGTTACGAGGGCGATCTTTCCAGTCATGAGTGGTTCCCTTGGACTTCATCATAACGCGCTGGGCGGGGAGTTGCTGGTGAAATGGCGGCGTTACGGCAACCAGCTATCTTTACCGATTCTCACCACTAGTAGAACGAACGCTCTTACCAAAGGTGTGTTTGCCATCTTAGGGCCGATTATATGACTGTTGATAACAGGCCATTACCCTAGCTATCTGCGGTAATCTCCCCGTTTCCCTTGCCACTCGCGCTGAGTCTCATGCGAGCTTTTGTTGCAGCGCGTCTTTGTCCAATTCATTCTCCCACCGCGCCACCACTAGCGTAGCCACCCCATTGCCGATCATATTCACCAGGCCGCGGAACATGCTCATGAAGCGGTCGATACCGAGAATGAGCGCCATCCCTGCCACCGGAATTGTCGGGATCACTGACAAGGTCGCGACCAGAGCGATGAACGACGCTCCCTGCACGCCGCTTGCTCCCTTCGAGGTGAGGGTGGCGACCGAGAAAATTGTCATCTGTTCCAGCAACGTCAGGTGCGTGTTGGTAGCCTGGGCGACGAATAATGCGGCCAGAGTCATGTAGAGGCCGCTGCCGTCGGTGTTGAAGGTGTATCCAGTAGGGACTACGAGTCCGACTAACGACCGCGAGCAGCCGAGCTTTTCAAGCTTTTCCATCAATGTAGGAATCGCAGTTTCCGACGAGCTCGTGGCCAGCACCAGCAGAATTTCTTCTTTGATGTGCAGCAGAAATTTAACAATGTTGAAGCCCGCGGCCCAGCAAATTGCGCCCAGCACGATGAGTACAAACAGAATCGAAGTCACATAAAACGTGGCAATCAGCTTGACCAGCGGGCCGAGCGAGGCGAGTCCATATTTGCCGATGGTGAAAGCCATCGCGCCGAACGCGCCGATGGGCGCGAATATCATCAAGATGTTCACCACGCGAAATACAATGAGGGTGAGCGATTCGAACAGGCTCACGATCGGTTTGGCGCGTGGCCCCGCCGACGACAATCCAAAGCCAAACAGAATCGAAACAAATACGACTTGCAAAATGTCACCCTTGGCGAAGGCATCAGTTACCGTTGTAGGGATGATGTGCATCAGAAATTCGGTAACCGATTGTGCTTTGGCTTGCCCGGCATAATCGGCGACGGCGTGGGCATCGAGCGTGGATGCGTTCACGTTGAATCCGCTGCCGGGGCGAACCACGTTGCCAACGATGAGCCCGACCGCGAGAGCAATCGTTGAAACGATTTCAAAGTAGAGCAGAGCCTTGCCGCCGACCCGGCCGACCTTCTTCAAATCCTGCATGCCGGCGATGCCGGTGACTACCGTACAGAAGATGAGAATCGTGATGATCATCGTGATCATCCGGATGAAGGCGTCGCCCAGCGGTTTCATGGCGACGGCGCGGGCGGGAGAAAGATATCCCAAGGCCACGGCAAGAACCATGGCAATAGCCACTTGCACCCACAGGGAAGCATAGAAAGGTTTGCGGTGCGGCGCGGGCGGTGACGCTTCGAACTCTGCGGCTGCGATTGGAGTGGGCATTGTTTAGGGCAAAATCGATTCATTTACCGCAGCGGCTAAAGCCGATCTAAAAGAAGGAAGACTCGACGCAGCGCTGAAGCTGCTCCACCGAGCGCCTCTTCTATGAGCCTGTTCCGCAGCGTGTTTAGTCATCGAAGACTGTGTTTTAATTCGCCGGAGCTTGCAGAATCTTAACCAGCCACGGAATAATCACCTGTTTGAAAATTCTGGGATCGGGCCATACGCCCACCTGACGGCCAAGATGCCCGCCGTGAGGATTGATCCACGCGTCTTTCGGCACGTCACCGTTACTCAGCAGCAGATACTCGTCGTCGATGGGAACCTGCGTGTCGAGAACTCCGGCAAGAATCAGCATGGGCGACATAGGCTTACCCAGCAAACCTTCGCGGACCAGGGAAAGCTTGGGCAGGAAGTCGCCCATTTCGTCGAGGGTGTGAACGTCTTGCAGAATACTCATCAGCGCAGGCACCTGATCGAATAGATATTCGCGATTGCCCATCAGCGAGTTCATCAGAAAATCTTTCTGAAAAAACTTATTCACCGGCGGAGACTGCGCGCTGCACCCGCGCAGCCGGTCATGTTCGACGATGGCCATCTTGGTAGCCCAATACGCTCCCCAGCTCACGCCGTGCATGGCGATGCGGTTCTTATCGATCTCCGGGCGGGACTGCACATAGTCCAAAACGCGCGAGAGCATGCGGTCGGCGGTCTCGCTGACCTTAATTGGATTCTGTCCAGTGCCGGGTCCATCGACCGCAAGATAGCCGATACCGAAGGGAAGAATCGCGCTGAAACTTTCCGTCAAGTCTTCTTTGCGGCTATCGAGGCCATTCACTGCGATCACCAGCGGCACCGGACCTTTTGCATCTTTCGGCAAGCGCAGGTATCCGATGATTTCCTTGCCTTCAAATGGAATGCGAACCACCTCGAGCGGCGGATCAAAGAACTTCGCATGATCAAGAAATGCCTCGAGGGCCTTTTCGTATGAGCGCTGCTTGCCCGGGGACGCCGGAATCGGCCAGCGTCCGAAGGAGTAGAGCCGCCAGGCGCGAATGTAGTCGGCGTTCGCTTTTGTGGGGTCGGATTTTTCCAGCGATTTCGCTTCGTTGAAATAACGATCGGCGACGTGCATAAACCCCGCGGCCCACTCATCTTTGTCGGCGGTATGAATGCCTTCGAAAGCTTCCTTTACGTCGCCGGGATCGAGCCCAATCAGCGGATACTGGCCGACTTCAGCGCGGTGGATGGCTTCAACACGTATCTCGTCAATGGTGCGCTCGCGCCGGGGTTCGTTTTGGGCGGATGCGGTTGAAGAGAGAAGTGCGAATAGCGCAGCGGGAAAAATTGCGAAACGAAAATGAGTTGTTTTCATAATTGGTCCGTTTCTTCTGATCTCAATGACGTGGAACTTTCTTACAAGATGAATTAATAAAATCAGTGTGCCGGGTCCCCTAGGGCTAAAGCCCGCGTCGTTCCCGGCTCTGAGCAGCATGACTGAAGTCGTGCCGTTTCCCGATCTTCCTAGGGCAGCGTTTAGTTAATCGCAAAAGAAAGACCGGATCGAATTGCGTCCGGCCTTCTTTCACATCCGCAGGGCTGACCGCATAGCTAGAACGTGAACTTCATGCCCAACTGAACCGAACGAGGCCCGCCTGAGCCTACTGCAGGGTTGGCGGCCGCAATGTCGGGAGTCGCGCAACCGCAGCCGAAAGGACGAACCGACGGATCATTCAAGCCGAATCCATTTTGCCCGCCGTAAGGGTTCGCGAAGTTGGGGTGATTGAAAATGTTGAAGAACTCGACGCGACCCTGGAGCCGTATGGTTTCTCCAAAGTGGAAATTCTTGGCTAGGGAAAAATCGAAATTCCTGAAGCCAGTATCTTCGAACATGTTCCGGCCCATATTCCCGAACTGGCCCAGCGGCGGCGCCATCATTACGGAGTTTCCGGATGCATAGCAGCCAAACGAATTTAACGAGGTCGTTTCTGGACCGGCAGTGCCGCCGTCTTCCGCCAGGGCAGAGGCCACGCAGCCCGCCGGCAGATTTGTCGGTGAGAAGTAGGGAATTCCAACTCCGCGCCTGGACTTAAAGTCCGAAGGATTGCCCAGACTGTTGGTTCCCGCGCGGTAGAAACTCCAACGAATCGGGGATTGGGCTGGCGGGCTTACCGGCAGCGGGCCCACCCCGGCCGCATCCGTTCCCTCGTCCATCGGTCCCCAGTACTGCGGGCTTTCCAAAGTGATGATCGAGTTCAGCTCCCAGCCTTCGCGCAGTTGCCCGAAACCTTTTCGTCCGGGAATTGCATAAGTGAGCGAAACAGTAAGCCGGTGACGAATATCGAAGTCGCTGTTGGCGTACTCGGCTGCGACGTTATGAGCGTTCTGCGGCAAACCGGAGCCGTAGCCGAAGTCCCAGTTCGCGCCCACATCATCGAGCGCGTGCGAGTAGGTATAGCCCGCCACCATGCTCAGACCGTGGTAGTTGCGCGCATTCAATGTGACTTGCAATCCGTTGTAATTGGACTTGTAGACATTTCCCATCTGGAAGATGTTGCTCAGAAAGGGAAATTTACTGTTGTAGGGAAGGCAAAGCTGATCTACAGAGTTGATAGCCGGATCTGCGCAAGCCGGATTGTAGTCACTGCCAACCGGCGGCTGATTAATGTCCCGAATTCCAGTCAGGTTCGAGCCATGATTGCCGACATAGGCCGCTTCCAACGACAAGTTCGTGGTAAAGGCATGCTGCACGTTCAAAGTCCAATTCCAGACATAGGGAGTGGTAAGGCCGCGATCAACGGTCATGATCGGACACGGGCTGCCTCCATGGCCACTGGGCAGGACCGGAGAGCAATCGACTGTGCTTCCGCCGTAAAGCGGCCCGTTCGCGGCGTCCCAAGTGCTGGGGTAACTCAGGAAGTTCTTCACGGTCACGTTGCTTGTCGTGATCGTGCCGCCGGAGGTATCGCCTGCGGCGTCGATCGGCGCTCCGGTCGGAACACTGCCCGGTCCGAAGGCGTTGTTGAAGGCGACGAACGATTGCCAGTTCACGGTTTCGTAGATCAATCCGCCGCCGCCGCGCACCACAGTTCGCCCGTTACCGCTGATATCCCACGCAAAGCCCGCGCGGGGACCGAAGTTCTTATGATCGGGGTTCCAAAGACTGCTGATCTGATGGCCGACTTGCACCAGACCCACGTTCGGATCAAAGTTGCCGAGCAAATTGTGAGCTTCCTGCGGCACGCTGCTGAATTCGTAGCGAACGCCGAAATTGATCGTCAGATTCTTTGTGGCCCGAAAGTCATCCTGGAAGAAGCCGGCGTATGCCCAGTTGTGCAGCTGCAAGGTCGGATTACCCACTTCAACGGTCGACTTGAAGGGCGCGCCTGCAAGGAAATCTTCGAGCGGGGCCGAACCGTTCGGACCGGGGTTCGGGCTCACGACGCCGCCCAGGAAATTGACGCTGCCGCGGGCGTTGCCGTACGACGCATTATTGACCTTGTCGTAGTGGAGCTCACCGCCAAATTTCAGCGCATGCTTGCCCGCGGTGTAGGAGATGTGATCCACGAACTGTGTGATCGAATCGGGTCCCTGGAATTTAGGCCACTTAAACCCACCCAGCCCTGGAAAAAAGTAGCCGCCGAAGCCAATGCGCGGCAGACCGCCCGTTTCAGTGCCGCTCACGCCTGTATCCAAACCGTACGAGGAGGCGGGCGTGTTGAGGTCGCCAGGCAGAGTTGGCTGGTAGAGACGGTTGTAGCCAACACGTGCCTCGTTCACGAGGCGGGTGGTAGGAGTCCAAATCCAATTGCCGCCGACCACCTGCGCGCGGGTGTGAATATCCGAGAGCCATTTCTGCTGCAGTTCGGGAAAGTCTTCGACCGTGCCGGTGTTGTTTCCAAAAAAGTAGGTCCCGGCAATGCTGTTTCGTTCGTTTAGCCTGTAATCCACCTTGGCGACCACGTTGTTGACGTGCACGACGTTGTTAAATCCGTTCGTGATATTGATGCTCTGCGCGGTGTTGGTGGGAAATCCCGAGCCGTTGCACGTGACCGCGGCGCCTGAGAAGGTGCATCCTGAGATGAGCAGGCTGGCGGGGCTTACGATCACGCCAGCCGCCGTGGCCGCTGGGGTCGTGATATCTGCGATCGCATCCGGAATGCTGTCGGCGCAATCGCCGGCAAAACCGAAGGAACAGGTTCCATTCGGCGCCATGTGCACCATCGAAGGACTGGTTATCCCGCCGAATGAATTGCCCACATTATAGCGCTGGCCTTCATAGGCCCCAAAGAAGAACGCCTTATCCTTAATGATTGGACCGCCGAGGCTGCCGCCAAACTGCTCAAGGGTTCGCGTCAATTTTGGATTTGGATCGTCGTTGAAATAATTCCGCGCGTCCATCACTCCATCGCGGCCAAAACCAAACGCGGTCCCGTGCACCCGGTTGGTGCCGGACTTGAGGCCCACGTTGACGACCGCTCCCGGCTTCCAGCCGTACTCGGCCGGCGGATTTTGCTGCAAGTTAAATTCCTGAATCGCATCGATGGGTAAGATAGTCGCCGAGTCGCCGGCGATGCCGGAACCGTTGATGATTGCCTGTCCGGAATACGGCTCACTGTTGAAGAGTCCTTCGACAAAATAGGCGTTATCCTCCGCACGAAGGCCGTTGGCGCTGGTGGTGGAGAAGCCGCCTCCGGGATAACGCATCACACCAGGACGAAGCTGCAACAGATTCTCGTAGTTGCGTCCGTTCAGCGGCAGATCATTGATTTCTTGATTGCTAAGCGTCCCACCCAGAGTGGAAGAAGTGGTGTTGAGTAGAGGGACTTCTTCATTCACTACGACAGTTTCAGTCACTTGGCCGGTTTGGAGGGCAAAGTCGGCTCGAACGTCGGTGGCGACCTCGATGATCACGTTCGGTCGCTCCACGGACTTGAAGCCTTTGGCTTCGACATGAATTTTGTAAGTTCCGGGAGACAAGTCGGGAGCGGCATAGGCTCCAGCATCATCCGTGGTAAGGGTCCGTGAGGTTCCGCGCTGTACGTCGGTAATCACTACGGTCGCTCCGGCAACGGAGGCGTCGCTAGGATCGGTGATGCTGCCCAAGATCCGTCCTGCGGTGGACTGGGCCATGGCTCGCACACTGAGCAGGCATCCGGTGAGAACAATAATTAGAAGAGCAATCCGGATGGCGGCAGTCGTGACGTGACCCGCGGACAGGGCGGTGCTTCGGAATGTCATCGGAACTTCCTCCGTTTTCTGGTCCGACAGCCATACCATTGTTCATCGAATGAAGTCAAGAAAATTTTCCGATATTGAGGGTTGCTGATCCAAAGTCGAGCCTTGTTGGTAAAGTTTTACAGAGCGGATTTTGCAAGTTTCCAGTTGAAATTGCGCTTTTCAGCTAGCACTTGCATTCCAGGTTGTCGGGGTGATATTGTCATTGCTGTCATACCACCATACCCAAAGACCGCTAATGCTCGTGTCACTGCTGAAACCCGCAGAAACTGCCCCGCAAGCTCTGGACCTGCGGTATAGTAGCCAGACCATCGGTGGACGCCCACCTGCGGGAGAAGACCTTGTGTACAAAGTTGTCCGGACCTTGCGGCTCTATGAACAGATCGTCCAACAGATCGAAGAGTCTGTCCTCAATGGATCTCTGAAACCCGGCGATCAACTGCCCGCCGAGCGAGAGTTGGCGCAGCGACTCGGCGTTAGCCGCACAGCCGTGCGCGAGGCAGTCAAAACCCTCCGCGAAAAAGGTTTGGTCGAAGCATATTCCGGGCGCGGCACCTTCATCACGAACGGAACATCTCAGGCTGCGCGGCAATCGTTTGACTTGATGGTGAAGATTGGCCAGCAGGAGGGATCTCCGCATCTCGCAGAGCTGCGTTTGATTCTGGAACCTGGAATCGCGGCCCTGGCCGCCGTACGCGCCAAGGAAGATGATTTGTCTGGGATGCGTGACGCCGTCGCCGTGATGGACCGCTCACAGAAAGATCCGGCTGCCTACATCGAGGCCGACCTCGATTTCCATCTCGCGCTCGCCGAAGCCGCCGCTAATCCGCTCATACTTTCCCTGATCGATTCCATTGTCGGACTACTGCGCGAACAGCGCATCAAGATCTTCAATGTTGAAGGCGGTCCACAGCGTGGACAGTTCCACCACAAACGAATTCTTGAAGCCGTCGAGCGCCACGATGCGGAGATGGCCAGAAGCGCGATGCGCTCGCACCTCGAGCAGGTGCGCCAGGATTCGCAGGCTCCTTCCAGCAGCAGATCTTCGGCACAGGGGAAGCATGCGCCGGCAGGGCCGAAAATTACTGCTTAGAGAGGGTGCCGTAAAGTAGAAGAAGAACGTCAGGCAGATTTCAAAACAGATTTCAGAACAAGAAATTCCTGGAGGATTGCAGGCGGATGGCGAAACTCGGCTTTATCGGTCTGGGAGTCATGGGCAGCCAGATGGTCAACCGTCTGCTCAGCAAAGGGCACACCGTCACCGGTTTCAACCGCACGCGCGCCAAGGCGGAGTGGTTGGTTGAAAAGGGAATGCAGTGGGCCAATTCACCGCGCGCGGTTGCGAGCGCTTCCGATTTCACTTTCGCGATGGTAACCAATGCTGCTGCCATCGCTGCCATCACGGAGGGCCCGGACGGAATGCTGGCGGGCCTGAGCGCCGGCAAGATTTTTATCGACATGAGCACGGTGAGTCCTACGGTGAGCCGCGCACTGGCAGCGAAGGTAAGAGAAAAAGGCGCGGACATGGTCGACTCGCCCGTTTCCGGCAGCGTGATTACGTTGCAGGAGGGCAAGCTCTCGGTGATGGTTGGCGGCCGTCGCGAGACTTTTGAAAAGATCAAGCCGCTGCTGTTGGATATTGGGCCGAAGGTTACACATGTGGGAGATAACGGTCTCGCGTTGGCGATGAAAATCGCAGTGAACTTGAGCTTGGCGGTACAGATGCTCGCGTTTTCCGAAGGCGTATTGCTGGCTGAGAAGAGCGGGATTGCGCGCGAAACTGCGGTGGACGTACTCACCCACAGCGCGGTTGCATCCCCAATGATTCAGTATCGCGGACCGTTTGTGTTGAAGCAGCCGGAAGAGGCCTGGTTCGATGTGAACATGATGCAGAAAGATATGGTTCTCGCCATGGACTTAGGGCGTCAACTCGATGTTCCTCTTCCCACGACTGCAGCAAGCAATGAGATTTTGACGGCGGCGCGCGGCATGGGCTGGACGAAATACGATTTTGCCTGCGTGTTCGACGTGCTGGCCGCGATGTCCGGAGTGACGACGCCAGTCACGAAGGGAGGTCCCAAAAAATGACGACAGCAACCTCCAAACCGGAAATTGGCCACGGAACCGCAACAGAAAAAGAAAAATGGCTTCATGCCTACCGGCAGATTGTGAGCATCCGCCTGTTCGAGGAGCAGGTGAATGAGGTTTATACCCGCGCGTTGATGCCCGGGCTGGCACACTTATATAGCGGCGAAGAAGCTGTTGCGGTAGGAATCTGCGAGGCGCTGCGCATCGATGACTACATCACGAGCACCCACCGTGGTCACGGGCACTGCCTGGCCAAGGGCGCATCGCCGGACCGTATGTTTGCCGAGTTGCTGGGGAAAGAGTCGGGCTATTGCCGAGGTAAAGGGGGATCGATGCACATTGCCGATCCTGCGACTGGCAATCTTGGCGCGAACGCCATTGTCGGCGGCAGCGTGGGTATCGCTACGGGCGCGGCCTTTACTGCAAAGACTCTAGGCACAGATCGCGTGGCCGTCTGCTTCTTTGGAGAAGGCGCGCTGGGGCAGGGATCGCTCTATGAAGTGATGAACCTGGCGCAATTGTGGAAGCTGCCCGTGATTTACGTCTGTGAAAACAATCAATACAACGAATACACCCACTATCACGAGACTACGGCGGGCACTATTCTCGGCCGCGCTCTTGCTTTCGGAATTGAAGCAGCGAGCGTCGATGGTCAGGATGTGCGTGCCGTGCACGAAGTCGCGACGCGTTTGGTGAAACGCGCGCGTGCGGGAGGCGGACCTGCCTTTCTACAGTGCGATACGTATCGTTACAGCGGTCATCACGTTGGCGATATCAATCGCGAATACTACCGCTCCAAGCAGGAAGAACATCTTTGGAAGACAGACCGCGATCCAATTCTTGTACTCGCCAAATGGTTGATCGACCAGGGCTACACGGACGCTGCCTCGCTCGACCGCATAACGGCTGAAGTTCGCGCGATCATGGAAGCAGCGGTGAAGTCAGCCATTGCCGCTCCGTATCCCAGCGTGGACGAAGTGGAGAAACACGTCTATGCCTGAACGCGAGCTGACATTTGCCCAGGCAGTGCGCGAGGCTCTGGCCGAAGAAATGCGCCGCGACTCGCGTGTCTGCATCCTTGGCGAAGACGTTGCCGAAGCTGGAACGCCCTTCAAAGTTCTTTCGGGATTGGTGGAAGAGTTTGGCGCCAAGCGCGTGGTCGACACTCCCATCTCCGAAGCTGGATTTACCGGTGTGGCTGTAGGTGCTGCGATGACAGGCCTGCGTCCAGTCGTCGATATCATGTTCGGCGATTTCATTACCTTGACGATGGATCAGATGGTGAACCAGGCAGCCAAAGTTCATTACATGTCCGGCGGGCACTGGAAAGTTCCGATGGTGATGCGCACCACGCTGGGTGCTACACGGCGCTCGGCGGCACAGCATTCTCAATCGCTGCACGCGTGGTTCAGCCATGTGCCGGGGTTGAAAGTGGTTTTGCCTTCGACGCCTTATGACGCGAAGGGGTTGTTGAAGGCGGCAATCCGCGACGAGAACCCGGTCGTCTTCTTCGAAGATAAAATGATGTACAAGCTGAAAGGTCCGGTTCCGGAAGATGACTACACAATTCCACTCGGCGTAGCCGATGTGAAGCGCGCCGGCGACGATATCACGCTGATCGCCACCAGCAGCATGGTGCAAGTTGCGCTGGGCGCGGCGATCTTACTTGAGAAGGAAGGCATCAGCGCAGAGGTTGTCGATCCACGCACGACGTGGCCGCTTGATGAAAAAACTTTAATCGATTCGGCGAAGAAAACGTCGCGGGTGATCGTGCTCGACGAAGGCTACGGGCGTTACGGCGTGACGGCGGAACTAGCCGCTGTAATCGCCGAGGGCGCGTTTTACGACTTAGATGCGCCGGTGAAACGTATGGGCGCGATGCACGTTCCCATCCCGTTTTCTCCACCGCTCGAGGATGCAACCGTGCCGACGGAACAGACGGTCTTCGAAGCAGCAAGGTCGATGTGCAAGCCGTCTTGACGTTGTGCGTATTGGTTGGGTTCAAGCTAATAGCTAGAAGCTAGGAGCGGATTTATGGCACTCAAAACTCACGGAACCATGGCGGTCGATTGGGAGCAGCGCATCGATTTCGATCGCCTCCGTCGCGAACGTTTGCAGCGTGTAAAAGGTCTGCTGGCAAAATCCGAGATGGGCGCGCTGCTCTGTTTCGATATGAACAATGTGCGTTATATCACTGCCACGCACATCGGTACGTGGGCGCAGGACAAGGCCAACCGCTTCACCCTGCTGCCGCAGAATGACGAGCCGATTCTTTGGGACTTCGGATCCGCCGCCAAACATCATCAGTTGAATTGCCCGTGGCTCGGGGAACGCTCGCGCCCCGGTATTTCCATGTTGCGCGGCACCATGTCGCCGGAGCATGGACGCGCCGAAGACGTCGCTAAGAAAATTCGCATCGAGCTCGAAATGCGCGGTCTGCACAAAGAGGCGGTTGGCATCGACATCATCGAGCTCCCCGTACTTTTTGCGCTGCAACGCGAGGGCATTAAGGTTGTCGATGGCCAGGAACTCATGTCCAACGCCCGGGTCATCAAAACGCAGGATGAAATTTCGCTGCTTAATACCTCCGCAATGATGGTCGATGCCGCCTATGACGAACTCTATCGCGCTATGAAACCGGGTATGCGCGAGAACGAGGCGGTTGGGTTGGTGAGTAAGGTTCTCTACGATCTCGGCTCGGAGTATGTGGAAGCGGTAAATGCCATCTCCGGAGAGCGCTGCAATCCCCATCCTCATGTCTTTTCCGACCGCGTGCTGCGTCCCGGCGATCCGGTTTACTACGACATTCTGCATTCCTACATGGGATACCGCACCTGCTATTACCGCTGCTTCACCATCGGCTACGGTTCGCACGCCATGGTGGATGCCTATAAACGCTGCCGCGATTACCTGGATGCCGCCATCGAACTGATTCGCCCTGGGCGCAACACCGCGGAAATCGCGGCGGTGTGGCCCAAGGCGCAGGATTTTGGTTTCCCTAATGAAGAAGCCGCCTTCGCCCTGCAATATGGCCATGGCATCGGGCTTGCGATTTGGGAGAAGCCCGTAATCTCGCGTCTGGTTTCGCTCGACCATCCGCAGACGCTTGAGCCGGGCATGGTTTTTGCGCTCGAAACTTTCTGGCCTTCGACCGACGGCTGGAGTGCAGCGCGCATTGAAGAAGAGATCGTCGTAACGCCGACGGGACACGAAGTGATTACTCGCTTCCCGGCGGAAGAATTGCTGGTAGCGGGCGCGCATTATTTCACGGTGAACGGACAGCTGCCCACGACGAGAGAGACTGAAGCTCCGCCCAGCGCGCGCGTGCTGGAGATGATTGAGGCCAGCGCGAAAACTGAGCGGGTAGGAGTTTCGGACTGAAGGCCATAGCGTAGCCTTCCCCCAATAAAAACGACTATGGCCTTCAGCGTTGTTATGCCCGCCCTTGAGATGGCGCAGGAAACCGGCAAGCTCATTGCCTGGCGCAAACAGGAGGGCGACCGTGTGACCAAAGGCGAGCCGCTTCTCGACATCGAAACCGACAAAGCGGTGATGGAAGTGGAAGCGCCTGCCGACGGCATTCTCGCGGGAATTTCTGCCGCTGCCGGAGCCGACATTCCGGTTGGGCAGACGATTGCTTGGATTGTTGCCCCCGGCGAGAAACCTCCAACAGAAAACGAATCTGCAACCGCCGTACCGGCGGCGCGGGCCAGTTCACAAAAGACAGAACCGCATGCTGCGCCGGTTGCCGCCAACGTGCCCGAATCTTCTGCCGCTTCCGGCGCAAGGATTTCTCCGAAGGCGCGGCGGCTTGCGAAGGAATTGGGGGTGGATATTGCCGTAGTGCATGGTTCCGGCCCGGGCGGTGAGATTCTCGCGTCCGATGTGCAGGCTGCGGCTGCTTCGCCGGTCGCTTCCAGCGCGGCCACTCCCGAAAAAATATCCGGCCGTCTCGAAGTCCCCAGCACTCTTGGCCGCCTCATGGCGGAACGCACAACGCAGAGCTGGGCCAGCGTTCCTCACTTCTTTGTTACGCGCGACATGGATGCCAGCGTACTTAACGGGTATCGGGAGAAGCTCGCAGCGGAGATCGAACACAGTCACAACATTCGCATCACGCATACCGATTTGCTGGTGGCGCTGGTATCGCGAGTGCTGCTCAAACATCCTCGCTTGAATTCAAGCTGGACGGCCGAAGGCATCCGTCTTAATGATCGCGTGAATATGGCCGTCGCCATCGCTGTGAACGACGGCGTAGTCGCAGCCGTCATCCCCAACGCGCACACGGCGACTCTGCCGGAAATTGCACGGCAACGTCGGGATGTGGCTGAAC
>CAYOVU010000224.1:0-8692 GCA_964407505.1 uncultured Acidobacteriaceae bacterium | reverse complement strand
CGGCGGCACGGTCGAGAGCCTGCTCGACGGTGCCGAAGCGCTTGATGATGTCGACGGAACCTTTGTCGCCGATGCCGGGGGCTCCGGGAATATTGTCGACGGAGTCGCCGCGGAGGGCCATGATGTCGATGACGCGCTCGGGAGGGACTCCGAGAATTTCTTCGACTTTGGCGGCGTCGCAGATCAGATTGTCTTTGGGAGGATTCAGGATGCAAACGTCGTCGTTGACGAGTTGCATCATGTCTTTGTCGCTGGAGACGATGAAAACGGGATGCGAGGCAGCGGCTGCTTTGCGGGCGAGAGTGCCGATGACGTCATCGGCTTCGAAGCCTGCGAGTTCGAGGATGGGAATGCGGTAAGCCTCGAGGGCGCGGCGGATGTAGGGGATCTGTTGGGCGAGATCTTCCGGCATGGCGGAGCGGTTGGCTTTGTAGCCCTTGTATTCGATCTCGGTGAAAGTTTGCGTCTTGATGTCGAACTTGCGGATTTTGGTGATGGCTTCGGCCTGGGTATCGCGAAAAGTTTTGGCGGCTACGTCGAAGACGGCGGCGAGATAGGCAGGGGAGAAATCGTCACGCAGTTTGCGCAGCATGTTGACGAAAACGAGGACCGCTGCGGTGGGGATTCCGGACTTGGTGGACATCCCTGAGCGCTGGCGCGCCATGGCGTGATAGGCGCGGAAGATGAAACTCATGGTGTCGATGAGGAAGATGCGGTCTTTCGCGGAGGCCGAAGGCTTGGATCGGGCTTCATTGGATAGATCAGGCTTGGACCGGTCCGCCTCGGGTTGATCAGGCTGGGAGCGATCTGCGGACACGGGTGACAGCGCCGGAGTGGACACAGCGTCAGGAGGAGGTGCCGAGGGTTTCTTACGCGGAGGCAACCAAGTTAGTTTAACAGCAGCAACGGGCGCTAGAAATCGACATGAAAATCCGCTTGCACGATTTTTCGGCCCCGGCTGCCGGAGCTGTTGCGGAAGACCAGATAATACTGCGCCGGCCGATCGAGCGTAGCGGGAAGGCCAAGGCTCACATCCTGATCGTGAGAAGAGTCGACGGAGTAGACCACGTCGGCGGAATGGTCGTTGAGGTAATCGGCATACTGTTCGTCATTCATCAGAAGAAGGTCGACGTTGCCTGGGTCGTCGTTTGATTGATCTCGGGACGCCGGCACAAAGGAATGATAAGAACCACGCAGTTGTGGGCTGGCAGCGTGAGGTGGAACCTGAAAAGAAAAATTTGCAGCGGAGGAGACCGTGAATGTTTTGTGAACGATAGCTGTGCTGGTGCCAACGGGCGATGGAGCAATGAGGTCTCTGGGATTGGGCTTGCGCAACGGCACCGGCTTCGTCGGTCTGTCCTCAGCATTGGCTTCGTCGGACTGTGATTTGTCGAGCAACTCCACGAGCGGGCCTGCGACTTTTACCATCTTGTCTTTGGCTTGGTCCTGAAAGCCAGCCTCAGGTTTGGCTTCCTCATCTTGCGATTGTTCACCGTGCAGCCTAGTTTGGGCAGATTGATTCCGGTAATAAACAACACCCCCAAGCAGGCCAATACTCATTAACAGCAACGCGAGGCGGTGCATGGAATCTCCTACTCCACAGTTGAAATTACCGCTGGGAGGAGTCGATTCCAACATTTCTTTACAATTCCGGAGTTACGTTGGTTTGCCGTATTCAGTGGTGTAATGCAGCTGAATTTCGCCACAGGTGCCGTGCTCGGCGGAGTAGACAATACAGCTGTCGAAGGGACGAGAGTAGACGTGGAGGCTGACGGCGCGCTGGTTGAACTCGCGGGGATTGAAGACGCGATGCACGGGCTCCAGCGGATCAACGGCGCAAGGATGCGCGGCATTCATCTCGACAGTGTCGGTGGCTTTGATCTCGCTTTTGCCGAGGGCAAAATCCTGATGAATCACGTGAAAATTCTCGACCAACAGGCGGCCGATGGGCACGGCCATCCAACAATTCTGGTCTTTGTGGTTGTGCACGGAACTGGCCTGGCCGACCTCCCAGCAGATGGCGAGCAATTCATAAAGAGGAGTTTTATCGATCAGGTTGCGGGTGTAGTGCTGGCGATCCCAGGTGAGGTAGGAAGCGAGTGACTCGGGATGGACCGGAGTGTCTTGCAGGAATGCGCGAAGCTGCTCAACCTGGTCGAAGGCATAGTCAGGCAATTTGCGGAGTTCGGTGACGAACGAGTCGATGGGGATTTGTTTGACGGCGGTGGACATCGGGGCTCTCCGCGGAAAGTATAACGCAGGGGGGTGGGTCAATCGAGGTGGGGACGAAAGACTTAAACACAGAGGGGCACAGGGGTGCACAGAGGGATTTCTGGGATTCTGCTTAGAAATGTTAGCCGGTGAGCACGATTCGATTCGCGTTATTCGATGAGCGCTATTCGATAAACATGCAATCTCCGTAGGAATAGAACCGGTAATGCTCAGAAACCGCGTGTTCGTAGGCGCGCAGAACACTATTTCTTCCGGCAAAGGCACTGACCAGCATTAGCAGAGAAGATTGCGGCAGATGGAAATTGGTGAGCATCGCGTTGACCGCTTTGAATTCGAAACCGGGGTAAATGAAGAGGGCGGCTGCGCCGGAACCTTCGGCGATAGAGCCTCGGCCCTGGCGAATTGCGTGTTCCAGAGTTCGAACCGTGGTGGTGCCGATGGCAATCACGCGGCGCGAAGTGCGGAGTGCCTGGTTAATAGCGGAGGCGGCAGATGTTGAGATGGAGTAAGGCTCGGAGTGAAGTTTGTGATCCTCGACTCGATCCACGCGAACCGGCTGGAAAGTCCCCAAGCCGACGTGGAGGGTGATCTCGGCGATTTCGGCGCCACGCTGGCGGATGCGGCCGAGGATTTCTGTTGTGAAGTGAAGGCCAGCGGTGGGAGCTGCGACCGATCCATTCTGCTGGGCATAAACGGTTTGGTAGCGATCGAGATCGCGAGGAGAATCGGGGCGCACGATGTAGGGCGGAAGCGGGACATGGCCGATGCGGTCGAGAATGGCAAAAAAGCCGTCTTCCCTGTCATCTTTTCCGGCAAGAGGGTGAAAGCGGATACGGCGTTCGCCGAACTCGGCGCGGGCAAGCACCTCCGCTTGCAGTTCGTCGTGCTCACCGAAAAAAAGGCGTTCGCTCACGCCGATCTTGCGTCCGGGGCGAACCAGGCATTCCCAATCGTTAGGGTGAGCGGAAAGCTGGCGCGTGAGCAAGATCTCAATGCGGCCCTGCAGAAAATTGCGTGCCGCGGGATTGCGCGAGCTAACAGGCTGAGAGAGAGCGCCTTCGCGGCGGCCATAAAGCCGCGCGGGAAAGACACGCGTGTTGTTGAAAACGACGAGGTCTCCGGGCCGCAACAGATCGGGGAAATCGCGGAACAGGCGATCAGAGTACTGGCCACTGGTTCGCTGAAGATGCAACATGCGAGAACCGTCGCGGGCGGCGAGAGGTTTCTGAGCAATGAGTTCTTCGGGGAGATGAAAGTTGAAGTCGGAAACCAGCACGGAGTCAAATTATAAGAGCAGTTCGGGGAACGAACCGGAACCAAAGCGAAATATGGAGGGAACACCGCAATTTATTTCCCTCATTGGAGGCAACTTTGTTTGTGTTTTTTGGTAAATTTGTTTGTCTGTTGGAGCCGGGTGCGATACTATGCGGGCGAAAGCTTCTACCGCTTTTCGCCACTCCCCCGAGAGATTATTAATGTCCGCTGAACGCAAACACAGGGAAGAGATTGTCCGCTACGGGCGCATGCTGCATGAGCGCGGCTTCGTAGCGGCGATGGACGGGAATCTCTCGGTTCGTTTGGACGGCGAGAGGATCCTGGTCACGCCCACATGCGTGAGCAAGGGGGCCATGCGAGCCGGGGATATGGTGATCGTGGACCTGGAAGGCAAGCGGGTTGCGGGAAGGCGGAATGTAACCAGCGAGATCGGGATGCATCTGCTGATTTACCGCACGCGGCCTGACATTCAGGCGATCGTGCACGCGCATCCGCCGACGGCGACAGGTTTTGCGGCGGCGGGCATGGCGTTGACGGAACCTCTGGTTTGCGAAGTCGTGATGGGTTTGGGGTGCATTCCGCTGGCGCGCTACGGGACGCCGGGGACGTCGGAGTTGGCGCAAACATTAGAACCGTATGTGCCGCAGTATGACGCGATTCTCATGTCGAATCATGGCGTGGTGACTTACGGCGACACGATTGAGCACGCTTACATGAAGATGGAGACGGTGGAGCACTTCGCGCAGATTGCGCTGGTCACGCATCTGCTGGGTCGGCAGCAGCCGTTGACGGGCGTGGACATTGAGAAATTACTGCTGGCGCGGACGAAATATTTTGGGGGAAAATCAGCCGCAGCGTTACCGATGGCGATGGCGAGGACGCCGGAAAAGGCGAGTTGACCGCAGACATATAGGCGCGCGCTTCGCTGCTCGATCTTCAATCCCAGAAAATATGCTTTCGGCATCTGCTAAGGGACGCCTCGCTGCGCTCGGCGGGACAGCCGAAGGCGGCTGTCCCCACATGAGTCTGCACTGATTCCCAGCTAACCCCTTTCCTGACTATTCTCCGCCTACGCGGAATCTGAATCCGGCGCGGAAGTTGAGGGGGAGGGCTGGATAACCCACGACTTCGTTGTAGCGGCGGTCGAGGACGTTTCCAAGATTGGCATAGGCGCTGATGCGGGAGTTGATGGCGAACCATCCGCCGAGATCGGCGCGGACGTAGCCAGCGGCGTGGTTGATGCCGAAGCCGAAGAAATCATCGTCCGGGCGGCGGCCGATGAAACTGCCGCCCAGGTTGGTTCCCCAGCGATTGCCGAGATACGACAGCAATGTAGTGGCGGAGTGTTTTGGCCGGCGCAGAAGCGGCTGGCCAACGTTGTATTGCGAATCGATGGGTGCGGGATCGTCGAGAATCTGAGTGGAAGTGTAGGTGTACGCCGCATTCAGCAGCAACTGGGAACGCAGCTTGGCTTGAAGTTCGACCTCCGCGCCTTGTGCGAATGCCTGGTTCACATTGAAGTACTCACCCTGGAAGGTGGTTGGATTGACGGTCTCGTAGTTGATTTGATCGTGAAAAAGATTGTTGAAGTAAGTCGCGTTGAGAACATATTTTCCGTTGAAAAAATCCTGCAGAAAGCCAGTTTCGAAGGCGCGGACACGCTCGGGCTTGAGTCCGGGATTTGGAAAAGAAAAGGGCAGGCCGGCAAATGTCTCCTCGAGGCGAGGATCTTTGAATCCGGTGGAATAGGAAAAGCGCAGGCGCGTGCCGGAAAGAAACTCGCCGCCTCGCCGCGCGAGCAGGGTGAGAGCGACGCGCGGGACTCCCGTATTCCCGAAGGCGCTGTTGTGGACGAAGCGGCCGCCGGCAACCGCGGATAAACGGCCCCATGTGAGCTGCTGCTGCAAATACGCGTCGTTTTCCAGACGCTGGCCGTGGGTCTGACCGAAATTGACATCGCCCACGAAGCCGTTTTCGTTTTCGATGCGATATCCGAATGTGGTGTGCGCCCAGCTTCGCTCGGAATAATCTCCTTGATACTCAAAACCGGCGCGGTTGATGCGGTCGACTTCGTGCGATTGAAAATCGATAGGATCGCCGAAGTAGTCGACGCGGGAGGGATCGCCGTTGAGGTTGAGTTCGTTGTAACGGTAGAGGTAATCGAAGGCGGAGAGACGGTGCTGCCATCCGTTGGGAGCGGCGATCGTGAGTTCGACGCCACCGATCAGATTATTGTATTGCGACCACTCGGAGGGATCGGGCGGAAGCGGTTCGAGAGGTTCCGTTGGACCGTTGACGGGAACCAGGGGAACGAAACCATTGAAACTATATTCGCCCGGAATACCGGTGTGACTGTTGGAGTGGCGCAAGTGAAGGCGCAACGATACTTTCTCGTTCAGCGCCGCGCCGAGATTGACGCCTTGCAAAGAATCCGAGTAGGCATCGTTGATCCCGGAACCGTTGGTACTGAATTGGTCGCCGAAGAGGTTGTAATCGAAGTGGCCGCGAGCACCGGCGAGGGATGCGTAGCCGTTGGCGGTGGAAAAATTTCCGCCGTCGGCGCCGAAGCGGAGTTCTGGCGTGGGCGTGCTGCCGGTGCGGGTGAAGACCTGAATTACGCTGGTCATGGCGTCGGAGCCGTAGAGCGTGCTTTGCGCGCCGCGGAGAAATTCCACGCGGCTGGCCTGGGCGAGAGGAAGCGTGCCGAAGTCGAATGTGCCGCCGGGTTCGTTGACGGTAACGCCATCGACGATGACTTTGTTGTAGGTGGAATCGCCACCGCGCACGAAAAGTGAGGACAGGCCTCCGCTTTGACCGGCGGTGTTGATGACCGCGCCGGGAAGAAAGCGGACGGCATCGTCGGCGGCTACGGGTTGCATGGTTTCGAGTTGTTCGCTTTCCAGCGTGGAGATGCTGGCGCCGGTTTCTCCGGCGGGGACGGGGGTTCGGGTTGCGGTGACGACTACGGTTTCCGAGGCTGTGGCGAGGTGAAGTTGGATGGTGACGAGTTCGGCGTGGCCGGGGTCGGATTCTTTGTAGGGAGCGAAGCCGGGAGCTAGGACTTGCACCTGATAAGCGGATGTGGAAGATAAACCGCCGAAAGTGGCGATTCCCTCGGCGGACGTCGTGGCAATTCTTGTTGACGATGCGGCGGATTCGGTTCCGAGTAGTGTGACTTGTGCGCCGGCGACGGCGGCGGACTGAGGGTCGAGAACTTTGACTTTGAGATCGGCAGCGGATGCTACCGCGAGAGCGACAAAAATCAGAAATGAGGCGCAAAGTGCGCGCATAACCATCCTCCTTTTCACGCGAAAGGGGTTAAGGTGGACGGTTTACGCCGGTCTCCTGGCTTTGCGAGTGAGGATGCGCGGGCGGCAATTGGCGGTTGGCAATTAGCAATTGGCTCGGCGTCCGGAATTTGCAGACGGCCTTCCCGGGATCGGTCCCAGTGGACGGCTGCGATGTTCTCGCTTACAGTTGCGCGGCAGCGCGGGAATTGCACCCGCTTCCCTGTCTTCGCCTCGAGGCAAAGACGCGCAAACCGAAGGACATTTCAAAGAACAAAATAGTAGAGAGAGAAATTTACCGGGCGGGGTGGTGGGAAGTCAAATGGGGGCACTACTTGCCAGCCACGAAGGCCCTAGGGCGCAAGGGTGGCTCCGTGACGGTCCCACGCGGCTCTGACTACTTCCGCAAGCTGGCAGCACGCCGTAAGACGCACGGTGGGGGCAGGCCACGCAAGGACTCCGAATAAGCTAGCCTAAGTCTCCAAAGAATGTCTCTACCACTTCCCCCGCATTCGCCTCCGCCCGGTCCGCAAGTTCCGTCAGCCATTTATTGAAATCGGTCGTATCCCGCACGGGTTGTCCCGTGGACAGGTGCGCCGTATACACCTTTTCGGCCAGCAGTCGGAGAAAGAGGGCGTATTCCATCGTGCAAAGATGACTATAGTGTGTCGCACTTTAGTCGTCAATTGCCGATGCTCTATGCGTGCCTTCTACTCGCAGACCCAGCCCGGAAATCGCCTTTGGCCGCGAACTGCGAAATCTTCGGCTCAAGCGCAAAATCTCGCAAGAGGAACTCGGAGCGCGAAGTGGCTACCATCGTACTTACATCGGGCAGCTAGAGCGGGGTGAGAAAAGCCCATCCTTACGCACGCTATTCGATTTGGCTGCGACTCTGGGCGTTCTCCCTTCCTCCCTAGTTAGAACCATCGAAAAGGCGATCCGGCTGTAGCATAAGCTGACATAAAAACGAAAAGCCCGGCGCGATGGCCGGGGCGTTTCGATGAGACCTAGACAACCTCATGCTACCCCGCATGGCTCAGCCGCCGGAAGGCGTCGAGCTGCGCTCGACGGACAGCCCCTTCGGCTCGCTCAGGACAGCCGAGGGCGGCTGTCCTACATTAAAAGACTCAAGCTAAAACCGGCTGAAGTGACGGTGCTTTACAGCATTGGCCGCACTACGACGGCGTAGGGGTTTGCGAGCGCGTAAGGCGATCCGGGAGATTGTACGTAGCTGTCAGTCGTTACGGTGAATACGAACAGTTCTCCGGAAGTCTGGCTGATGGCGTACAGGTGATGGGAGTTATCCCAGTAAGCCTGAGAAATTTCATCCGAGGTGAGCAGCCCGGTAAATGCCGTGATGGGATTCGCGCCGTTGAAGTGGTAGACCTCGACGCCTCCAGAACCGGCAACGGCGAGCAGTTTGCCGGACGGGGACATTGACATGGCTTCAAGATTGGTGACGTCGATGACCGGCATGTTCTGGTAGGTGCTGGTGGTGGTGAGGGTGCCAGAGCTGTCGACTGTGTAGACGGCAAGCTGGGTCGGGCCGGTGGGGGTCATGTCGTTATTGGGCGACAGGGAAACCGCGAGGTGATTACGGCCGTCAGACACCGCGATATAAGGGCAGTAAGCACCGTTTTGTGCCGTGGGGAAAGGCGGGTTCAGATTGAGGTCGGTAAGGACCCCGCTTTCGCTGCGCGAGAAGCCATAGAGCGCCTGGTCCCCGTGGTAGCAACCGCCGCCGTAGCCATACTCGTCGCTGCGGACGAAACTGAGCGGCGTTTCGAAATTGGGAGTTGCCGTGCTGGTCGCGCCGACATAGGAGAGCGATCCAGTGCTCTGATCGATATCGAAAAACTGATAGGTGTTGTTGGCGCCGATGTTGCCGTAGATATCCA
>CAYOVU010000223.1:0-21723 GCA_964407505.1 uncultured Acidobacteriaceae bacterium | reverse complement strand
GGATCCATGGGCCGCGACCGAAGTCTCCTTCCGCGGTCTGCCTCCGCGCTGATGCGCCAGGCCGGCTTCGCCCAACGCCGCGTAGCGGTCCTTCCACACGTACAACCGCTTGCGTCGAATCCCCAGCTCCTGCGCCACTTCACGCACGCCGCCGTACAGCCGCCGACTTCAACTCCGTGAACGAGCCGAATTCGATGCAAACGATCCGCTCGTTGGTTGAGGCGGAGGAAGGCGTACCCATCGTACCTGCCTCCACGAGCAATCTCCGGTCGAATGGTGTGCAATTCGTTCGGCTTGTGCCGGATACTCTGTATCTCGACTTGGTCGTGGCGTGGACACTAGGCGAGACCTCAATCGTATTGTGCACATTTCTCGACTTTCTAAATGCCAATGCGGATGCGATTCGCGCAAAGGCCGAGCTTGCTCTCTCCTCCATCGCACGGATCAGGTCGTAGCACCTCCGCACGGATCAGGTCGTAGCACCTCGGTCCAGCATTCGTACCTGATCGCCCCTTGCAGCCGCCTCGGTACTGTCCGGTCCATGAACAATTCTGACTGGCCCTGCGCGGCTCGTTCGTGCTCCAGCCGTTCATCCCACTCTAGACAGCCTCAAACAGCTTGCAAGCTGACCGTAATTCGTTGATGTTTTGCTTCTGTGTGCACGAATTTAGCAGGATTCCGACCATCCCAGCAGAAATCCGCACAAGACCGATTCCGACGTGGAGTTTACTCAGAATTGCGCGCAAGGCAACAGCATCAACAGACCGGTTCGCAATAGTTGTGCTACTAGCAGCTCTTTTCGGGTTGAAACCGGGAGCAGGCGCTTCGAGATGTTCCAACGAACTGCACTCTCAAAATATCCGTTGCACGATGATCTCACCTAGCGCGGTTGCCACAGAACTGCCAGAGAGCAGCTCGGACGAAGCGACCAGAAAGAATCTGCGCGAGTTCATGAAAATGGCGATCCCGGCCAGCGCGATGGCGAGAGCGATCGCTTACGCCAATCGAGCAGCCGGTCGAGGTGGAAGTCGATGAGATGGTCATCCGCCCAACCTTACAGGATTTCTAACGCGTTGGCCGGTTCGAGGTGGTCAAAGGGGCAAGATGTTATGTGTAAAAATGCTCGACGGCATTGGGAGCTGGAAAGAAGAAGGCTTTAGCCCTCACCACATGTTAGAGGAGAAGGTGGCATGAGAACCGTCGCGCTAGCGACTCATGGCGGATGTCCGAAGCTGAGTGCCGATGATCAGCTTCTCATTCCCTACCTTCGTGATTTTGATATCGAGGCGAAAGCAATCGTTTGGGACAACCAAGAAACCGACTGGAGTGAATTTGACCAAGTCATCATTCGTTCCTGCTGGGACTACCACCTTCGACTGCCTGAGTTCCTCGCATGGATCGCCGTTGTGGAATCGCGCGGTGTAGATCTTCAAAACAGTGGGCCTTTGGTGCGTTGGAACGCCGACAAGCGTTACCTCCGTCGGCTTGAGCAGTGCGGCATTACGATTCCGGAAACCCATTGGCTGTCTGAACATGAGGAAGCCAGCTTGAGCGGTGTTCTCGCAGCACACGGCTGGGATTGTGCGGTCGTTAAACCCACGGTCTCAGCCACCGCTCACAAGACGAAGCTCGTCGCCAGGGATACAGACGAGACTGTGCGCGGTCCGGCCATAGTGCAGAAGTTCATGCCTGAGATTCAGACTCAAGGCGAGAGTTCATTCATTTTCTTTCACGGAGAATTCAGTCACGCCGTATGCAAGCTTCCGGCCACCGGCGATTTCCGAGTGCAAACAGAATTTGGAGGAAGCGTCCGCGAGTTCGTTCCCAGCCGATCGCTCATCGATGGAGCAACCGAAGTGTTGCGGGGGGTTGAATACCAAAACCTGTATGCGCGAGTTGATGGACTGGAACGCGAAGGTAAATTCGTCTTGATGGAATTGGAACTGATTGAGCCGATTCTGTTCCTCGGCCTGGGCAGAGCTGCCTGTCGCTTCGCGCAGAGCATTGCCCTGTCACTAGATCGACCGCCGGTCAGTTTCCGATAGGTCGGGCCTTGCAGCCCGAGCGAGGTACGTTGAGATGCTAGTCGATTATGACAGGGCCGACTCGATCGCGCGCGCAATCGCTTACGCCATCGAGCAACCAGCCGACGTGGAAATCGACGAGATCGTCGTCCGGCCCACGGCGCAGGACTTCTAAACGCGGAGGTAAGTTATGCACCCTTTCTACTCGTCCCCTGGGCCCCGATTCTTGCAGGTCTCTCGTATGGTGCTCGTGGTTTCTATGATGCTCGCAATATTTCAACTGCCGGCCTACGCCCAGGGAAAGGAACGTTCCATGAAAAACCCGACTTTTTATCGCACGATACAGGTAGATGGACTCTCCATCTTTTACAGAGAGGCCGGGCCGAAAGACGCGCCAACGCTTCTCCTGCTGCACGGACTCCCATCTTCCTCGCGGATGTTCGAGCCTCTTTTCACCCACCTTTCCGATCGCTATCACCTTGTCGCGCCCGATTACCCCGGCTTCGGACACAGTGACTGGCCAGACCCGAAAAAATTCGTCTACACGTTCGATCACATCGCCGAAACCATGAATCACTTCACCAAAGCTCTTGGGCTCTCGCGCTACACGCTTTACATGCAGGATTACGGTGGCCCCGTGGGTTTTCGCATGGCCGTGGCGCACCCGGAGCGGGTCGAGGCGCTCATCGTCCAAGACGCAGTGGCCCACGATACGGGTCTGGGGGCAAATTGGAAAACTCGACGAGCTTTCTGGGCCGATCGCGCTGCCAACGAAAGCGCGCTGCGCGTAAATCTCTTGTCGCTTGAGACGGCGCGAAGCCGTCACGCTGGTAACGACCCAGACGCAGCACGCCACGACCCTGATCTCTGGACGGACGAATTTTACTTTCTCAATCAGCCCGGCCAGGTCGAGATTCAGAGCGACCTCTTCTACGACTACCGCACCAACGTCGAAAGCTATCCCAAGTGGCAAGCTTGGATGCGTGAGAAGCAGCCGCGCCTGCTGGTGATTTGGGGCAAGTATGAGTCATCGTTTGACTCCTCGGAACCGGAATCTTATCGGCGAGATGTGCCCAATGCTGAGGTCCACATTGTCGATGGTGGTCATTTCGCATTGGATACGGCAGCGGATGAAATTGCGGCTCTGGTAAGTCAGTTCATGAGGACGCAGAAATGATTTGGAACATCCAGTTTTGAGCAGTGCCAGGAGGAGAAATGGCAACTCGAACGACATCCCGTCCCCCTTTGCCTCCGTTCACCCGCGAGAGCGCGATTCAGAAGGTGCGTCTCGCCGAAGATGGCTGGAACACTCGCGATCCGGCAAAGGTGGCCCTTGCCTATGCCATCGATTCACAATGGAGGAACCGCTCGGAGTTCATCAGCGGGCGAAGCGACATTATTGCTTTCCTCTCTCGCAAGTGGGCCAAAGAACTCGACTACAGGCTCATCAAGGAAATGTGGGCATTCTCAGGAAACCGCATTGCCGTGCGCTTTGCTTACGAGTGGCACGATGATTCGGGTCATTGGGCGAAAAGCTCTCCCACGCGCAAATGGAATTGCTTGAACTTGTGCCCCTCGTCAGTGAAGAGATCATGGAGACGGAGAGTAAACCCGAGCCCGTGCATTGCCCGACGAAGAAACCGGCCAAGCATCCGGGCCGCCAGCACTTGCCTTTGAATCTTCCTCGCGTAGGGCGGGTTCTGCCCGGCACGCCGGATCAGCGCATCTGCAAGCGCTGTGCCAAACAAACGGTAGTGATTGGCTACGAGGAGAGTTCCCAACTGGACGTGGAGCCAGCGAAGTATTTCGTGCTGGTCACGAAACGAGAGAAGCGAGCTTGCCGGTCGTGTGCGGATCTCGGCGTCGTCTCAGCGCCCCTGCCCGCCACGGATCATCGAGAAATGCTTAGCGAATGACCGGATTGTCAAGGTTGCAGCGATTCTCTCGGTCGTGGAAAGCTGCCGCCGCTGAAGATCTCTGTGCGCGACTATCTGGCGGCGGTCCTCCTCGACTTGGCGGATGTCAGAATCCAACGGCTGCCCGCGCTGACTCCCTCTGCCTGGGCCCTAACGTCTAACGAGACAGCTTCTTCGACACACTTCATTACTGGGGCATGACCTTTCATAAGCGCAAACTTAAGGATCGAATGTGTGGCGCCGGACATCTGTGGCGGAACGTCAAGGTGTCCAGCCCTGTCGTCGCAAAGCATTCCTAAAGAAGTGAGGAGGAGAATGGGACATTTCTAGACCGGGTTCAAAGCAATCGAATCCGCTCTACTGTCAATTGATCACCCTGAACGGTGCCCTCAACTGATACGCGCCAGCGCTGAGTGTGCGAATGCCTCTCGATGAGTTTTCGTGCTGATTCGTTCCCTTTGCGTCAAACCTGAGAACCTCATCGCGATCAGTTAGCAGCGCGTAGTCGCTTTCCGCGCAAATTGGCATCAGCAGACATTTTCGAGTATGCTCCGACCTGAGCTTGGTTAGGTTTCTCTTGGGATCTGTGGCGCAGGTAATATCGACGAGAGTGCCAGTCAAGTTTGCCTTTCTTTGCGAGCATCGGAAGCGTGAAGGCTTACAGAAGTAAACGCAAGCAACGTCAGAAGGAGAAGCAGTAACCAAGTGCGTCTCGTATCCATGGGCAATCGTTGCACGATAACGATAGAGAGTCGATTGAGAATCGTACGGTAATGTTGTACAGTATTTTGCCCGTGTCAACCAAGCGTGGGTTTTTCGGGCGCAGTGATCGACTGGCGGCAATCTGTGCGTAGCGGAGCAAAATTCGCGGCAGGTTTCGCGATTTGTGTGAGCGCTGTTTTCGCATTGCCGGGTTTCCCGCTGCCAGATTCCGGCACTTATCAGCAGCAAGTCGACAAGAGCTATCAGTATCGCTTCGGAACAAATCCATTCTTACCCAGTCGCGCGCTTTCGAGTGCGGGCCAATTCATCCCAGCGGAAGCTTTCCCAAAGGCCTCCTATTGTGCCAAGTGTCACGAAGATGCGCATCGGGAGTGGCGCCAGTCGGCACATGCCAATTCCTTCCGCGCGCCATTTTATGTGAGGAACGTCGAACTCCTCATTCATCAGAAGGGCATTGAATATACGCGGCATTGCGAAGGCTGCCACAATCCGATCGCACTGTTGTCCGGAGCACTTACCAAAGACTCGTCGTCAGATCGTTCCTTCGATGAAGATGGCATTACCTGCATGGTCTGCCATTCGATCGAGAAAATACAAGACACGGCCGGAACTGGCAGTTATGTTATGGGCACGCCAGCAACGATGGTGGCCGAAGACGGGGAGCCGATTCCGGGCGAGGCCAGTTTCGATGACATTCTGGCGCATCCCAAGCGGCACAGCCAGGCGGTGATGAAGAGTTTCTACCGGAGTCCTGAGTTCTGCTCCGCATGCCACAAGGCAGCACTTCCAAAGATGCTGAACGATTACAAGTGGCAGAGAGCTTTCTCAGTGTACGACGAGTGGCAGCAGTCGTCGTGGTCGCAACAGTCTCCGCTACCTTTCTATAAGAAAGACAGCGTTTCAACTTGCCAGACCTGCCACATGGCTCCCTCGGACAGTTCACGCGATTACTCAGCCAAGGACGGGAAGATTAAGTCCCATCGGTTCCTCGGCGCCAACACGGCGATTCCTACTTTCTACGGATATCAAGAGCAACTCGATAAAGTGCAGGAGTTTTTGAAGGACGCAGTTGCCATCGATGTGTTCGCGATCGAGAAGCAGGATGGCGGCGGAAAAGAGCAAATGATTGCTCCGCTGGGAAGTTCCGCGTTTCAGTTTGCCGGCGGGCAGGCGGCGACTGTCTGTCTTGTAATCCAAAACAAGAGGATTGGGCACTCCCTTGTGCCCGAACAGCGAGATTTTTACGAGAGCTGGGTGGAGTTCAAGGCGCAGGACGCCAGCGGGCAAGTTATTTATCACAGCGGCTACCTCGAACCAAACGGCTACCTTGAAGAACATGCCCACACCTATACGAACCGGTTGGTGTCGGTGAGCGGTAAGTTGCTGGACCTGCATCAGGTGTGGGCGACAAAAGTCAAAACGTATGACAACACGATTCTGCCCGGACGTTCCGATCTTGTCCAATACCGGTTCTGGGTTCCGGCGGACGCAAAGAGTCCCATTACGCTCACGGCCAAGGTGAACTATCGCCGCTTCCGGCGGGGCTTTACCGACTTTGTGTTTCAGACGCCGAAGGAGTTTCCCATTGTGGAAGTGGCGTCGAAGTCGGCAACCCTTAAATTGGGCGCCAACGATAGTTCCGCAACCGCCGATCGCAAGGCAGAAATGCTGCGCTGGAACAACTATGGGATCGCTCTTCTGGGACAACAACAATACTGGCGGGCCGACCGGGCGTTTCGTCAGGTAGTTGCAATCGATCCAAACTATGCAGACGGATACATCAACCTGGCGCTGTCGGAGTATTCCAAGCTGCTTGAGAACAAGCGGGAGGGACCGGACGGTGTGGGTAATCTGTCGGTTGCCAACGCCAGTTATGAGAAGTACGAGCCGGCCTTAAAGCTGCTCGCCCACGCGCTGGAAGTTTCCCCCCGAAATCCCAGAGCACTGTATTACCGGGGCCTGATTTTCCGGCTGCAAAATAAACTGGAAGCAGCGGCCGAGGACCAGAAATATGTCGTGTCGCAGTTTCCAAGAATGCGGCAGGCACGACAGGAACTCGGTTATATCTACTATCTGCAGAAGAAATACGAGGAAGCTCAACCGCAGTTCGAGGCGCTGCAATCGATCAATCCTGATGACCAGACGGCACATTACTATTTGTCATTGATCTGCGATCAACTGGGTATGAGAGAGAGAGCCGTCGAAGAGGGTGCCGCTTACTCGGAGCATCGCGACGATCCGACAGTAGGCAGGCTAGCCCAGGACTTTTGGCGTCATTATCCCGCCGTAGCTGACGAGTTAGCCCCGTACCATGTGCACGGTGTGGCGTTGCGCAAAGAAACGCGAACTACTGTAGGTGGACCACTTCCCTGAAGTTTGACCTCCTCCGAGCTGTTTGTTCGGATTTCGCAACACCGACCAAAAAAAACTCTTGACAAGGATACAGATTCTGCTAGGCTCGGCGGAACTTTTTCGCGGGCGATGCGACTAATTGTTTCATGTTAGTTGTGTAATTCGCGTAGAAGCGTACCGGTTTTCTCGCTCCTGGGCTCCGCAGTATTACATCGACACGTCACAGCAGGATCCGGAGAACATGGAAGCTCATCGCCCGACCTCCGCTGGATACACAGGATCCAAGGAATCGCATCGGTTGTGGCTTCAGAACGGGCTTAATCCAGGCTTGTTCAAAGTGATTTTGGGATTGGTTGCTTTTGCCTTCACATTGTGGCCTCCGACTGCCGCGGCCCAAAGCAGCCCAGCCATCACTGCGGCCCAGAAACCTGTATGGTGCGCCTATAACAACAACTCAACTTCAGCGAAATGCGCTTATAGTTCCAGCAATTCGCCGGGAGACATGCTTTTCGCCTTTCAGGTGTGTCAAAGCACCACGGCAACGATCGGAACACCCACTGACACCGCCGGAAATTCGTGGCTGCCTGTGAACCCGGCCCTGGTGAACAGCGGCGATACCACAACCTCCCAGGTTTTTTATGTGCAGAGTGCCAAGGGAGGCGCCAATACAGTCACCTACTCTTCCAGTAAAAAAGACTTTTGCGCACTTCTGATCTGGGAATTTACGAATGGCATTGCGGGAACCTGGACATTAGACCAAACCCAGTACAATCTCAATTCCGGCACGAATGATTCCACTCTGACCAGCAATGCCACTCAAATTCTATCGCAGCCGGATGAACTGGTGATCGGAGTCGGCGGCGAAGGTGATGGGCCAAACAATACGTTTATTGCCGGAACGGGCTTTACCATTCCCAGCGGCGGGGTCTCAGGAGTTTCTACTGTTAGCTATGCGGTGGAATCGTTACAGTCGAGTTCCATTGCTGCGCAAACGGCCACGATGACGATGGGGTCGAATGCCAACTGGGAGATGTATGTGGCCACGTTCGTGCCGCCCCCAACGACGGGAACTCCCATCATCACCAGTCTCTCGCCCAACGGAGGCCCGGTGGGAACAGTGGTGACGATCAACGGCAACAATTTCGGCTCCAGCCAGGCCACTAGCACGGTCACGTTCAACGGGGTTGCGGCTACACCTATCACTTGGAGCAACGGCGGCATCCAGGTTGCCGTTCCTAGAGCTGCAACCGGCTACGTGGCGGTCACGGTGGCTGGAAGCGCCAGCAACGGAGTGAAATTTGGGGTGGAGGGTCCAATCGTCTCCGCGCAGAATCCGGTGTGGTGTTCCTATAACAGCAATGCTGAGTCAGGAAATTGTGCCTATCGCGCCAGCAATTCTGCCGGCAACATCCTCTTCGGTTTTGAGGTATGCCAAAGCACGACGGCAACGCTTGAGACACCCACGGACACCGCCGGCAATTCGTGGCTGCCGGTGAAAACCGCCCTGGTGAACAAGAGCGACACTACGACATCGCAGCTTTTTTATGTGCAAGACGCGAAGGGTGGCCCCAACATTGTTACCTATTCTTCGAGCAAGAAGGCCTCTTGCGGCTTTCTTATCTGGGAGCTGACGGATGGCGTAGCGGGAAGCTGGAAGTTGGATCAAATCAGTTCCGCGGACGACAGCGGGACGAATACAACCGCATTGAACAGCGGAGCCACCGGGACGCTCGCGCAACCCAATGAACTCGTGATCGGATTAGGCGGTTCGGGCTTCGGCCCCGGCTACAACTTCACTGCCGGAACCGGCTTTACCATCGCCGGCGACGGCGCATCTCAAGTGCCTGCCGTTGCCTACGCGGTGGAGTGGCTGCCATCCTCTTCGACTTCACCACAAACGGCGACCATGACTATCAGTCCTGCTTCGGACTGGGAGATGTATGCGGCCACGTTTGAGCCACCGCCCGTCCCGGTAACGATCACAAGCATCTCCCCGGGATCCGATCCTGTGGGAGCAGTGGTGACGGTCAATGGCGCGAGTTTCGGGTCTTCCCAAGGACAAAGCACAATTACTTTCGGCGGAGTTCCCGCGTCTCCCACTCAGTGGAGCAACATTCAGATTACGGTTCCTGTTCCGGCTGGTGCGGCGGTCGGTTCGGATCCGGTGGTAGTGACAACCACTCAGGGCACTAGCAACTCCGAGCCATTCACCGTGGTAGCGTCTGGTGCGCTTCTTACGATTGCGGCCTCAAGTTCGCCCGCGCCAAATGCCTATGGCTGGAACAACACCAGTGTGACCATTTCTTACCAGTGCAGCGGCGGTGTTCCGCCGGTGCAGTGCCCGGGAACCCGGACCGTGACCACGCAGGGAGCCAATCAGGCCGTGACAGAGACCGCTGTTGATGCCGATGGGAACACCGCCACGGTTACAACTCTAGTGAGCATCGATCTGACACCGCCGACGATTACGGCAACGGCATCGCCTGCGCCCGACGCGAGCGGTTGGAACAACACGCCAGTGACCGTGACGTTTACTTGCGCGGACAGTCTGTCGGGCATCGCAACATGCCCTGCTCCGCAAACTATAAGTACGCAAGGAGCTAATCAGGTAATCACCGGAACCGCGGTCAATAAGGCAGGCAGCAGTGCGACGGCAAGCGTGACTCTCAACATCGGCACAGCACTTCCAGTGATCACGGCCTCCACTTCGCCCGCGCCGAACGCGAGTGGTTGGAATAACACTCCCGTCACGATCACCTTCACCTGTACCGCAGGTACGGCCCCGATAGCATTTTGCCCCCCTCCGCAGACGATATTAACCCAGGGACAAAATCAGGCGATTTCGGGTACGGTTACGGACGTAGCTGGAAACAAGGCGAGCGCGAGTGTGAACGTTAGTATCGAAACCACGCCGCCCTCGATAACTGCTTCCGTGTCGCCGTTGCCAACTTCACGAGGTTGGAACAATTCTCCGGTTACAGTGCGTTTTGCCTGTGCTCCTACTGTATCCGCAATAGCTCAGTGCCCCTCCCCGCAGACGGTTAGCGCTCAAGGGGCGAACCAGATTATCTCAGGAACGGTTACAGATAGCGCGGGTTATAGCAACACCACGCAGGTAACCGTGAATATCTCGACTACCCCTCCAACGATTCTCGCTTCGGTTTCGCCAGCTCCTAATGGAAATGGTTGGCTCAATGTAGCTCCAACGGTGAGCTTTGTATGTAACGGGCCCGTTGCTCCCATTGCTAGCTGTCCCTCTCCGCAACAGGTGACAAAGACCGGTGCCAATCAGGTGGTCTCAGGAACGGTTGCCGACTATGCGGGTGCGACAGCAACGGCATCGGTGTTATTGAATATCGATACAACACCCCCTGTTCTGAACGTCACATCGCCTCCAAGCGGCAGTAATTTCAATACCCAACAAACTCTCGTGCAGGGATTGGTTTCGGACGCAATTTCAGGAGTTCAAAGTGTAACTTGCGGTGGTGCGACGGCGACGCTAATGGGAGGGACCTTCTCCTGCAATGTTAGCCTTCTGACGGGAAGCAATTCGATTGTGATCAGTGCCACGAATGTTGCAGGAAACACGACAACTTCGAATCTGACGTTGCTGTATGTGTCGCCCATCAACGTACAGATCACGTCGCCCACTCCGCTGCAATTGTTCTCAAGCAGCCCGCTGACGGTGACGGGGAGTGTCGGCGATCCCAACGCGACGGTGACAGTGGGTGGAGTGATTGCGACGCTGAACAGCACCTCGTTTTCGGCTGCGGGAGTAGTTTTGCAGGAAGGCACAAATCTTCTGACCGCCAGTGCGACCGACACGGCGTCGGGTGGGATCGGCTCAGACAGCGTTTCGGTGATTTTGGACACGACGCCGCCCGTAGTGCACATCGACAGCCCGATCACGGGCGCAGTCGTGACCAGTCCGCAGATCGATGTCACCGGCGGCGTCAACGATATGGTGACGGGAACGGTGAACGGCGACCAGGTTTCTGTCGTAGTGAACGGCGTGAGCGCAACCGTGGCGAATCGCAGTTTTGCTGCCCACGGCGTCTTGCTCGTGCCGGGGCAGAACACGATCACAGCCCTGGCTACCGACCGCGCTGGAAACACCAATACGAACCAGGTGCAGGTGACTCTGCAGCAGGTTGCAGGACAAACGCTCTCCGTTGTTTCCGGTAATGACCAGAGTGGTGCAATCAACACTCTGCTGCCGCAACCGCTGGTAGTGCTGGCGACCAACGCGCTCGGGCAACCAATGGCGAATGTGGCGCTGAATTTTTCCGTGCTCAAGAGCGACGGATTCATGATCTCCGGCCAGCAGCAGGGACGGCAGTTGACTATTCAGACCGGCGCGAATGGTCAAGCCAGCGTGCAACTCCAGCTTGGCCGTCGCAATGGCGCAGGTATAAACCAGGTTTCGGTTAGCGCACCTGGCTTTGTCGGACAAGCGGTGTTCTCCGAGGACAGCACGGTGGGAGCAACCGCGGTTATCCATACAGTGTCCGGAGAATGGCAGATGGGCGCCGCAGGAGTTGCCTTAGCTCAACCGCTAGTGGCCATTGTTTTCGACGCGGGGGGAAATCCCGTGGCCAATGTTCCGGTCACGTTCACCGTGCAGTCGGGCGGAGGATTGATCAACAGTGGGACCGCATTCGTCACAAATACCGATAGCGACGGCAAGGCTTATGCCGTGCTGGTGTTGGGCCAGCAAGAAGGCATCAACAACAATACTGTGACTGCGTTGTTCCCGGGAATGCCGGGAAAGCCGGCAGCATTCGTCAGTTCTGGCGTTGTGCCCGGTCCGGCCGCCAACACGATGGTTAGTGGACTTGTACTGGACGATACCGATGCGCCTATTCCCAACGCCACCGCCAGCATTCAGGGCACGAATCTTTCCGCTCTGACAAATGCCCAGGGACAGTTCACCATTGCCAATGCACCGGTCGGCGATATCGTGCTCTACATTAACGGCGCGACGAGTACGAGTTCCTACACGTTCCCGACTCTCTCTTTCCAAATGGCGACGATTCCCGGCGTGAATAACACGCTTGGGCACCCGGTTTACCTGCCAGCGCTAGACACGAGTAACTCGCAAGTGGTGGGCGGAGATCAGGCGGTGCAATTGACGATGACGGGCGTACCGGGATTGGTCTACACCGTCGCGCCAAATTCGGTGACGTTCCCCGACGGGAGCCACGTAGGGACGTTGACGCTGTCGCAAGTACATGGCGACCGCGTGCCCATGGCTCCGCCCAACGGAACCGCGCCGCGCCTGGTCGGCACGCTACAGCCTGCGGGAGTGCTGTTCAATCCGCCCATTCAGATGCAGTTGCCGAACACAGACGGGCTGGCTCCAGGACAAGTCGAAGAGATCTTCTCGTTCCACCATGATCTGGAGCAATTTGTGGTGGAAGGGACCGCGAGAGTCAGTCAGGATGGATCGGTGGTCGTGACCGATCCGGGATTTGGACTGACGGTTTCCGGATGGCATGGTGGGGGAGGCAACAATCAGAACCCCACCTGCGGCGATGGATGCGGGGCTTGCCAAGCTTGCAATAACGGCTCCTGCCAGGCAGATCCTACGCAGGACGGGCAGTCGTGCACAACACCGGATGGTTGCACCGTCGGCATGTGCAGCTCCGGTTCGTGTAATGGGAATCCGACAAGCGTTTCCAACTTTACTGTGTTTGCGCTCGATCAGAGCGGGAACCAGCAAACGAGTCTCTCAGAGATTGTCCCGCAGTCGACAACCAGTGTGACAGTACCATTCACTTCTCAGATAGCTTCGAATTGCACAAACGGTGTGATGTACACATGGGATTTTGGCGACGGCAACGCAGGTTCGGGCTCATCTCTTCCGCCATCGCATATGTATATGGCGGGACAAACCTACAATGCCACATTCAGCGCCACTTGCAATGGTTGTCCGAATTCTCCTGCGATGAATGCGACTGTCAGCGTCACCATTGCTCAGATTCAGCTCAACTATGTGCAATTCGAGGGGAACAAGAGAAGCATCATGAAAGATGGACAGACCTTGACCTCGAGTTGCCAGCCGGTGACCGGAGGAAGACAAATCCTGCCGGTTGTTACGCCGGAATGGCAGGCTGCTTGTGGAGCAACCAATGGAACTGCGGGGACGGGTGCGCCTGTGCAGGAATATGTAGCTTACACTCAGGGCAACAATGTCATCGTAAAGGTCGACTTCGTCGTCACGCCCTCGCTTTCGACCCCCATTCCAAATGTCTACCTCCAGGGGCAGGCGAGTTATGCGCAAATAGCTTTCATGCAGAGCGGTCTGAGTATTAGCGGCACAGATTTTTCAGTGGACAACCTCACCGCTACCAGCGCGCTCCCGGGCGAAGTGGACTACGAAAGCGCATTCACGATCACATGGAGTATCTCCACCGATGGCCAAAATTACACCACCGTCGGCATGAGTCAAAACCCTCTGTACGTTCTGCTGAACGATGCCGATCCGACAAACTCAGACGCCAACCTCCTAACCGCAATCTATCTGGCGGCCTCAGAAGGAAATGCGACAGATGCCGACACAGCAGTCGACAATACTTGGACGCTCTTCTCGAGTGGATCAGGGCCGGTTGGAGTAACAACCTGGGACGGTTTTAGCCTGGCATACTACCCTGCTGGACAGAATTTTAGCCTTTGTGCGACCTCAGCGCAGCTCCTGGTTGGGGGTTCCTTGGCTGGCAGTGGTCAGTGTAATTCGTTTGCCACACTCTTACACGCCGCGCTCTCAGCGAACGGTATTTCCGCGACTCACATCAAGGTGACGGCCCAGCCGAATCCGGTAAGCGGGTTGGGATTCATGGTTAAGAACTGGAGCTTCCTGACGCCACATCTTAGTCTGGATGCACCGCTGCAGAGCTTCAAGTACGAATTATTCTTGCGGGATGAACTCAATAGCACCAACGGCTCTCCGTGTGGGCCGATTACCGTCAGTTCGAGCACGGAATTAGGCACCGTCCCATCATGCCCGAACAACACGTACGGTGATGTCCAGCGTGGCTCTGGTCTGCCCGGGCAGAATTCGCCGACTCCATCCGAGTCTGTTTTTGGATCTCACTTCATCGTGGAGTATGTCGATGGCGGCAGCACGGCTTCTTACTACGATCCATCGTACGGCGTAATTTACGACAGTACTAATGACTTTGAAGATACAGCGGTGTTCGGATATTGGTTGTTCTCATCGAGTGGGATCGGGGCGGTCGAACCCTCTACCGGCTCGAACAATATTACGTTCACGTCCATTGGCTGGTAGGAGGACAAATTGAGAAGTTGCTGCCAAATTTTGCTGCTGTTGTTGTTGAGCCAGTGGAGCTTCGCACAGCAAGAAAAACGGCAGGGAAAGGAGATCGTGCCCAGTTCGTCTTTCCATGCTCAGGCGCAGGCAGCGAAGGACGGCGCGCCGTACTCCGTAGACGTTAGTCAGAAGGATGTTCGCGTCAAATTCACAAATGGCAACGCCAGAGATTTTCGAGTTTTTACCATATACGATGACAAGGATCATTTCTTTTGGTGGTTGGCGGACCCACTTTTCACAGCGCTGCCCGCTTCTGATCAGACTGAATCATTCGTTCGAAGACACGTAATCGTAATTGACAACAGCGAACTTATCGTGTTTTGGGGAAGCGATCGCCCATTTGGGCTGGGGATATTGGCCTCTACCGCTAAGTATGAATCCGAGGAAAAGGCATGGGACGACGTGTACAAGCAGTTAGATGAGGCTTTATTTCGGGCCGATCTCTTGGAACACACTGCACGAGGGGTAAAAACCGTGGATTTAGGGAAATTGATGGGAGTGGATTTTACCCGTAGGAAGGAAGATCGTCTAAGCGCTGCAGTCCACATCTACTGGCCGCAGATCGATTCCGTCGATCTGGTGAATGGAGAATGGAAGATTCGTGTTGAAAATCCAGACAAAGACCTGGCCATTGTTCTACTAGATAAAAACTTCGACGTAATTAGCGCGTCACAGATTGAAAAGAAGACAGCGCCGTGAAATGCGACGCCGCCTAGTGCGCACGAACCCGAAAAGTGAAATGACACGACTTTTATCCATTCCGGAGCGGTTCTCAAGCGCACCGCAGTTCCGCGTAATCTCGACGCTCGTGTTTGGGCAAATGATCGGCCAACCCAGACTTCTTCTGGCGCTTGTAATCGTGTGCATAACCCAGGGAATGGCTTTTGCCCAGCAGTTGAATCAAAACTGCATCGCTACGATTGCGAACCAGTCAGTGCAGGTGAGCGCGAATGGGACCTTCGCGATACCGAACATTCCGGCCGATATCGGCTATTACCGTGTGCGCGTTCTCTGTCAGAACAATGGGGTAACGACCCAGGGTGCGACGCCGTACATTACGCTCGTAGCCAATGGCAATACGAAGATTCCCCTAATTACGTTTGGAACGGTTACGCCTCCTCCGATTTCCGTCAGCTTAAGTTCGCCTTCACAATCGCTTACCGCAGCGGGCCAGACGGTTCAACTTACAGTCACAGGAACGCTGACCAACGGGACGCAAACCGATCTGAGCACCCAGGCGCTGGGCACGCTGTATGTCAGCAGCAATCCGCAGATCGCCTCCGTCAGCAATAACGGATTGGTGACCGCGGTCGGAGTTGGGGCGGTGATCATCACAGCCATCAATGAGGGAGCAACGTCAACCATCTCGCTGAGTGTGAACATTCCGCTGAGCACGCTGGGAGATGGCATTCCCGACTCATGGAAAATTCAATACGGCTTCAGCATCACGGATCCAGGGGTCGCCGGCGCAGACCCGGACAATGATGGGCTGACCAACTTGCAGGAATACCAACTGGGAACGAACCCGCTCAATCCCGATACTGACGGCGATGGAGTTCCGGATGGCATGGAGGTAAAGCTCGGTACAAACCCCCTGAATCCAGATACCGACGGCGATGGCCTGTCCGATGGCGAGGAGTTACTGCTGGGCACGAATCCCCTCAATCCCGACACGGATGGCGACGGTATTCCTGATGGTATTGAAGTGAAACTAGGCACTAATCCTTTAGTTTTCGATCCCACCAACACGGTGCAAGGACGAGTTGTGAACTCGAATCTCCCGGTTGCGGGAGCGTCGGTCGTCGTATTTGGCCTGATTACGGGGGTGACGGACAGTACGGGTTTCTTTTCCATCAACTATGTGCCGGCCGACATCGGGCCGATTACCGCGATCGCCCGTGTGACCGTCAACAACGTGATTCTGGAAGGAGAGTCCAATCCAACGAATGCGGTGCTGCCGACCGGTTCCGTCATCAACGTCGGAGTAATTCAACTGGGGCAGAGCAACGGGAGCATCTCGGGAGTCGTGACCAACGTGCAAGGTGCGCCTGATGCGAACGCGCTGGTTACCATCAACATTGGGTCGGAAACCCGAACGACGACGACGAACGCAAGTGGCCTCTATGCCTTCAGCGGCTTTACGCCCAACAGTTTCACTGTCACTGCTGTCGATGAGACCACTGGTCTTCAAGGTCAGGCAACTGGTTACCTGTATGCGAACTCGTCAGCAGTCGCAAACATACAGCTAACAGCTTCCGGCACGATCCAAGGCAGTGTATTTGCAACCAACGGCACCACGCCGGTTGCAAATGCCAACGTGGTTCTTTCTGGGACGTCGTTAGCAAGCACGACCACGAACGAGGGCGGGCAGTTCTCGTTCAATTTTGTTTCAGTCGGCGCTTTTACTCTCGATGCCACCGACGGCAATGGCAACCATGGACGCAGTACAGGCTCCATCCCGAAGACAGGAAGTGTTGTGCAGAGCAACGTGACCTTTCTGGGACGGGGGGCAGTTTCCGGTGTGGTCAGCGACAGCTCGCAGAATCCCATTCCGAACGCGAATGTGTCACTCACCAGTCAGAGCATATTCGGAGGCGTCAGCACGACCACGACGGATTCTGGAGGCAATTACGTTCTCTCCAACATTTTTGTGGGGCCGTTCAACGTGGCAGCGGGTTCCAGTGCACTGGGGCTCGGCGGACAGGCCAGCGGCAGTATCACAAGCGATCAGCAAAGTGTTACGGAAAATATAACCCTGAGTGCTTCCGGAACGGTGACGGGGACAATCTTCCACGCCGATGGGGTGACACCTGACTCCTACGCCCAGGTAAATCTTTCCGATGGAGCCGCCACCCAGGCGGATGTCAATGGATCGTACACTCTGAGCTTCGTGCCACTGGGTTCGTATACGATTTCGGTGACCGACCCGAGCGACGGCGACCAGGGCACAGGCAGCGTCACCATCAGCGGCCAGGGCCAGGTTCAGACGGTAAACATTAATCTCAACGGTCAAGGCAATGTGACGGCTACCGTCCTCAATGCCTTGGGAAACCCCGACGCCAGCGCGATCGTTACCCTGACGGGTCAAACAGCATTTGGAGGAAGCTTTAATGGCGTTACGCAGCCGAACGGGACCTACACTTTTAGCCAGATCCCTGCCGGCGGTTTTGCTGTGACCGCCTCGGATCCGGTAACGCAAGCCGGCGCCGGTCCGGTTAGCGGCTCCGTAAGTCCGGGAAATACGGCTACGATCACACTGCAGTTGCAGCCGGTGGGATCGGTGAGCGGCTTTGTGTTTGCAGCGAACGGCGTAACTCCGGTCTCAGGAATGACCGTCAATCTCGTCGGTACCGCGACTCAAGCCGCCGTGACCCAAACCACCACCAGCGCTTCCGATGGCAGCTTCTTGTTTAGTGTTGTCCCAAGCGGAACATATACGCTGCAGGCTATCGATGGGAGTGGAACTGTCCGTGCAACGGCAAGCGTCACTGTCGCAAGCGAGGGCAGCACGGTGCAACAGAATCTGGTCCTAGTCGGCTTCGGTACGGTCACCGGACAGGTATCGCTGGCAGAGGGTGGGCTGGCGGTGAATGCCTCCGTGACACTGACGGACGCGGCAGGGAAAGTGCAGTCCGTCTCGACAAATGCGAACGGCACCTACTCAATCTCTCAGGTGGCAGTGGGAGCTTTCATGGAAGGGGCAGTGTTTGAGGAGCCGGCTCAAGTGGAATCGGGCTTCGCTCAGGGGAATATCACGGCGGACGGCGCGACCGCAACTGAAAACATCAGGCTAGTGGGCCAATCACAAGTATTGCCTGCAACGCTCTACGACGCTAATGGATTTTCGTACCAGATCAATCCGGACGGCTCGTTGGAGCCTGGGTCGCAAGAAGAATTCTTCAATGTCTACGGTACGCTATACGGCGCGGTGCGGCTCGATGTGATTTCGGGTGGTACTACGACTCACTTCATTGGCAGCAACACCGCGACGAACGCGAACAACGGGCAGGAATTCGACATCCAACAGCTGGGCATAGCGGGTCTGAATATAACGCGCAAGATTTTCGTCCCCAACAACGGGTATTTTTCTCGTTACCTGGAAGTACTACAGAATCAGGGAAGCAGTCCCGTCACCGTAGACCTTCGTTGGACAACATATCTCCGCTTTACCACGGGTCACGACGCCGAGGGCAACCCGATCGCGGTTCCGCCGGCGATTGTCACTACGTCCAGTGGGGACAATGTTCTCGAAGTTTCTGACAACTGGGGCGTATTTCAAGACACGAGTGCCAACGTTACCGGTCTTGTGAGTTACGAGACTCTGGCGCCAGTGGCCGATATCTTCGACGGTCCAGGAAGTGTGCTGCAGGCAACGAGCGCGCAATGGACCATCGACGACACAAATCGCGTCGGCACTCTGCAGGAGGAATTTGACAACATTACCGTGCCTGCAGCTGGGCAGGTAGCCCTGCTGCATTTCTTCAGCTTGCAGGTGAATATTAGCGGGGCGATCGCTTCCGCTCAGCGCTTGGTTCAACTGCCACCGGAAGGGATCGCCAACATCAGTTCGGCAGATCTTCCAACCATTCAGAACTTTGTGATGCCGTCTAACGGAGTGAGCACCGTAGCGCCACTCGAGTCGCTTACTGGCCAGGTCTTCGGCCAGGTGCTTGCAGGAGATGGTGCGACTGGGATACCTTTCGCGCAGGTGAGTTTCCAGAGTAGCGATCCTCTGTTTGGCCACCTCTTGTCTACGAATGCAGATCCGAACGGGAATTTCAGTTTCACGGGACAGTTCAACAATCAGGGTGGCTCGATGGCGGTTCCGGTTACTGGTTTTGTCCTGCAAGCTTTCGATGTCGCTACCAATTTGCAGTCCGCCAGTGTCGCCGGCACTTTCCCATCCGGCAAGACCGTGGTACAGCAAAATGTCGAATTGACTGGGGCAGGCGTACTCAGTGGAACAGTGTTCGACAACTCGGGCCAGCCTGTAAGCCCAGGAATCGTTTACGTTGGTGCAAGCCAGGGAGGCAACGAGGGATCCGAGTTCACCGTGCCGATTCAAACCAACGGAACCTATCGTATCGTCGGCTTGCCGAGCCGCACTTACTATCTCAGAGCCTCGGTGACCTTGACACCGGGAGCTCCCCCGCTCACTGGTACGGCAATCGCCATGGTTACACAAGGCGAGAATCTCGTGGTTAACATTACGCTCGAGCCAGCAGGAGCGGTCAGCGGTATTGTTTACAGTATCAACAACACGCCCTTCCCGAATCTACCGGTCCAGCTTCAAACAGCCTCCGGAGAACTCCAGACGGTCACGGACGCCGGAGGCAACTTTAGTTTCACCAATGCTCCCGCAGGGGCCGCTACGGTCGAAGCCTATGATCCGGTGAGTCAAAGCGGAGCCGGTGTCCAAGTTACAGTGCTTCCCAACCAAACCATTAGTCAGAACCTGACTCTGGTGCAGGGGACGGGCACTGTGGCTGGGGTCGTTACCGAGTTTGGAGCTCCCGTATCCGGAGCACAGGTGACAGTAACCTCGGGATCCGGCGGCGGTGGTACGGAAGCTGATACTAGGAGTGGCGGTATCCATTCTGACATTTCCGGCGGTGGAATCACTGTAAGTACGGGGCCGGATGGGTCCTACTCCGTTCCGGGATTGTCAGTCGGACCAGTCACTGTCATAGCTATCGCCCCAAGCGGAGGGGCCAGCGGTCAAGCTCAAGGATTCGTATCGCTCCCGGGAACGACCACAACGATCAACGTCGCTGTTCAAAGTCATGGTAGTCGGAACTTTGGGCCTAATGAGCCCTGGTCGTCTGCTGGTGACGAGGAAGTCAGGGTGGCTGAGGTTTTAGACTATGGGGAATTCGCTCGAGGAATAGATTTAGGATGGCTCTGGGACTTTACGGTAGACCGCTCTGCCACCTGCAAAGCAGGGAGTATCCAACGGACGGCAACCTGCCAAGCCCCAGGCTTCTAGGAGGGTATTGTATGCGCTATATTCTGGCCGCCGTGCTGGTAATGTCGTCTCTGCATGCGCAGACACAGACCAATGTTCCAAGGCCTCACCTTCCGGGCCTCGCCCACGTGGCTTTTCGCGTTAGCGACATGCCCCGGACCCTGGCTTTCTACGAGAATCTGCTCGGTTATCAGGAGCCGTTTTCGCTCAATAGCGACAACGGCAAACCCACGATCTCATTCATAAAAGTAAATGATCTGCAATATGTCGAGCTGTTCCCTGGAGATGCGCGCAGCCAAGGACAGTTGGATCACTTCGCCTTATACACAGACGACCTTACAGCCATGCGCGCGTATCTCTCGGCTCAGAAGGTTCCGATTGTCGAGGATATTCATCAGGGCCGCATTGGCAATTCGTTTCTGACCATTCGCGATCCCGACGGCCATCCGGTGGAGATTCTGCAATACTCAAAAACCAGTCTGACCGCGCGTTCACAAGGGAAATTCATGCCGACCAGCCGGGTGTCGAGTCACATCACGCACGTGGGGATTCTTGTAAGTTCCGTGGGTTCGGCCATGAAGTTTTATCGGGACATGCTTGGTTTTCGGGAATTTTTTCGTGGTGCCGGGGGAGGGGACGGACAGCCCGGCTGGGTCGACTTGCAGATCCCGGACGGCAGCGACTACATTGAGTTGATTCCCTATTCGGGGGTGCCTACGCCGGTATACTTGAAAGCGCAGAATCATTTTTCGCTAGTAAGCTCCGACGTACAGAAGACGATTGCCAGCCTGCAGACGCGCGCCACCATGGGTCTGCTGACTTCTTCCCTAAATGTGGAGAATGGCGGTAACCTGCCGCCGCGAACCAATCTGTTCGATCCGGACGGCGCTCGCGTTGAAATAATGGAACCAATGTCCGCCGTCGCATCTGCAGTCGCTACGTCCTACCCTGACCAATGAGTCGGCCCGCTATCAAGCTTGGTAAGGCACTTCGCCAAGACTATTCAAACGCTGTTACTCGCCGGGAATTTCTAAAGTCAACCACGCTCGCTGTAGCCGGGGCATTCCTGCCGGTTTCGGATGCGCAGACGGATTCCACGTTTGCAAACCAGGCAAGCTCAGAGAAGTTGGCGACTGGGTGGGAGTTTTTTCAAGGATCACTGGGCAGTGTGTGGGATGTGTGGCGCGCCGACATGGCTGATAGCACTGTGTGGCGGAAGGTCGAAATCCCGCACTGCTTCAATGCGCGCGACGCAGTTGATCCCGACCAGCGGTATTACGAGGGGCCAGGATGGTATCGCCGCAAGTTACAGCTCAGGAATCCCTTCGAGAAGGGGCGCACTCTTTTGTTTTTTGAGGGAACCGGGCAGAAGTGCGAGATCTTTGTCGCTTACGAACAAGCAGGCAAGCACGT